>JAVZJU010000006.1:0-71060 GCA_038870595.1 Bathyarchaeia archaeon
TGAAGTAGTCTTAGCTCTTAACGTTTTCAAAACATATTTAAATATTTTGTTATGTAGTCAACACGGGATTCAGAATAATGTCCAAACAAAAAATTAATGAAAGGCTCATGCGGCTAGTTGTTTCTGGACTTTGTCCCCGCGAGGACCCATCAAAATATGAGAAAGAATTAAAGAAGCTTGCCGATACTGTCGCAAGCATAGACGAAGCCGAAAGGCAATGCAAGGTTTTTAAGGCTTTGGCGGACGTGCATAGGCTAAGAATTCTAAAACTTTTAGAAGTGAGGGAAATGTGTGTCTGCGAAATTATGATTGCCCTTGGATTGACACAGCCAACGGCTTCGCATCACCTTGGAATGCTGGAAAATGCCGGGCTTGTAAAGGGAAGAAAAGAGGGCAAATGGGTCTTTTACAAGACTGCAAAACCAGAATTAACGCGAATTCTACAAGAATTAGATAAGGGGTAAAGCACCTAAATGGTCCAGTATGAGCATATGATTAGGTCTTCGCGTTTAAACTGCTCCTTTAAGAATTTTATTACGTCTTCCTCCTCCAAGTAACGGTTTCCTTTGGCGTCCTTCCTTAGTGGGATGCCCGTCTCCTTAAGCTTTTCCTCGCCTCTTGGAGAGTCTATCAAAATGTAGTAGGCTGGTCCAGCTGGCAGTATAAGCCTTAAATTGGTTAGCTCTCTATTCGGCGATAATCCGTTCTGTTCGATGTTGTAGACTACGGCTTTTGGATTTAGGCTTTCGGCTAAACGCCTAAACTCGGACCAACTTCTAATTTTGACCACGCCTTCGCCAGAGTTCCCTTTTGACCGCATAACCTCTTCTCTCAATAGTCGTGCATTCATATTTATATGGCGTTGCCAGCCCTTTTATGGGAAGAGTTCAATCTCTTTCCTAGCGCCGCATTTAACACAGACAAGCTTAACATGAGACTTGTTTTCTGTTATTCCTTCAGCCTTCCACTTGTGGGCGCATTTAGCCTTATTCTCTTGCGTTTCTTCCATGTAGATTTCCTCAGCGTTAACTATCATATTCAAAAATTTAAATTTATTGTTTCAAGAACATAACACTTATATATGTAACAATGTTATATTCTTGAGAAATTATGTTTGGATCAAGGCATCATCGCTGCAGATGCTGGCATGAATACCCAGAAAGAGGATGGATACAATTCCTAATTATGCGTGTGCTTTATGAAAAGCCAATGCACGGCTACCAGCTACTAGAAGAAATTGAAGAGCGAAGCTGTGGATGCCACAGGCTTGAGCCAGGCTCCATGTATACGCTTTTAAGGCGTATGGAAGAACGCGGCCTATTAGAATCCATGTGGGAGAAAGTGGAGGGCGGCCTGGACAGGCGAGTTTATAGGTTGACCGGCAAAGGCGTTGAAGCCCTAAAAATGGGGCTAGTCTCAATCGTTAAACGGAAAACGCTCTTCGAAGACCTTGTAAAATTCTATCATGAAAATTTTGAAAAACACGGGAAAGGAGGTGAAAAGCCAAATGTGTAGATGTTGTTGCTGCTGTAAAGTGGAAGGGCACCACTATCACCACGAGCACAAGCATATGCACCACGCGGTCTTTCCATGGCCAATCATGGATGTTGAAGAAGAAATAAAAATGCTGGAAGAATACAAGGAAACCCTCGCCAAAAGACTAGAGAAGGTCAACAAGCGTTTAGAAGTCCTAAAACGCTAAACTATGCTTATCCCTCTCCTTTTCCACGTTTAAATCCACGCGTTAAGACGGAGACGCAGGGTTGTGCTGGGCATACGCATGTGGCTTTGCAAAATGGTTAAGTTAAATCCCACCATTAACAATTATGATGAAAAAGGTTACAGTAGTTATCCGCCAAAGGGAAATAAGCAAGTTTTTCCCCAAGGATTCCAGCTAACCCTAGAAAACGGAGCCTCAATAATAGACGCTATTGAGGCTGTTGATGAGGAAATAAAGGGGAAAGTTGGCGCTTTTCCAGTTGAAAAATACGAGAGCTTGCTTCAAATGGTTTACCATCCCGACGAGAAAAGGTTTTACAAGCAAGTTGCCATTCACGCCCATGTCAAGTCCAGACCCATAAATGTAAGAGATAACCCAACATCACCATTGCCAGACGAAACAACAGTGATTTTAATTCCAGAGGATGGTTGCCAAACAGACTGGGAGGAACCAGTCTAAAAAGGAAAAATAGGCGGTGCTAAAGCTTCTTGTAAACTATGTCTTTTTCCCTTACACGTTGCACAACTTTTAGACCTATGCTTTGTCCAGCTTCAGCCCTCTGCACATTCTTATGCTCGATTTGCATGGACTCCACAACCTGTTCAAAGTCTGTTGTCGGCCCTTTAATGGCGATACGGTCGCCTACGGCTAGTGGCGCCTTAAGCTCAATTACAGCCACACTAATCTTGGTAAAGTAGTGGGTCACGCGTCCAACCTCAACAAGGTTTTCCTCAACCAAACACTTTCATCTCCAAAAGATAGAATAGCCGCATAACCAATAAATAATTTATCTAATTATGGGCTTTGGCTAGCCGTTCAGCCTTAAAGCCGCCCTTATGTAGGCGTGGGTTTGGTGGACCTCAATTTTCCTTCCACCGTGGTATCCGGTGTTGAGCAAGTAGAATAAGATGCCATAATCGAAAAGTTTTCGGAAGAACTTTTCTTGCCTATCCCTATCCATTTCCAACTGGTATGGGTCATAGAAGGGTTCAGAGCCGTACTGCCCCCACTTTTCCGGCGGACCAGAACCTGGCGCTATTTGAAACTTCCCCTCTTTTAGGATTTCTATTGCCTCTTCGCATTCTATCCTTCTTATTATAGGTGAACTTTCATCCCTCGTCAACAGAAGCACATACTTCAAGACTGCCTTGTCAGCAACGCCTTCTTTTCCTTTAAAAACTTCGTGCACGTCGCCTTTCTCGTCTGCAACCAGCATGGTGAACCTATCCCTGGGGAACATGATCCTAGAGTTTCCATAAGACCAGTAGCACCTGTCAAAGCCCTCATCAAAAACGCACTTTTTTCCGCCCTCATAGACAAGCCGATAGCAGGGCCCCATCTTTTTGACGTCGTCGCTTTTTTGCCGGCAATCCTCCTTTCTAACGATAACGTTTTCCAGTGGCAAGCCGTTAAAAGCCTTAATGAAAGTTGGGTGTCTCTCCGCTATCTCAGTCCTCATGTAAAGCTGTTTTTCAGGCTGCTCCACAATGACTTCTTTCCTGTTTTCGTCGAAGCTTGCAAAAAGATAATCGTCGCCAACAACCTTGCTGGTCCTGATATTATATAAAAGCTCATGAAACTGCGTTGTCTTCCCCGTCCCCGTCGGAGCGATTATGGCTACACAATAGGATTTACCTTCCCTTTCAAAGCCAACGGCTGCGGCATGAAGGGGAAACTTGCCCTTTTCCTTTAAGATTACACTAGCCAAGCCAAGCGCACCGTTAGATTTTGCAGCACCATAGTATTCAGAGTTAATTATTAGTACTCTTCGCTTTTCAAGGTCGTAAAACAAGTGGGGCTCATAACCTTCAACACCGTTAATGACGTAAACTGTTCCATCTGGTTTTGAATTGCAAAGATGCCAGTTTAACTGCCACCAACGGCTAACATGCCAAGAGTTGGTGCACAACTCTATTTTTGCACCACAGACATCCGCCACGTGAACAAGTGGCAATTTTATGTTCCGGCTTAGAATCTCGTTTATCTCCCCGTTATCCTTTGATTTTGGTGGTCTCCTATCAGGATAGGTGAAATAATTGTCCACGTTTTTGGGCTGCATTTCAGATTCCTTAACGCATTAAATAGGGGCGCATATAAATTTTCAGTTATGTCAGCGGTAAGGAAAGCAAAACATCAATCAATTTTCACATTTTTCATGTAAAAATTACAAAAAGTTTTCTAATCTAATATTGAGCCTTCAAGATATGTTAAAGAGGCATCATAAATTTTAACGTGTACAACTCTCCCTAGTAAGTTTTCAGCGCTTCTCACAACTATCGGCTTGTAAGCGAAGTTCCTACCCACCCATGAGCCAGCAACCTTCCCAACCTCATCTATTAGAACTTCGCCTTCCCAGCCAACCCATCCACGATTTCTCTCAAAAGCAATTTTGAAAGCTAAACCGCTTAGCGTGGCGCTTCTTCGCTTTGTTTCTGAAAACGGAACAGCATCATGCATGGCTGCGGCTGGAGTCCCTGGTCTCGCAAAAAACTTTGATATATTAACAATGTCGGGCTTAACATCCATTATCAACTGCAGGGTGTTTTCAAAGGCTTTTCCATTTTCGCCTGGAAAACCGCAAATAATATCCGTAGCTATTGTAATTTCTGGAAAGGCTGCTCTAAAAGTGTTTACAATTCTTTTGAAGTCAGCTACCGTGTAGAAGCGGCGCATTTTTTCCAGAACATGGTTATCTCCGCTTTGAACTGGTAGATGGAGAAACTTGAAGACTTTCTCGTTTTTATAGGCTTCAATTAGGTTTTCTAGGATGCCCAACGCCATGTTAGGAGTCATCATCCCAACCCGCACTTTAAAGTCTCCATCAACAGCGCACACTGCCTCAATAAGTTCAGCCAAGTTTGTGCCAATGTCTCTTCCATAGCAGGCAGTGTCCTGCGAGGTGAGCCAAAACTCCCGCACACCATTAGCTAGGTCAGCTTTGACTCGTTCCACGATTTCTTTTATGCTGTAGCTTCTTAGGCGTCCTCGTGCAAAGACAACGCAGCAGTAGGCACATGAACCTAAACAGCCATAGCTTATGGGAATTATGCTCACAATTGAGTTTGTGCGAATCCTTGGAAGGTCTAAGCTTGGTTTAGCCTCATCCGCATCTTCTAAAGCTACAACTCTTTCGCCCTTCAAAACATCATTAACCATCTTGACTATTTTTTCGCCTAAGGCTGGACCAGCAACGCCGTCAAAATGTACCTCGCGACATAGCCTCTCAAAATTGATTAGGGGGAGGCATCCCACAACAAGAAGCTTCTTCACTTTAGGAACCCTTTTCAAAATGTCAATCATGCGATTTTCCGTTGGACCCTTAACCGCACAAGTATTGTAAATAATTACTTCAGCATCAGCCACATTATCAACAAGTCTAAACCCAGCCTTCGCTAAGCAGCCAGCCATAACCTCGCCGTCAGCCAAATTTGTTGAACACCCAAAGCTCTTAAGGAACACCCGCGTGACTTCCATGGCAATACGTAAAATGCTTTAACAAGAAATAAAAACCTAGAGGTTCGCCTAGATGTGAATTTACACGTTTCTGAAACGCGGATAGCATAAATCTTATATAATAAAGAACAAGCATATTTAAAACATATTTAAAGAATATTATGCAAAAGTATAGCCTTAATTCATTATCTTTCTCGCTCACCGGAGGGGGAAATTAAAATGAGGTTAATCACACTCTATCTTCCCGAACCATATATTGAGGCACTAGACCAACTCGTAAATGAGAGGTTTTATCCGAATAGGGCTGAGGCAATTCGTGTAGCTATCCGTGACTTGATAAACAATGAGGTTTGGCGCAGGAAGAGGGTTGGTTAAATGCAGTCGCTTGGCCAGCAGCAGACCTTCAAGTATTCGTGGCAGAATGCCTTTCCAGAGGAGATTCGCCCGCCAAGCTTCTGCCGAATGCTGGTTCTCGGTGTGGGCGGGGCTGGAAACAACACTGTCACGAGGCTCATGGAGATGGGTGTTGTTGGAGCAGAATGCATAGCCATAAACACAGATGCCCTCCACCTAAACATTTCAAAGGCTCATAGGAAAATCCTGATAGGCGAAAGGCTCACGAAGGGCTTGGGGGTTGGCGGAGACCCGCAGCTTGGGAGAGCTGCCATCGAAGAGTCGAGGAAACGAATTGAAGAGTTGTTGAATGGAGCGGACATAGTCTTTATAACGGCTGGCTTAGGCGGCGGAACAGGAACAGGTGCAGCGCCAGTTATAGCCGAAATAGCCAAGAAAAAGGGCGCCCTAACCGTTGGAGTTGTAACAACGCCTTTCCGAATCGAGAAGGGACGCATAGAATATGCAGCCCAAGCCCTAACAGAAATGCGAAAACACTGCGACACAGTAGTTGTAATTGACAACAACAAGCTAATTCACTTGGCACCCAACCTTCCAATAAATGAGGCTTTTAAAGTTGCAGACCAAGTTTTGGCAAACATGATTAAGGGCATAGTGGAAACCATTTCGGCTCCAAGCCTAATCAACCTTGACTTTGCAGACTTCAAAACCATTGTTAAGCGGGGCGGTTTAGCTGTCATAGGCGTTGGCGAGTCAGATGCGCCGAACCGTGCTGAGGAGGCTGTGCGAAACGCTTTGAGAAACCCGCTTCTGGATGTGGACTATGCTGGTGCAAAGGGCGCCCTAATCCATGTTTCTGGGGATGCCCAAATGACAATTGAGGAGGCAAACCGCGTCGGAGAAATAGTCACAGAAATGATGGACGACAATGCACTAGTCATTTGGGGAGCAAGAGTCAACCCAGAAATGGAAGGAAAGCTAAAAGTAACCCTGGTGCTGACCGGAGTGGATTCGCCGTACACCCCAAGCGGACTTGGGGCAATAGCACCACAACTATTCAACCTAGAGCCATACGCCGAACCCGAAAAACCGCTGGGCATAACACTGAATTTGTACCAAATAGAACAAGACTACTCATAAACCCTCCCGCAAACCCCCATTTTATACAAAACAATTTTCTGTTTAGGAGACGTTAACGGAATTTAGAGAGTTGAAAATTAAGTTTATGTTCTTTTGATCTTAAAATTAAGGATGTTTCAGGCTGGAAAGAATGAAGATGTGAGAAAAATAAGGTAGATAGAGGTCAGTGATTTGGTTTGTCTATTAGTATGTAGGTTTTGCGTGTCTGCTTGTCGAATGCAATTGCGGAGCAGAAATCGATTTTATCGTCAACTGCAGTAGCGATCAGCCTCATTTCCTCATCCTCAAAACATATTATTACATGTTTCAATACAATCATTCTAAAGTCATATTTAACGCCGAAATCCTTGTTTGGGGCTATAAACTGGAAGTACTTGTCTCTGGTGTTAATCCTCAATATTGTATCTCTTTTTGCGTCTTTGAACACATAGTCCCAAGAATATAGCTTGAAATTTAAGGTTGCAATGTCTGCAGTGAATGTTTGTATAGAACCGTTTGTGATTGTTCCGCTAAATGTTTGAGTCATGAAAGTTGAAGAATCTGTTGAAAGCGTCAAGTTTAGCGTGTATGAACCGTCTGCTATTCCGATTAATTGAATAACATATGTTCCATTAAGAGGCCATGGTATCACCACACTTTCTGGTTCTGTGTCAAGTAGGTTCACCTTCGCATATGGAATATCGTGGAGAAAAGTAGCTGTTGTAGAATCATATCCAACCTTTCTGCCCAGTGGATCGATAATCAAAATGTGTGCCGGCGAATGGACAGCTACTTTGAGGTATTGATTGACTGGAATCGAGTAAAGATCAAGAGCCCTTTCTTTAGATTCGCCTGATATAATGCTTGGTGCGACTCCAAGAGGTATTTCGGGATACATCACTTCATTTATATTAGTTGTATGTGCTAAGCCAAGGGCATGGCCTATTTCATGTAGTGCAACAGAATAAAAGGAATATTCATAAAATGGTGTTTCTTGCGGGTTTCCATAATGCCACCATGTCCGGTTACTGAAGAATACTTGCATGTAAAAACCGCTTTTTCCGTCGATCTCGCGCGGTTGTGGAATTGTGCCTCCAAGGTAAACTTTCTGTCCCAAAAAGTTGGTATGTCGCCAATAGAATATTATATCAGCATCTTTTCCTGGATATCTTATGTCTGATACACTTGTTACTTCTTTGAAAAATATTCCTGTAAAAATATCATCGCGTGATGTATCCCTTATATTACTCCACGCGTTCAAAGCATTTCTCACATCTATTCGTGCATTTTCTGGAAAAGAGCTCTCAAAGTAGTATTTCAATGGTGAATTATAACTTATAAACCCATGAGCATAATAAAAATACCACGGAGCCGTTTTTTCGTCGAAGCCGCTGTCTTCCCAGTTTCCCCATATTATATGATATGTTGTTCCGTCAAAATACTGATCCAAGGTCAGGTTATTATTGTCCCAAACTGCCATCGCATAGAACGGTTTGTTTCGTCTATGATTATGCGCCGTGCTTCCATCATTCCAAAAGTTGTCAGGAAATTCCCATTTGATCGTCGCCATACTATCTTCATGGGGTTTAACTTGCCAATTTTTAGAAAAAACTTGAAGCACTCTCATATTGTAGGGTATGTTTGCTATGTTATCTGTGGGATCTGTGTCTTCGTCCAGAGATGCCTTCACATACATTCCGTAAATACGATCCACCAGAGGTTTGTCTTTGTTTGTATCCCAAGACAAATAAACATCTGTTGAATCTCCTGATGCTAGAAACAAACTAATAGATTCTACATATTGGCCAGTCGGACCAGATATGTATAATTGCACTTCAAAATTCTCATCAAAATCCCCTTGATTTTCGACAACAGCTTTTATCGGTACAATTTGTCCCAGCTTTATTTCAGCAATATTGTTGCCTTCGTCTCTCCACCAAGAGGTCCCTAAAAGAACTGCACTCTTGACAGCAATGTCATGTTTCTCTAAAGGAGGGGCTGGACCGCCCATGTCTGTTTGTATTTCTTGTTGGCTTAACGCCCTGTTGTATATGCGAACTTCATCGATAATTCCGTTGAAGTATGCATAGGTTCCGGCGCCACCCCATGGTCCTGTTGGTTTGCAGCCAAACGCAAGCCAATTTGAAGTTACTTCAATAGGTCCAGATTGGGCATAACTGGAGTCAAACTCGCCATTAATATAAAGTTTTACGGTTGTGCCGTCATAAGTCATTGCCAGATGGGTCCACGTATTCAACGGAAGATCCGCAGAAGAAGCATGATGCCAAGGAATTTGATTCACAGCGTATCCAGCTTTGGTGCTTGTAGGAGAATAGGTTTGCAAAACATAGATTGCGCCTCCGTTGAAGGCGCATCGGCTTATTATATGACTATTATCACCATTACTATCAACGTATGCCCGCGGATACACCCATGCCTCTACAGTTATTTGACTGGTAACGTCAAGACTTGAACTAGGCTCAATCCGCACATAATCATCTACACCATCAAAACTCAACGCTTTGCCAAACCTTCCATCAACCCATACTGGACCATTATTTAACACTCCGTGGTTGCTGTTTCCGCTACCATCACGGACAATTGCTCCAGAACCTTCATTAAAACTCCAATATCCAACTAAATCACCTTGTGGTGGAGGTGCTTCGCCGATTTCAAAAATCTTTACATCATCGAAATAATTTTTGTCTGCTGCTACAAAAAGTTGCAACGAAAGAATATCCCATGGATCATAATACACTGCAATGTCTTGCCCTCTAAGGACATCATTAATCCATACACTATAGCGCCTTGTAGACCTATCAAGCACTATTCGAAGTTTATACCATGTGTTAGGTATAAGCTCCTGAAGTTCGTAAGCATAGTAATTATCTTGCTCACATGCAAAAATACTATGGTTACCCAGACCAATCGTAGCATAGAATCTTCCCCAACTACCCATTTGCATGTTACTAAAACCCACGTATCCCAAACTATCCTCCGTCAACAATACACTTACTTCAAACCCAATTATCTCACTGCTTGATGAGAAATCCCTCTTTACACCCGCAAATTCAACCATATTCCACTCATTAATTGCTATCAACTGGAGCGATTTTGTCGGCGAGGCGTAATAGGAGTCTGTTATTACTTGATAGTGATTTCCAGCACCAATCCAGACTATCTCCCAACCGCCAGATGAAGGAAAAGAACCTACTGCATAACTTTCAAAATCGTCTTGAAAGATAACAGTTTCTTCAGCTTTTACTTTTGGAGCAAATATTGAAAACATTGATATGCAAAGCAAAACTATAATTATTGATGATGCTGTCTTTTTCATTTTCATTCCAACTTAATTTTAGTGGACACCGTTTGTTACCATTTCAATAAATGCTTTATGGAAATAAACTATAGAAAAAAGGTTCATTTTTATGTTATCATTAATGACACAGCATAGCTTAGCTCAACTGAATGATTTAGTGTACAATCAGCCTACCAGCTTCGATATGTTTCGCGAAGTAGTCCTGAAACTGTTTTTAATAAACTGCATTGCAAAATTTACTGAATAAAATTCCACGTTTTTTATCTTTGTTAGCAACGTCTAATCGAAGTGTTTTTCTTTACAGCGGGATTTCACACAGCAATTTAGGTTTTTCTTGGGCAAATGGTTTATGTAGGAAAACCTCTAGCATTCACGTAGGCGAATATAAGAAGGTTAAATGTGAAATGTCGTTGGGTGTAGGGCTTATTGGATGTGGCGCCATTGGGATAGTGCTGGCGCAAGCCATAGATAAAGGGCAAGCCGGAAACACATGCCTACTCATGGTTTTTGACAGAAATATTGAAAGGGCCAAAAATTTGGTGCAAAGGCTGAAAAGCAAGCCTAAAGTCGCAAAAAGCGTTAGGGAGATCCTGGAATGCGATGATGTTAAGCTTGTTATTGAGGCTGCCTCCCAAGAGGCTGTGAAAGCCTATGCTGTTGAGGTATTAAAGGCTGGAAAAGATCTTATGATTATGAGTGTAGGCGCCCTTGTTGATTCTGAGCTGCTAAGCGAAATCAGCCGAACCGCCAAGGAAAACGAAAGGAAAGTCTATATTCCATCTGGCGCCATAGCCGGACTCGATGGCTTGAAAGCTTCAGCGATAGGTAAAATTGAAGGCGTAACATTGACAACGAGAAAGCCTGTTGAA
Source organism: Bathyarchaeia archaeon (assembly GCA_038870595.1). GTDB lineage: Archaea > Thermoproteota > Bathyarchaeia > Bathyarchaeales > Bathycorpusculaceae > JAGTQI01. The sequence goes on from JAVZJU010000006.1 coordinate 10,835, forward strand.
GGCTTAGTAGATAACTCATATTTCATGAGGAAAACTGGCGGGAGGGTTGAAGGGCCAACACTGATATATGAGGGCTCGGCTGCAGAGGCATGTAAGCTTTTTCCAGCTAATGTTAATGTGGCGGCAACCCTAAGCTTGGCTGGCATAGGCGCTGAAAAAACAATTGTGCGGGTGGTGGCCGACCCAACCATTAGCCGAAACATTCACGAAATTGAGGTTAAGGGCGATTTTGGCGAACTGCGAATTCATGTGGAAAATGTGCCTTCCGTCGAAAATCCGAAAACAAGTTTTTTGGCAGCTCTTTCAGCCATCGCAACATTGAAGAGGTTAACAGAGCCCTTCGTTGTTGGAACATGAACCGCGGTTTTTCCTAAAATACTTCGTTTTTAAGGCTAGGATTTCCCTTTTCAGCCTTGTTCCCAAAGGTATGGCTTTTCCAACCGGTTCGCATAATCCTTTTCTTATAGCTTTAACAACCTCTTCGCAGTCGAGTTCGGCGTCCACCAGCGTATATGCTAAGCCTATTTCTGGGGCGTGGTGGGCGTCACTGCCACCAACATGTGGTACTCCAAGGTTTTTAGCTATTTCCAGTGCTTGCATCGTGGAACGTTTGAAGGGAAAAGCCGAAGCATTCACAACTTCTACAGCATCAAAATTCTTGTTTGTTTTCCGTCCCAGACTCGCCTTGAAAAAGGCTTTCGGGTGGCACGCGATAGCCAATCCGCCCAGGCTATGGATTCTTTCTATGGTCTCTTCTGCTGTTAGGCTTTTGGGCACAATCTCGCGGATATTCAGTCCAATTATGTGACCTCCCAGGCTGGAGACTTCTATGCCCGGTATAACTAGCAAGTCCGCCGCTGTTTTCGCCAGCTTTATTGCTCCGTCAATTCTGTCATGGTCTGTTATGGCTATTCCGTTTAATCCAGCCCTTTTAGCGTAAGGGATAAGCTCCTTTGGCTTTATTAACCCGTCATATGAGTAGCATGTGTGAATGTGGATGTCTATTTTGACTTTCAAAGGTTTTCACTCGCCATTGCCTTTCTAACTTTCTCCAACATTTCATCAAGTCTTTTCTCGTCAGCCTCTATTTTGCGGAAAAGCGGCTTAGCCTCAGCTATTTTGTGCCATGCTGGTAGGGGCTTTATGGCTTCATCCCACCTCTGCTCGTGAAGGCATCTTGGCAGGTTAAGAGTTTTCCATAGCTTCTCCGCTGTGAAGGGGACTATCGGGGCTGAAGTTATCGCCAGAGCCTTAACCAGCTGTGCAGCCACATAAATCACGGTTGCAGCTTTGGCTCTGTCACGTTTAATTAGGTTCCACGGCTCCTTTTCGTTCAAATACTGGTTTCCAAGGCGGCTTATGCCTATAACTCCGTTTACGGCTGACTGCAACCTGCAAGCTTCAAAATCAGCGGCAATCTCGCCAACCTTCTCTTTAAGGGCTTCAAGAACTTTTTTGTCATCCGCGTCCAGCCGGGCTGGTTCTGGAACTTGGCTGTTAAACTGTCTGTTTATGAAGGATAATGTGCGGTGAATAAAGTTGCCAAAGGTGTCGTTCAAGTCAGCGTTAATCTTTTCAGTGAAGATTTCCCATGAGAAGTTTGAGTCTTTCGTTTCTGGTCTTGTGGCTATTAGGAAGTAGCGCCAATAATCAGCTGGGAAAAGCTCCAGGGCTTCGTCAATCCATATGCCCCTCCGTAGGCTTTTTGAGGCTTTTTCGCCTTTGAACTGGAGGAATTCCGTGGTGGATACGTTCCATGGAAGGTTGTAGCCTTCATGTGTGCCTAGAAGAAGCGCTGGAAAAATTATTGTGTGGAATGGTATGTTGTCCTTTCCTATGAAAAACAGTGTTTTTGCGTCCTTGTTAAACCAGAACTCCCTCCACTTTTCAGGTTCGCCGCGATTTTTGAAGTACTCAATTGTAGCTGAAACATAGCCCAAAACAGCTTCAACCCAAACATAAATTGTCTTTTCCTCCGCCCCTGGAAAGGGAGCTGGAATCCCCCATTTTCCATCCCTTGTGACAGCCCTCGGCTTTAAACCCTCCCTTATCAAGTTTAGGCTGAAGTTTTTTGCGTTTGTCGGCAACTGTCTGTTATTCCTAATATATTCCTCGAGCTCTTCCGCGAATTTCGGGAGGTCAAAATACCAGTGTTTGGTTTTCTTCAGCACTGGTTTTGCCTTGCATATAGCACAGTAGGGGTCTATAAGCAATGTGGGTTCTAAAAGCCTTCCACAAGAGTCTGCGCACTGGTCTCCTCTGGCTGGTGTGTATCCGCAGTAGGGGCATTTTCCCTCAACAAATCTGTCTGGAAGGAAACGTTTGCATTTTTCACAGTAAAGCATCTCAGTTTCCTTTTCGAAGATGTAGCCGTTACTGTAAAGTTTCATGAAGTGCTTTTGGACAAAGTCTTTATGCACTGGGTTTTCTGTGCGTGTGTAGTTGTCAAAGGATATCCCCCACCTCTTGAAAAGCTCAACAACTTTCGCGTGAACCTTGTCAGTTAACTGTTTGGGCTGAACGCCAAGCCTAATGGCTTCAACCTCTATCGGTGTCCCATGCTCATCCGAACCACTGACCATAATAACATCTTCGCCTTTTAGACGGTAATATCTAGCTACAACATCAGTTGACAGAACTTGCACCATGGTACCCAAGTGCGGCGTATAATTCACGTAAGGCCAAGCGGACGCAACTAAAATTTTCCCGAGCTCCACACACCTCCAACATCCAAACTGCTATAAAGTAGAGTAAGAGTTCATGCTTAAAAATTAAATGGAAAAACAGGGGAGTTTAAGGCTATTCAGACTTTTCCTTCTCTTCTTCCTCAACCCATATGGCTTTGGGTCTTCGCGTGGAGAAGAATATGATCGCCGCAATTATAATAGTGCAAACAATCATCAACACCACTTGTACGGTAATCAAGGTCAATAGTTTGTCCATGTTCTCTAATAGACTACCCATGTTCTCCAGCGATGTATACGAAGGTAAAATAACGGATAGCCCACCTATATCGCGTTCGGGCGTATATATGATTGATCCAATGCCGTATACAACCTTAACTCTGATGTTTTTTGGGGTGTAGGCTCTACTATCTGCAGGTATCTCAAAAGTTATTGTAGTGTTCCAGCTTTGGTCTTTAGGCAACGCATAATTGTTTGCATCTATAATGTAGTCCCCACCCCAGACAGGTTGGTACCATGGAAGGTAAATTGTCACATTTTTTAAGACAATTTCGTCTGGGCCTTCGTTGTACACCCAAATTTTTAGTGTTACAGTTTCGCCTGGCATGTATTGAGGCTTATCTGTGTAGCCGTAGACTCTAACGGTGGCAATGCATTCCGCTTTCTGAATCAGCATCGGCATCAGGGCAGCTATCACAACTATCGTTAGAGGTAACAATATTTTCTTTTTCAAATAACCACCGATATGGGTATACATGGCTGTTCGCTTTTAAAACTTGCTAAGTTCACATCCTTATTATCTCGCTATTTTGCGATGCGTTTGTTTTACAAAAGCTCTAATTTCCATAATGGATGCATTTGACTTTATTCCTTTCGGGTTAAAGTGGGTTAGTGAAGCCTTAAAGCCCTTTTCTTTTAAGACTCTAATGAAAACTCTGACGGAGGGCACCGTCATGCCCATTTTACTACAGATTTTGTCTAAAACGTAATAGGTTGCTGGAGCCGAACACTCATCCTTAATCAGCAGCAATATTCGCCTAATCCTAGTTTTCAATTTGAGATTTCTCTTTTCTACTTCTTTCTCCATTAAAATGCAGAAGTTTTTGTCGGCTATATTCCCAAGCCATAATGGTCCAGCAAAATCCATTTTCGAGCCACATTGCGAACATTTTCCATCATGCCCAAATGCAGCATTTTTGTTTAAGGATTCTCTATATAGGCAGTTAAAGCAGTGAAGGATGTAGCCCATGTTTTGGAGGCTTTTGTCAGCATTTTTTGCGCCGTGCATTAGAACTGTGTAAACGCGTATGTAATGGTTTGTGCTGTGGCTGAAAAGCACTTTTATGCCCATCTCATGTTTTGCTGCTGTTGTTGCCAAGCAGCCTATTAGGAGCCTAACAGCCAGTTCGTGGCAGTACTCCGTTCTGAGGGGTTTCCCGCCATATTTTCGTATGCAAGCTTTCGGGTGTACTCCGCATAAGGGTGCCATGTCAGTGGCTGTTAAAGCGAGTAAACCGCCGTCTCTGAGGGCGCGTATGGCAGAATCCATGAAAGGTGATGGGGAGCCGAAGGGGTCTATGTCTATGACGTCAAAGCGTTTTCTCGGCGCGGCGTAACGAGCAAGCAACAGATTAGCATCCTTGTTTTTAACAGCCACAAGCTTCTCCAGTTTGTTCATTTTGACGTTGCATTTTGCAAGCTGGTAAGCCTTCTCATTAATGTCGTTGATTACGACTTTTTTGATGCCTTCCACTTCCCTTGCGAATCTTACCCCCCTTATGCCGCAGCCAGCCAGCGGCTCACATATGGAGATTTCACGTTTCATCATTTTTTGATACACCTGAACTGCTAGAACCGCGAAGTCTCGGTTTAGCTCCATGACTGGGTTGTAGAAGACCGGAGCTTTTGAAGGCGCATACTCGCTCTGCTTTTCAATAAAAGCTGAGAGCTTCGGGACAAGCGCCTTAACTTCGCCTTCTTGGACGATTTCTGTTGGAAAATCTATTTCCGGCTTTTCACAGTTCATTTCTGATTTGATAAACTTGATAGCCCATATTAGACTTCTGGTTCTATGCGGCGCCCAAAATGTTTTAGCTGTGAATAAATGTTATGATGAATAAACAACAAGGTGAAGTTGATGAGAGCGTTCATATCTGTTGATCTGGAAGGCATGCCCTACATTGTCACGCCGAGCCATTTGGGCTTGAAAGGCGCGTTGTATGAAGAGGCTAGGAAAATAGCCACAAAGGTTACGCTTGTTGTTGCGGATGAGCTGCACAAAAACGGCTTTGAAGAAATTGTTGTTGCAGACAGCCACGGCCCGATGGTTAATCTCTACGTGGAAGACTTGCCAGAATACGCGGAGATTGTTAGGGGTTTCCCCCGTCCATTAAGCATGGTTGCCGGCGTTGAAGAATGCGACGCCGCTGTTTTTCTTGGGTATCACGCCAAGTTTGGAACAGCGAAATCCTCCTTCGACCACACATATAGCGGCGGGAGCATACGGAAGGTTGAGGTTAACGGCGTCGAAGTAAGCGAATTCCTTTTGAATGCTTATGTTGCCGGGGAGTTGGGCGTTCCAGTAATAATGGTTGCTGGCGAAGCCCAGCTCATAAAAGACGATGTTAAAAGGTTTGCTCCATGGGCTGAAACAGTCAGCCTAAAAGACTCTTTGAGCAGAGTTTCCGCCAAAAGTCCAAGCATGACAAGAATTGAGAAAGAGTTAAGAGAGGCTGCCAAAAGAGCGGCGTCAAATTTTAAGCCTTACGCAGGTGACATGCTACTAACTGCAAAAAAGCCCGTTAGCATGCGGATAACCTTCCTAGTAAGCCACTTTGCAGACGTCGCTGAACTTTTGCCGACCGCCAAAAGAGTTGACGGCTTAACAGTGGAATACACAGCGCAAAGCATGGTTGAAGCCTACAAAACCTTTGAATTACTTGCACTTGCAGCAAGTGGCATGTCCGCAATCCTAACACAATTATCATAAAGGTCGACTAAAATTGCCTAAACGGGTTCTCCTAATAACTGGAAGCCCGGGCGTTGGAAAAACAACATTGTTACTTAAGGTTGTTGAGACTTTAAGGGCTAAAGGCTACAGCGTCGGCGGAATGGTAAGCCGCGAGGTTCGCCCATGTGGAACACGCGTTGGCTTTGAAATTTTAGATTTAGCTGATAATAATAGGCGTGGCTGGCTTGCCCATGTACAGCAGAAAATAGGTCCACAAGTGGGCAAATACCGCGTAAATTTGGAAGACTTGAATGGTGTGGGTGTTGAGGCAATTTTAAGGGCTGTTAGGGAATGCGACGTCGTAGCTATAGACGAGATAGGCCCCATGGAGCTCTTCTCAGAAAATTTTAGGCAGGCAGTTGCAAAGGCTTTGGAAAGTGGCAAACTCGTTATAGCTGTTGTCCACTGGAAAGCCCGCGACAAACTGATAGATGACGCAAAGGCTCGGAAGGACGCCGAAATATTCAATGTCACCTTTGGAAATAGGGACGAACTGCACAAAGTGATTGTGCAAAAAGCTGAAGAATTCTTAAAGGGGGGAGTGAGGCGCTAAAGCTTTAACCATCCCCCGAGCCTATATTGGATGTAGCGTTTGAAGGAATCCTCCAATGTTGGTTGCTGGTGTTGATGATGCCGGACGCGGCTCCGTCATAGGACCGCTGGTAATAGCTGGAATCCTAATAGATGCGGGAGACATTCCAAAACTTGTCCAGCTGGGCGTTAAAGACTCAAAGCTTCTTTCGCCCAGCAGAAGGGAAACGCTTGCCGTTGAAATTAGGAGCATAGCCAAAAAACACGCCGTTGTGAAGCTTTCACCATCAGAGATTGACAAGGTTGTGGAGAGGGGCAGAAAGCTTTTTAGGCTTAATAGGCTGGAGGCACAGGCAATGGCGAAGGTCATAGAGCTTCTTAAGCCGGACATCGCCTACGTGGACGCCTCAGACGTTCTGGAGGAACGCTTTAAACAACAGATTTTGGAATACCTACCCTTCAAAGTTGAGATAGTCTCGGAGCACAAAGCTGACCGTAAATATCCCGTTGTTTCAGCCGCTTCAATAATAGCAAAAGTTGAAAGGGACCGCGAAATAGCAGAGCTGAAAGCCAAGTATGGTGACTTCGGATGTGGCTACCCAACAGACCCGAAAACTTTGGCTTTTCTCCGCCGATGCCTAGAAAACTTTAAGGAGTACCCCGAATTTGTCAGAAGGTCTTGGAAACCAGCCAAAAAGATTAAGCAGGAAAACGACGCGCAGCAGACAAGGCTTGCTTAAAGCTTGCACAAGTCTTCTGGACTTTTAATTTTTGAAATTTCCTCGCTTTTGATGCATGAAATATCCTCGTCCAGCCGGGGCTTCTGTCCATCTGTCACAAGGACCGGGTGGGCTTGAACAACCCTGCTTAGGCTTAAAATCTCTTCAACCCTACGGTTTAATGCTTCCTCCTTGCCGTCTGCAACCCCGCCGATAATCTTCATGTTCTCCTCTGGAACAGTTATGACAAAGTCGAAGGGCGCCTTCCTAACGGCTACGATGTTGTAGCCGGCAAGCTTCCTAAAAATCCTTTGGAGAAGTCTATTCCTAGTTATTATCCGTCTGGCTCTCGCCATGAGGGTTTTCCGCTGGCTCTTAGGGGCTTCAAAAATGTTGACCGGCTTTGCAACCGGAATCCCCAAAGTGCAGAGCATGTTGTAAGCCACCGTAACGGAGGCTTTAGCCATGCCCCGCTCATAACCGTAAAGCGTCCGCCTCGAAATACCAATTTCCTCGGCAACCTCGCCGACGGACAAGCCCAACGCTTGCCTGCGCCTCTTAACGGCTTCTCCGTCAATTTCTACATAGTAGCCTCCGGGACCAGCCTGAATCAGCGGATAAATACCTTTCAAAACAATGTTTTTGAAAGTTTTTGGAGTGATAGCCAAAACATTGTATCGCGAATAAACCGTGTCGTCTTCCAAGGGTTTTTCACGAGTTTTCTCGCTGATGAAGAGAGATGCAGCAGAAACATGCTCTGAAATTATCCTTAACTCTAGGGAGTCGTACGGGGAGACACATCCAATGTCCGGCTGAACTTTTATGAAAATTAGATACTCTTCCTTTCTCGCTGCTATATCGAAGCAGCTTGGTCTTGAACAGCACCTCTGGGAGACGGTGAAGCCGCCCTCCCTCAGTATGGATTCTGCAGCCTTAACCTTCCCCATCTCCCTATAAGTCATCAGCTACTCACAAAAGAATTCACGTCGCTCTGAGATATAAAGAATATGCGTCCCGGCTTCGCTTTATCTTTCCGCCACTATCATGGCGTGAGCCTTGTCATAAGGCTCCAAGTGCACAACATCCTCTATGTTAAAGCCTCTCTCCTCAAGGACTCGAACTTCACGTTTGTAGATTTCAGAGGGCTCCTCTGTTACGTCTATGCTTTGAGCTTTGACGGCGAGCATTATCCACCCAGGCTTTTTTAGGAAAAGGTCGGCATTATCAGCCAAAATTTTTGCCTGTTCAGGCTGGGCTATGTCGCAGTATATGTCTTCCACTTTTCCGCGGATGAAGATGGCGTATTTCTCTGGAAAGCGGGCATCCTCTAGTATGGGCATCATGTTAAATCTGTAGGCGCAGACATTGTTGACCAGCTCCCTTATAGCTCTCGCTGCAAACTCAACACAATACACGTAGCCCTTTTCGCCGACAATGTCGGAGACGTGGCTGGCTGTTGTTCCAGAAGCCGCTCCCAAATACAGCACTTGGTGGTTTGGCTTTATTGGAACTGTTTTTATTCCCTTGAGGATAGCTGCGGCAAGCTTGCTCCTAAACGGGTCCCAAAGGCGGTATTCGACGCCCTCAAAGCGTATGAGCTTCTCTCCGTAAACCGTTCTTCCAGGCGCAAGATTCCGCGTAGCAAGTTTTTGGCTTCCATCCTCCAGAGTAGCCAAGAATATTTGTGGGAACTGCGGATGGGGTTTAACGTGCATATTTGCCTTTTCTCCACTTCTTCTCTTTGGTTTTAGGCTTTTTCTCCGGCATTATTGGAGGTTCAGCGTATTTCTGGCGGATTTCCTCAATCCGCTCTTCCAAGTCAGCCCTCAACTCTTCGCCTATGTACCTTCCGCCGAAGGCATCTATTCTTGCAGCTATAGCAAGTTTACCAGCCAAGGCACGGGCTATCTTGCCCCTCTGCCACTTTTTAGCTTCATGCAGAAAGACGTGTTGGAAAATTATTCCATGCTTCGGCGGCTTAGTCCCGGTCTTAAGCGAGCGGAACAACGCCTTCTCAGCGCCGAGGACTTGCAGTGTGCTGGCTGGCATCTTAGCCAAGTTCGTTAATCCACCAGCCAACGCGATGAGGCGGGCGCCCAGAAGCGCTCCAGTTAAGGCTTTTATGTTGGGGGCAACCTCCTCCATAGCTGAGTCTATGTAGTCTTCCAGCCTCTGCCGAAGCTCGTAGAGGTTCAGCACAGTTTTGCTCAGGGCTTGGATTTGGGCTAGGTCCACTTCTGCCAAGTCTGCGCCCATGGAGGTTTGGGCGGACTTTGCCACCTGCTCAGCCTTTGATTTTGGCAAGCCTTCCTTCTCAAGTCTTTCTGCTGTGAAGTTTTCCCTAACCCCAAGGTTCACAATAAGGCGGGCGTAGGTTTCATGCTTTTCCAGTAGGCGGTCAAGCTCTGGGAAGTGAATTCCATACCATTCCCGCACGCGACTCATGAACAAGTTTATTGTCTTGTCCAAGTCGTCAAGGGTCTGAATGGCTTGAGCAATTATTAAGTCCCTCTTCTCAACAGCCCTCTTAACACGGAGTTTGGCAATCTCCATTGTCACGCTGTGCGTCCAAACACGAAACTCTTCATAATCTTTAACAAAGCCTGTTTCTATGGCGAATCCTTCCATGTTGGAGCGGAGTATTTCGCCAGCCTCGGAAACCCTTGAAACTTCAACCTCAACGCCAAATTTTTCCTTCACATCCGCCGCCAAAAAGGGATTTTCAAAAACAAAGAAGCCATAGCCTAAGCCCTTCAAATGGTTGACAAGTTCGGCAACCTCCTTTACGGCTTTTCCAGAATCTATTTCAACTATTGTTTGTGCGGCTTCGTCTGGCTTTTTGCTGAAAAGCGAGTGAGCTACAAGCCTATTACCCTCGTCGAAGGCTAAAACTCCAAACAACGAATGGATTATTGTTGCCTTCATCATCCAACCTCAGAGTCCAGAATATTATTCTATTGGGCTTGGATAGATAAAGGATTCTGAAGTGTGAAGGGGCTGCCTCACTTTTTGATGCGGCGGATTTCGAAGACAACGGGGTTTTCCGGGTCCGGGCAAGCGTTGTAGATGACGTCCTTATCTTTCGCCCATGGAAACTCCACGCCATAGCGCATGGCAAAAACCTTAGGAAGCAGAACCATTAATGCGCTGTAACATATCTCGCCCTTAACGGATTTTCCATCAAAGATTATTTTGTCACCCACCTTATGCCCGAAGGCACACTTTCCCTCTTGACTTTTAACTGTAACCTCAATAACAGACATATTGCCAATCCACCTCGCCATTAAATGGTTGTTTATCTCTTTTAGGCTTTTGCAGTTTGAAACTAAACTTTATCTCTTTAAAGCGCAATCACTTTAGAAACAAGCGGTGAAAATTTGGTGGAAAATGTAGACTTAAGGGTTAATTTGGCTGGCTTATGCCTCAAAAACCCAACAATGTTGGCTTCTGGGATTTTGGGGTATTCGGCTCAAACCCTTGAAAGCATCGTTGATGGCGGAGCCGCCGCTGTTGTGACAAAGTCTGTTGGTTTAAAACCTAGAAAAGGCTATGCAAATCCAACGGTTGTCCAAATCAGCTCTGGCTTAATAAACGCTATGGGGCTTCCCAACCCTGGGATAGAAGAATTCACAAAAGACATTGGAGAAGCAAAAGCCGTTCTAGAAGTGCCCTTAATAGTAAGTGTTTATGGATTTTCAGCCGAGGAATACGTCCTAGTTGCTGAGAAAGCAGTGGAGGCTGGTGCTGACGCTGTCGAGCTTAACGTCTCATGTCCCCACGTCAAGGAGACTGGCGCCGAAATAGGACAGAAGCCAGAAGTTTTAGCAGAAGTTGTTAAAAAGGTTAAAAGCGCTGTTACAAAGCCTGTTTTTGTCAAACTCTCGCCGAACGTAACGGACATAGCGGAAATTGCCGAGGCAGCCGTTAAGGCTGGTGCAGACGCCATAACCGCCATAAACACTGTGAAAGCCATGGCAATAGACATCGAAACCACAAAGCCAGTTTTAAGCAATCGGAAGGGCGGATTATCCGGACCAGCCATAAAGCCCATGGCTGTCAGATGCGTCTACGAAATCTATGAAAGAGGGGTTAAAGCGCCCATAATAGGGTGCGGCGGAATAACAAGCTGGCGAGACGCTGTGGAGTTTATGCTAGCTGGAGCTACAGCCGTCCAAATTGGAACAGCCATAGCTACTAAAGGACCAAACGTTTTCCGGGCGGTAACAAGAGGAATGAGGGCTTACTTGAAAAGAAAAGGGTTTAGGAGCGTGACTGAAATTGTCGGTTTGGCTCACAAAAGCTAACAAGCTAAGAACCCCACGCCTCCTAAGCGTGAAAACAGAAAGCCCAACCGTGAAAACCTTCACCTTTAAGGATGGATTGTGCGCAAAAGTTAAGCCCGGACAGTTTCTAATGCTTTGGATTCCCGGCGTAGACGAAATCCCATTAAGCATTTTCAATACAAACGAAAGGGAAGGCTTGGTTTCCGTAGCCGTCAAAAGGGTTGGCGAAGCAACACAAGCACTGCATGATAAAAAGGTGGGCGACATAATAGGCGTCCGCGGACCCTTCGGAAATAGCTTCACGCCAAGCACTGGCAGAATCCTTATGGTTGGAGGCGGAATAGGCATAGCACCACTATCATTTCTAGCCAAAAAACTGGCATCTTCTAAAAAGGCGAGAATAACGGTGGTTATTGGTGCAAAGACAAAAAGCGAGCTTCTGTTCTTGAAAGAGTTAAGGGGACTTTGCGGTGAGGCGAACGTTCTGGCGGCAACAGAAGACGGGAGCTACGGCGTGAAGGATGTGGCTTCAAACCTTGCCGAAACAGCTCTGGCTAAGGAAAAATTTGACGTGGTCTATACTTGTGGTCCGGAGCGGATGACTAGAAAAGTCTTTGACCAGTGTGAAAAGCGTGGCATTCTCATGGAGGCAAGCCTAGAACGCCTAATGCGCTGCGCCATAGGCATATGTGGAAGCTGCATTATTGGTAGATTCCGCGTCTGCAGAGACGGCCCAATATTCAATACTGAACAGCTTAGAAGGGTTAAAGATGAGTTTGGGTTTTTGAAACGCGACTTTGATGGAAAAAGAATACTGGTATAAAACCGCAGAGGGTATGTTAGATGCCAATCACGCCTCTCCACGCAACAGCCCTACTTTTCCTATACTTTAAGGATAGAAGGCGCATAGACCCTTTGGCTTTAGCTGTTTCAACAACCTTCATAGATCTTGAACCCCTATACTACATTCTCCTTGGCGAACCCCTAGACCATAGAGTCTGGCACGGCTTTACATTCGCATTAACAGCGTATCCCATTCTAGTAACCATTGGAGTCTACGTGACGGAAAGTCTCTTTGAAAACAAACTGTGGAAAGTCTACAAGTGGGCAGGGCTTAACCCCATTAAGGCGAAGTATCAACTGCTAAACATTTACCTGCTAAGCCTCTTTGGTGGATTCAGCCACGTATTCCTGGACATGTTCACCCATCACGAAATGCTTTGGGTTCTATATCCGTTCGCCAATGGCAATCCTTTCTACAATTGGCAAGCCGCAATGATCGTAGAAGTTACGGTAATCATGTTGTCTATTTATTCGTTGTGGTGTTGGTTGAAAAGTATAGAGGGGGCTACCCGTATTGGTGTTTCCACAACCAAAATCCAGAGAGTATCCAATTGAGGATTTGGCAGAAAGCCTAAATTTGGCTGTTGGTAATGCGTAATTCAAAAAGGTTATATTTGGCTTGGGCTATTTTGTTGTGTTTGCGGGTGCGCTGTGATGAAAGGTGACCGCCAAATTCCAAGCTAATTCTGAAAAAACGTTGAGCATGGACTACCGCCCGCTTGAAATTGAAAGAGAAATCCGCGAATTCTGGGAGAAAAACCGCATAAGAGAAAAACTCATGGAATACCGCGAGAAGAAAAGTGTAGGCTTCTCCGGATGGGTTGAGGGACCGCCAACGCTGAATGGTATACCCCATGTGGGGCATGCCAGAGGACGCATAATGAAGGACTTACGCTTCAGATGGAAGACGATGCAAGGCTATTTTATGCCCTTCTGGGCGGGATGGGACTGCCAAGGCTTACCAGTGGAGCTGGAAGTTGAAAAATTGTTAGGCGTCAAAAATAAGAGGGAACTTTTAGAACGTGTAGGCGAAGAACGCTTCATAGAAGAATGCAAGAAAACCATAATGCGATACCATAAGGAATGGGTTAAGGCGGACAAAAATCTCGGCATATTCATAGACCAAGAGAAAGCCTACTGGACATACTTGGACAGCTACATAGAAAGGGAGTGGCAATACCTTAAACGTGCTTGGGAGCAAGGCTTGCTTGAAGAGGGTTATTATGTTGTTGCTTACTGTCCTGGATGCCAAACAAGCCTAAGCAGCGCAGAGGTTGGCTATGAAGGCTCATATGTTGAGGTGGAGGACCCATCCCTTTACTTCAAGTTTAAAGTGGTGGGAAGCCAAAACGAGTACTTTCTAATATGGACGACTATGCCCTTCACGGTGGTTACAGACCTGATGCTAGCAGTCCACCCAGAAGCTGAATACACAAAAGTCCAAGTTGGCGATGAAAAATGGATAATGGCGAGGCAACGCATAGAACCAGTAATTCAAGAGCTCGGCATAGAAAATTACGCAATAGTCGAGACTGTTTCAGGCAAGAGCTTAGAAGGCGTAAAGTATGATTACCCATTTAAGGATTTGATTCCCAAGCAGGCGGAATTGGATAGGCATCCCCTCGTGCACAGGGTTGTATGTGAAGATTTTGTTGACGTCAACACTGCCACTGGTGTTGTGCACCTTTCGCCTGGAAACGGTGAAGAAGACTTTTTGGCGGCACAAAAGCGTGAAGTCCCAATTTTCGCCCCCTTCGACGACGAAGCTAAATTTACCGAGGAGGCTGGAGCCTTCAGCGGGGTTTTTGCGAGGGACGCAGACGCCATGGTTGTTGAGGAACTTCGCAAGAGGGGCTTACTGGTTGAAGTTAAAACGATAATACATGAGTATCCAACTTGTTGGCGCTCCCACCACAAGCTGGTTTGGCTGGCAAGAAGGGAATACTTCCTAAGAACGGACAAGATAAACGACAAAATTTTGGAGGCAGCGGAGAAAGTCGAATACTTCTTCGAAGCTCCGAAGAACCGCTTCCTATCCTTCTTAAAAGAGGGCAAGCCATGGTGCATCTCAAGAGAACGCGTCTGGGGCGCCCCACTGCCCATATGGGTCTGCGAAAAATGCGGAGCAAAAACCCTCGTGGCGAGCAAAAAAGAGCTAATTGAAAAAGCCATAGAAAAGCCTCCGCAAAACTTTGAACTCCACAAGCCATGGATAGACCGCATAAAAATCAAGTGCGAAAAATGCGGCAGCACAATGCATCGAGAACCCTACGTTCTCGACACTTGGCACAACAGTGGAGCCTCACCATACGCCAGATTCACAGACGAAGAATTCAGCAAATACGTGCCAGTAGAATTCCTAACAGAAGGAATAGACCAAACGAGGGGCTGGGCAAACTCGCTTCTCTTGGAACATGTAATATTGACGGGAAGGGCTGAAGCCCCATACAGGGCTTTCCTATTCCAAGGCTTAACACAAGACGCTAAAGGCAGAAAAATGAGCAAAAGCCTAGGCAACATAATCGAAATAAACAAACTCTTGGAAAAGGCTTCAGCCGATGTCTGCCGGTTCTACCTCCTACGTAAATGTTCACCAATAGAGTTTATGAACTTCGACATAAACGAGATGAACCGCCGACCATACCAAGTGCTGGCGACCCTATACCACCTAAACAGATTCTTCATACAAAACGCCGAATACGACAACTTCAACCCTCAAAGGCATACACTTGAATGGGCAAAGACCAACGGCTTGCTTAAAAAGCCAGACCGGTGGCTTTTATCAAAACTTCAAAAGACAATAGAGGATTATACTGTTAAGCTGGAAAAATGCGAATTCAACCTAGCACTGGCAGAACTTGAAGAGTTTGTTGTTGAAACAGTAAGCCGCCTCTACGTACCAATGATTAGGAAAGAGCTGTGGACAGACGACCCAGAAACCCTAAACCGAAGACTAGCCATATACGCAACCCTATGGCATGTCCTAAAAACGGTTACAACTCTCTTCAACCCCGTTACACCATTCCTGAGCGAAGCCCTGTACCAAAAAATCTACAGACGCCTAGAACCCACACTACCAGAATCCGTGAACTTTGAAGACTGGCCAAAACCAAAAGAAGATTTACGCGACAAAGCCCTTGAGGAAGACTTTGAAAGCCTAATGAAATGTGTTTCATTGGTTTATTCTGCTCGGCAGTCGGCAAAAATAAAGCGAAGATGGCCCCTCCGCAAGGTCGCCGTTGTAGCACCAGAAAAAATATGTAAAGCCATAAAAAGCCTAAACGAAGTTTTCCTTGAACTCGCAAATGTTAAGGAAGCCGAATACCACCATGAAACACCAGAACATGTTAAAGCCGAAGCTGAAAAATGGGCTTCAGCCACAGGAAAAGACATGAACATATACCTTGACACCCACCGCGACGAGAAGCTTCTAGGCGAAGGACTAATGCGGGACATAGCCAGAAGAGTCCAATCCCTAAGAAAAGAGCTTGGCTACGTGCCAACAGACATACTAAACACCGTCCACATAGCCGGACTAGACGAAGAGAGCATAAAACTATTACAGCCATATCTGGACGAAATGGCTGAACTAGTCCGCGCCAAAAAAGTCCAACTGCGCATAAGCCGAGAAGCCAAAGCAAAGTGGCACAAATACTCATTGGACGGAAAGGAAATTTACATCGCAATATCTTAACACTACACGGCGTAAGAATGAAAAAAGAAGAAATATTGAGAGGGCAGTTTCGAGATTTAGAGAAAGCTACCTCTGCTCGGAATCAATCCTCAAAACCTTTGCAGAAGACTACGAGAAATGCCTAGCCAAAAGCCTACAATTCTACCGAAAATTTGAAGAATTTGGAATAGTGTTCTGCCGAGATCTAACCCGATGCGATCTAACAACAGCAGAGGGAAGACAAAAATTCAAGGAGCAGAAAGTAAAAGAGAAACGATGCACAAAATATGGGAAGGCTCCATGAAAATACTGCTGGGCATGATAAGATAGCGACTGTGAAAATGTATGGACAAGAAAGAGAAAATAAAAATAACATTTGAATCCGGAGTATCAGTTACATGCGAAATAAGTTTTGACGAAAACTCAAAAACAGCCAAAGCCCTAATGAGGGCTTTACCATTCGAATCAAGGGCTGAATTTTGGGGGAAAAGAAATCTACTTCGCAGTCCCCTTCCAAGTCAGCCTAGAAAAAGCAAAAACCATAGTCGATTATGGCGATGTAGCCTACTGGCCCGAAGGCCCAGCCTTATGCTTATTCTTTGGCCCAACCCTCTCAAGCCCATCAACAAACATAATAAAACCCTACAGCCCAGTAAACGTTATAGGAAAAATCCTCGAGAACCCAAAAATCCTAGAAAAAGTCAGTGAAGGTGAAAAACTAAAAGTTGAAGAACTTCAAAGCTAAAACACAAGCCCAAACTACAAAGGGCGCGCCCTCATATTTGCTAAACAGTAACGGGCATAACAAAACAAATCGAAAGCCCTAAATCCCATAAACCGCCCTTCAACACTCAAAAAGAGGCTTCGCGGGGCCGGTAGTTCAGCTGGTACGAACGCCCGACTCGCACTCGGGAGGTCGCGGGTTCAAATCCCGCCCGGTCCATTTTAACAAGTACTTGCTATGTTCTAGTCAAATGAATTTTACTGGTTAACCGGTTTATAGGAGGAGCGCTTGAATTGCTATTAATGCTGCAATAAGCACCGCAAGGGCTTTCATGGCTTTCTTGTTGAACTTTGCGGCTTCTTCTGTCTTCTTTGCATCTACAAGTTTCATAATATAGACAGATACTGAAAGGTTGTAAAGGAATACAGTGTAAACAGACATCATCATTCTATCTGCAAAGGTTAGATAGCCTATTGGTGGTATGCCAGTAAGAAGGGATATGTGGAAGGCTGTAGCTGACATAAGAGTTGTTACGCCTAAGCCTATTCTCTGGCCAAAATTTTGGGGGGATATGAAGAATGTGAGAAGCGATATTGTTGTTATAACAATTATTGGCAGTACGCTTTTCACAAAAGAAGACAGCATTGGGCGTTTTAAATGAACGCTAAAAATGAATCTTGAATAAGTCTCGTCGCCGTATGAGTGTTCGGTTTCTGTGGCGTTGTATTCTCCTATCTCCCATCCGGCAACATTAATGGCCTCATCGATTGTCGAGTTCAGGTCTGCAATGTAGCATAGGTTGGACACATCAAGCTCTTTGTGTTCCAGTTCTATGGTGAGCGTATGGGTTTCAAATGGGTAGTTGGTAAAGTCGAAGGTTTTTATGAAGTCGCCTTTAATGCGGTATTCCACATAGCCACGCGTTTCGTTCTCCTCTATTGGAGTGAAGGGCCCCAATGGACCGTTTACAAATTCAAATTTCTTCACATCCGCCAAACTAATTTCAGAATGGTTAAACTTGAACCATAAATAGAAGTCTAAGCGGTAGCTGCTTGCGGCTAAATCCACTTTTTCAACATTCACAAGCCAGACTCCAACATAAACTTTTGCTGGCTCTGTTTGCGATTCGACGCCTTCAGCCATTGTTTTTGGTGTTAGCATAAACATTAATGGTACTGTGAAAACAAATATTGCTACTAGTAAATGCCGCCTCTTCATAGTACTTCACTAATTCAGATTTCAATTCGAAACGCAAAGTTTGATATATAAGTTTTAGGGCTGACAATCCTCAATTTTGACGTGATTTTTATTGCTAATAAGTATGTTTGGCTATTCCTATGGATACATTTTGAGGATTCGCTACCTTTATTTATATAAGGTGGCATTGAATAGGTTGAAGAAAATCAGGAGAATAATAACCATGTCAAAAAAGGCTCCATCAAAGGACGACGCTCTTGAAGCGTTAGACTTCATTATTAATGTTTTGAGGGAGCATGAGAAGGATTTAGACCGCCTCATAAACGAGTTGGGCAAAATAACCGAGAGGCTTGGAGAGGCTGGCGAGTTAAGCGGCAAGATAGAGAATGTTGAGGAGAGGCTTACAAATCTGCAAAGTGAGATATCCAATCTTATCTCCTACCTTTCAACATCACATGAGGCCCCAAAAGTGTCCGAACCGCCAACGATGCATGTCCAAAAGCCACAGGTTTTTGCCGCTGAAATCCGAGGTCCACCAGTCATTTTACGCTGCAAACAATGGGAGGACTTTCAAACTTTAGCCCGCCAAGCCCAAGCACTCTCATTCCTATATAAGGAGGCGGAGAAAACTTTTCAAGCAGATGCCTTGAAAAACAACCAGATTATAACCTATAGTGGAGAGCTACCAAAGCCCACAACGCTTCTAAAGAGTTGGCTTTCTAAACAGTTAGACGTCCCTGAAGAGAGAATTCTTGAAGGTATATTAGCGGTCGGTTAAAGCCTGTTTTTGAAAGTTTGTAGGCAAGTGTTATGTAGTAATGTTTTTATATTTGCATGAGTATTAAGTCTTACGATGCAGTATGGGGCGGAGGTTGAAGGCTGAACAGGAGCAGCCAAAATCGGTTTTTCCGTTTTCGAAGCCTTCTCCTTTCTCCTCGATGACGGAAATGGCTGCTTGTTCGGCCAAAAAACAATGAAAGCCCCAAATCAAGCCCTAGCATCGATGGAGGCTGGCAAGTGTGGAGGAAGGCAAAAGAGCTTTAGAGAGGCTTTATGAGGAGTTTGTGAGGTTTGAGAAGGCTATGGAAGAGCTGCGCTTTTTGAAGATGGTAGCCCAAGACCTTAAGAGTTTTAGGAAGATGTTAAGGTTTAGGAAATACGATTAAAGATTAAGCATCGCCTAAAGTAAAGCCTTTAAGTGTTATTGCCACTATCATTTTGACCGCATATGAAGTCTGAGCTTAGAGAAATTTTCTTCTTTAACACTTTGACGAGGAGGAAGGAAAGGTTTGTCCCCTTAGAAAAGGGCGAGGTTAGGATTTACACTTGTGGCCCCACAGTTTATGATTTTGCCCATATTGGAAACTTTAGGACCTTCGTTTTTCAAGATGTGTTGAGGAGATGGCTGGAATATCGTGGGTTTAAAGTAGTACAAGTTATGAATATCACTGATGTTGATGATAAAACAATTAGGGGAGCTAGAAGGCGCAACATTCCTTTGAGAGAATATACAGACTATTATATGAAGGCGTTTTTTGAGGATATAAAGGCGTTGAACCTTGAAAGGGCTGAGTATTATCCTAGGGCTACTGAACATATCCCGGAAATGGTTACTTTGATTAAAAGGCTTATGGAGAAAGGCTATGCCTATAGGGGTGAGGATGGCTCCATTTACTATGACATTTCAAAGTTTAAGGATTATGGGAAACTTTCAAAGTTGAAAATTGAAGAGTTGAAGCCTGGTGCTAGGGTGAAAGTTGATGAGTATGGGAAGGAGGAAGCCCGCGACTTCGCCCTTTGGAAGGCTTGGGACGAAGAGGATGGTGACGTCTTTTGGGAAACAGAGATTGGCAAGGGAAGACCTGGATGGCACATTGAATGCTCAACCATGGCGATGAAATACTTGGGCGAAACAATAGACATTCACAGCGGCGGCGTCGACCTTATTTTCCCACATCACGAGAATGAAATTGCCCAAAGCGAAGCTGCCACTGGAAAGCCTTTTGCTCGTTATTGGCTCCATTCTGAGCATTTGCTTGTCGAAGGCAGACGCATGGCGAAAAGATATGGTAACTTTTACACTTTGAGGGATTTGATGGCGAAGGGTTATGATCCTTTGGCTATACGTTATTTGCTTATGTCCACTCATTACAGGCAACAGTTGAATTTCACCTTTGAGGGACTTGAGGCTGCAAAAAGTGCTGTTGACCGTTTAAGAACTTTTGTGCGTAGGCTTTTGGAGGCTGACGGCGAAGGTTGCGGAGAAAAGATAAAAAGTTTGATGGTTGAAGCGCAAAGGCGTTTTGAGGAGACTATGGACGATGACCTAAACATAAGTGTAGCTTTAGCCGTTCTTTTCGACTTCATCAGAGATGTGAACAAGCTTATTGACGAAAACAAACTAAGCAAAAAAGAAGCGGCAGAAGTCCATAATTTGATGATGAAGTTTGACAAGGTTTTGGGAGTTATAGGCGAAGTTGAAGCCAAAGAAAAGTTGCCACCAGAAGCCGAGGAACTTATCAGAAGGAGGGAGGAAGCGAGAAAAGCCAGGGACTGGGCGACGGCGGATAAGATTAGGGAGCAGCTTAAAGCCATGGGCATAATGTTGGAGGATACTCCTCAAGGGGTGAGGTGGCGGATAGTAAAGCGTTAGCATGGCTCTTTTCCGTGCATGTTCCATTCTGTTGTGGCGTATTTTTCTTTGCAGAGTTTTTCTGCTAATTCTTTTTCGTAATTTGTTAAATCTTCGTTTTTGAGCTCTATTTTTAGTGCTTTTTGGAAGCCTTCAATTAGAGCTCCGTACACTATGGAGTGTTGAATCTCTTTTCCAAGCTCCGCCTTTATGGATGTTATCTTGTTTTTGGCTATGCCTACAACTTCTATGCATGTTTTTGCCCATGGAACTCTCAAAAAAGTGAACATTTTTTCTAAGTTGACATCCACTAGTATTGTGCCATGTTGTAGGACCACGTCAGATTTGTGACACTGAGCGCTTCCTGAAATTTTTCTTCCATTTATTGTTAGGTTTGGGCATGCCCTTGCGTCGCCCTCGTTAAAATCTGCTTTCAGCCCTAGAATTTTTAGAGCTTCAACTATGCCCGTGTAAATTTTTGCATAAACCTCTGTTATGTCTTTGGCTTTTAGGTCTTCCTTGCTTGCGACTACGCTATAGGTTATTTCACCATCAGCGTCATGGTAAACTGTGCCTCCGCCCGTTATCCGCCTAACAACATCAACGCCATACCTATGGCAGTTTTGCATGTAAACTTCATTCTCTATCTTTTGAAAACGCCCGATAGAGACTGCTGAAGGCTTCCATCGATAAAACCTTACAGTTTTGGGCGCCAACCTCTTTATTCTTGCTTCTAGTATGGCTTCGTCTATTGCCATGTTCATGTAAGCGTTATTAGTCTCAAACTTTATTAGTCTCCAACCAGCCATTTTGGAAGGCTCCACATCCCCATTAACTTTAATGTGTCTTCTCGTTTAGAAAATTTCTGTTTTTGGAGCCTTTTCAAAACCAATACGAGCCTCCCCCTCTAGTTTTTGGCGGCTTGCGGCTCGTTCAGTTTAAATATTAGATGTGTGATTAGACGTAGCGAGAGGAAAAATAGACTATGGGTTCAAAGTCTCCAAGAGGCGAGTTCGCTGCAAGAAAACTCGCAGAAAAGCGGAAGAAGTTCCGCTGGAGTAGCATGTACTATAAAAGGCGTATGTTAGGCTTAGATGTTAAGGCCGACCCTCTTGAAGGTGCACCAATGGCAAGGGGCATAGTCCTCGAAAAAGTTGGCGTGGAAAGCAAGCAGCCCAACAGCGCCATAAGAAAATGTGTCCGAATCCAGCTAATCAAAAATGGAAAGGTTATCACGGCTTTTCTGCCAGGAGACGGAGCCCTAAACGTTGTGGATGAACATGACGAAGCACTAGTTGAGGGGATCGGCGGCTCCCGTGGGAGAAGCATGGGCGACATCCCAGGCGTCCGCTGGAAGGTCATAATGGTTAACGGTGTTTCCCTAAAAGAGCTTGTGCTTGGCAGAAAGCAGAAGCCAGTGCGGTGATGAAGATGAGCAAGGAGCAGAAAGGACAAAAGGAAACCGAAGAGGCAGAGCAGAAGAAAATTGAGCGAAAGACGGAGGAGAAGGAGATAAAGCTTTTCGGAAAATGGAGCTTCAAGGAAGTGGAAGTTAGAGATTTAGGCTTACAGAGGTATGTTTCGCTTAAACCAATTGTTATACCACATACCATGGGGCGTCATGAACACAAGCGTTTTGGAAAGGCAAACGTAAACATTGTGGAGAGGCTTGTAAACAATTTGATGCGCCCAGGTAAAAATGCTGGGAAAAAAGCCAAAGCCACAAACATCGTTAAACATGCCTTCGAAATAATCCATCTGCGTACAGGAAGAAACCCGATAGAGGTTCTTGTGAGGGCTGTTGAGAACTCTGCGCCATGTGAAGACACCACAAGAATCGCTTACGGTGGCATAGTATACCATTTGTCGGTTGATGTCTCACCCCAGAGGAGGATTGATTTGGCTTTAAGGCACATATGCGAGGGAGCACGCCAAGCAGCCATGCATAATCCCCGCTCAATTGAGGAATGCCTAGCAGAGGAGCTTATTTTAGCGGCGAACAACGACATGAAAAGCCATGCAGTTTCAAAGCGCCATGAGCTTGAAAGGATAGCTATGGCTTCAAGATAGCCAAGCTCAGCCCTATTTTATGTGGATTTCAACAATATCTCCATCTTCAAGGGCGAATGTAGCCCCAACCTTTTGCGGGCTGAAAACAAGGCGTTTAGACCAAACCCTTGCGTAAGCGAAATTCTCTCTAAAATCGCTGTGAATATTCCTAGCTAAATCGTAAACCGTTGAACCCCTTTTCAGGACAAATGGTTTTTCTGAGGTACTTTTTTCACTGGGTTCCTTTGTGTAGACGCGAATTAAGTCCAAGTTTTTGAATAGGGCTTCACCTATTCCTTTTAAGCCAACTCCTGTTTTGCATGAGACAGCAATCATTGGGAGCTGTCCACCAACATAATCCTTTAAAATTTTAAGGTTCGCTTCTGCATTTTCCGCATCAATTTTGTTAGCGACAATTATTGCTGGCTTATAGACTGTGCTTTCGAAAATGGCGTCTTCAACATCGTCCAGCGTTGCCTCACCATAAATCTTGACAACGGCATCTGTAACCTTGTAACTTTTTAGAAGTTCCTCCACGTCCCTAAAAGTGCAGTCTAAAAGCTTCCCAAAAATAATTACGCGTAAGCCGGCGCCCATAAACTTCCTTTCAATTTCAACCCGTGCCCTAGGCTTACTGACAAGTATCCGGGTCTTCTCTAACTCGTCGAGGATAATGGATAAGTGTTCGATTGGATTTTGCGTTAAATCCACCATTAGGATTAAGCCGTCAGCATTTCTAGCCAAGGCAAGGGTTTGAAGACCCCAAGTTCTCCCATCCGCTGCGCCTTCCATTAGGGCGGGAGCCTCAACCAGTTGAAACTGGATATCCTCATAAGGAAGCATACCTGGAATAGGCTCTTTAGTTGTGTATGGGGCTGGCGAAACCTCAACCTTCGCGTTTGTAACAGCGGCGAGAAGACTACTCTTTCCAACATTTGTCAAACCTAAAATGGTTATTTGGGCTGCGCCTTCTTTTTTTATGAAAAATTTTGGTCCTCCTCTGCCAGCTCTTCTGCGTTTTCCTTCTTCAAGTTCTCTTCGCAGAACAGCCATCTGCTTCTTAACTTGGGCGCAGAGTTTGGCGGTTCCCTTGTGCTTTGGAACAAGGCTTAGAAACTCCTGCATAAGCTGAAGCTTATCTCTTGGGTTTCGTGTGGCTGAGACCTCAGCCCATTTTCGTTTGGCTTCCGCCGGTAAGTTTGTCGGCATAAAACGTTCTCGTCCCAAGAATTTTATTTCAAAGAAAACTCTAATATTCGTTTCGAAAAGTGCTGTCGTCTGAACTTTCTAAAGGGACAGGAAAATGGCAAACAAAAACTATAGGGGGCTAGTCAATTTATGACCTTTTTCAGCCTTAAAATTGACATCTTCAGAAGCTGGAAATATGCGGAAAGACATAGCTTTTCATTTGGCTTATCCATTTTCAAACGGTTTTCAGAGTGCATATAGTAAATGCAAAGGTACGATAAACTTAAAATAATTGAATGAACAGTTGTGTAAACGAATCCACTAAAAATAGGGAAAATTTAGAGTTTAAAATATGGAGGAAAAAAAATGAGCAGACCGGAAAAACCCCATCTAAACCTAGTGATTATGGGGCATGTTGACCATGGAAAGTCAACAACAACAGGGCATATGCTTTACTTGGCTGGAGTTGTCGACGAAAGAACAGTGAAAGCCTACGAGGAAGAAGCTCGGAAACTTGGAAAGGAAACCTTCAAGTTTGCATGGATTCTCGACAACCTAAAAGAGGAGCGGGAGAGAGGCTTAACAATAGACTTGCGGTTCCTAAAATTTGAAACCAAAAAATACTACTTCACCATCATTGACGCGCCTGGCCACAGAGACTTCGTTAAAAACATGATCACAGGCGCAAGCCAAGCCGACGGCGCCATCCTCTTCGTTTCAGCAAAAAGAGGAGAATTCGAAGCTGGCATAGGTCCTGGCGGGCAGACGCGGGAGCACGCGTTTTTGGCTTTCACCTTGGGCGTCAACCAGCTTGTGGTGGCAGTTAACAAGATGGACGATCCGACGGTAAACTGGAGTCAGGAACGCTACAACGAGGTTAAAAATGAGGTTGCCAGAATGCTTAAAATGGTTGGCTACAAAGTCGAGAAGGTTCCGTTCGTACCTACTTCCGGATGGACTGGCGACAACCTTGTTAAGCCTAGCGAAAAAATGCCATGGTACAAGGGACCAACCCTAATAGAGGCATTAGACACTTTTGAGATTCCACCAAAACCATTAGACAAACCTCTCAGGGTTCCAATTCAAGACGTCTACAGCATAACAGGCGTAGGCACAGTGCCGGTCGGCAGAGTTGAAACAGGAGTTCTGAAAGAGGGAGACATGGTCGTATTTATGCCAGCCAACAAGCAAGGCGAAGTCAAATCGATAGAGATGCACCACACGAGGATTCCGAGGGCTGAACCCGGCGACAACATCGGATTCAACGTTAGGGGCGTAGCCAAAACAGACATACGCCGAGGAGACGTTTGTGGGCACGTTAACAACCCGCCAACAGTGGCAAGGGAGTTCATAGGGCAAATAATCGTCATATACCACCCAACAGCCATAGCCGCCGGCTATACGCCTGTGCTCCACTATCACACTGGACAGATGGCGTGCAGATTCACAGAATTGATAAGGAAGATTGACCCTCGCTCTGGACAGGTTGTCGAGGAAAAACCGTCCTTCTTAAAGACTGGAGATGCCGCGCTCGTGCGGATGGAACCGCTACGCCCAATAGCCATCGAAACCTACTCAGAGTTTTCAGAGCTTGGAAGATTCGCTGTAAGAGACATGGGCACAACTATAGCTGCTGGCATTGTGAAGGAAATAACCAAAAAGGGACTGCCATAGCCTTCCATCCTCTCTTTTTATATTAAATCTGAAAAATTAGTCAGCTCTGATGTTGTTTCTTCTCTGGGAAAAGTCTCTCAAGCTTTTCTTTTGAAAGTGGTTTTGTAATTAGACTTGTTAAGAAGTAAGTGGCTGCTGAGCCGAATATCAAGAGAAGAGTCCAGTAACCCCAATGATAAAGCCCTAGGAATCTTCCATAAGCTTTGGGGTGAAGCGCTGTCAGAAATAAGCCGTAAACTATTGCTGTGGCGGCGCCCCATTTTGTTGCTCTCCGCCAGTGCATGGAGACCCCGACAACGAAGAAGAATATTCCAGCTTGCGCCACTGCTGAACCAGCCATGAATTCGGATAGTACTGGTGGTGTTGAGGTTAGAGCCCACCATAAGGGTATGATTATGAATGGAATTAGCATTACTCGCGTAAGCCATAGAAGCTCTCTATGGGGAAGTGTTGGTTTTAAGTTGTGAATAAGGTCTCTTGTGGTGTTTGTAGCCATTATCATTGCCATGCCCGCAAGGGTAGCCACAGACGCTGCGAAAACACTTGCTGCGAATAAGGCTGCAAGGGGAGCCCCACCGGCGCTTATGCTGACATAGGCGCCAACAGCATCTCCGTACATGGGCTTGTGCTCTACGTTTAGTAGAATGTTTCCGAAAGTTGCTCTTCCAGCCAACCCGACAACCCCTATCCAGAGCGGGGTTAAGCCACCAAAAATTAAGATTAAGAGCATTATCCAATACTCTTTTTTAGAAACTTTTCGAGCGCCGAGAAATCTTGCCAAGTTATGGGGGAAACCCGTTGCCATCAACAAGAACATGAGGATTGATGCTGTTACGCCAACCCAGTCAACCCATGGGGAAGCCATGTCTTGAAGGGATGAAGGCGGAATAATGTAGCTGTTCAGCGGAGTACTTGTCGAGTTTCCACCAGGCGCCATATAAGTTTGGGTTTTAAGGGCTTCCTCAATTTTTGCCGGTCCACCAGCCCATAGTATAGAGGCTATTCCAAGAATCCAACCGGCGGTGGTTAGGAGGATTCCTTGGAAACATGAAACCCACTGTGTGCCGGTATATCCCCCAACAGCGACGTAAACTAAAACTAGGACAGCAGTGATTATGAGGCTCCAATGGAAAGGCGTATTAGTTGTTATTGTCCAGACGGTTGCCATTGCCTTGTACTGCCCAACAGAGTAGACTATAAGGAGGATTATCATGGCTAGTCCAGCTAAGGCTTGGAGGGTTCTGCTTTCAAATCTAACTTTCAGCATTTCAGGCACTGTTCTGGCGCCTAGCTGAACGTATCTTCGCATTCTGTAGCCCATGAGGAGGCATAGGGCTATGCCCATCAGGCAGACCGTGCCTATAAGCCAGCTTCCAGCCCATCCGTAAGTGTAGCCCAAACCAGCATTTCCATACATTGCCCACCCGCTCAAGTACGATGCGATTAAAGCAAAACCAGTTATTATGGGACCGATGTCTCCGTGTCCCACAAGCCACTCGTCAAAAGTTCTTGTTTTTCTTCGCATCAGAAAGCCAATAAATATGCTTATTGCCAGAAAAGTCGCTATCGCTGCAATTACGCTGAAGACCAGCGTATGTGTTATTTCTGGCAAGGCATCTGCCATTCTAGTCTTCCTCCCAATACCATCTCGTCTTTAAGAGCACGACTGCCAAGGCAAAGATTATCGCCAGTATGGCGTGACTCCAGTAGGCGTACCACCCGCCAAGATAATGAGCCATCAATGGAACAAGGACAACACATAAAATCATGATGGTGATTGTGAAGAGCACTCTCATCTTCATAAGCGCCTCTCCTTTCCCATCAGTATAAGCTTTTATGTTTTAATTGTTTTGCCTGGCTATTCTGGGAGGCATGTAGGCGGAGTTGGAAACCGCAAGAGAAAATAGCATCAAAGTTTGTAGGATAGCATTAGAGTTGAGGTTATGTCTGGGGCTGAGACACTCCTCCCATATTTGAAAGAGAAGAAGAGCGAAGAACAAGAACCAACAATCATCGTGGATAGTCGCGAGGCAAACAGCGCCGAAAAAGTTGTTAAGGGGCTCAGAGAACGCGGTGTAACCGTGAAAATAGAGCCTTTAGAAAAGGGAGACTACATCTTATCAGATGTTTGCGCTGTTGAACGTAAAAGGGTTCAAGACTTTGTTTACACACTCACGCATCGCTACCTCTTCGAGCAGCTTTTTAAGCTTAAGGAGGCTTATCCAAAAGCGTTAATTCTACTAGAAGGTTACATGCCCATAATCTACAAGTTTAGCAGAATAAAGCCGGAAGCCGTTTGGGGTGCCCTATTTAATTTGGCAAAAAACGGTGTAGCCATAGTTAACACCACATCATACAAGGAGACCGTTGACTTCCTATACATTGCCGCCCGCCAAGAACAAATAGTGGAAAAAAGAGCGCCGACAGTTCATCCTGTCAAAAAGTGTGAAACCCTTGAGGATGCTCAAATATTTTTTGTGGCCAGTTTACCAAATATTGGGAGGGAAAAAGCCATAGCAATCCTTAAATCCTATCAGACGCCGTTAAATGCCTTCCTAAACGTTGACGAGTGGCCGAAAACCGTTTACGGTCTTGGACCAAAAATAAGCAGCAGGGTTAAAGAAGTGTTGAACACGCCGTTTAAGGGGTGAAAAGACGCGTGGATGTGGAAATCGCTCCAACAAAAAAGGTTACTGTCTTAGGGTTGGACCAGCGGAGCGTAGGCGACATTGCATGGTGCGCCACCACCTATGGGGCTAATAGACTTTACTGGATAGACGGCTATCTGCTATGCCTAGAAGTTTATGAAAAGTCCTTCGAGCACGAATTGAAGAATCGGGAGTTTCCAATAAGCCAAATCTGCTACGCGGAATTCTCAAAATACGAGAGAATCTACGAAGTGGACAAGAGCCTTCAAATTCCAGTGGTAAATGTTTCAGACATGAAGATATTCAAAAACATATTGAAGGCTATAAAAGAAAACGCAAAAATTGAAGGCGGGCAAAAAGGCTGATGGCCAAGTTTAGGCTTCTTTAAACTTTTTGGCGTATCCATAGCCAAGCTCAAAAGCCTTAACATTCATTTCGGCATATTTTGAAGGAACCAGATTCCTCAAAGCCTCTGTCAGGCTTTCTTTCTTTATTGGCAATTTCCCAATGGCGGATAAAGCTCCAAGCAGAACAGCATTCTGCATTACAGCGTTTCCAACTTCTTTTGCAAGCCTCAAAGCTTCGACGATGACAATGTTTTTAGAAAAGCGCCTTAACTTTTCAAGTATCTCCTCCAGTCTCGGATAGCTTTCACCTTTCAATGTGAGCCCCGGCGGCAGAATCTCCTCATCCCCCATGATTATGAGCGTTTTTTCAGAAGCGCACCACACATTTCTCAACGTTTCCAGAGGTTCGAATCCTAATAGGATGTCCGCCCGTCCATCAACAATTAATGGGGATAAAACGTTTTCCCCTATTCTAACAGTGCAGAGGACAGCGCCGCCTCGCTGCGCCATTCCGTGGATTTCACCCACACGGACATTTAAGCCATCTTTTACAGCGGCTGTTCCAAGAACTTCAGCTGCTAAAAGTAGGCCTTGACCGCCAACACCAGCCAAAACAATGTTAAACTCCTTCATTATGCACGTCACCTTCACGCCTGTTTTACCGGTTCTATGGCTTTGTACGGGCAAACATGGGCACATAAACCGCAGCCAACACAAATACTCTCGTTTATAGCCACAGCCTTTTTCTCTTTAAGTATTATCGCCGGGCAGCCCAACAGCTTTATGCATGCCATACAGTTTGTGCACTTCTCATTTACCTTGAAGGGCACAATTTCCAAGCCTTTGCGCCTTTTCTCCCTAACAAGCATTAGGGCGCATGGCGCTCTGAAAACGATAAGAGAGGTTTCGGGAAACTTTAAAGCCTCTTTTAGGGCTTTTTCGGCTTCTCCAACATTGAAGGGGTCAACAACTCTTACGAATTTTACTCCACAGCCTTCAGCGATTTTCTCGATGGCTATGGGCTCTGTTGGTGTTTGCATGCCCGTTAATCCAGTCCCCGGATGCGGCTGATGTCCAGTCATCGCCGTTGTTAGGTTGTCTAAAACTGCGACTAAAAGCCTATGCTTGTTGTAAACGGCGTTTAGCAGCCTTGGAACACCGGCGTGGAAGAAGGTTGAGTCTCCAATTATTGCGATTGTGTCCATTCCCGTTGTTTTGCTTACGCCTTGGGCTGTTCCTATTCCGGCACCCATGCATATTAGGATGTCGCCAACCTTTATGGGTGGAGCTATTCCTAAGGCATAACAGCCAATATCTGTTGGGTAAATCGCCTTCTCGCCAGCAACCCTCTTAATGACGTAGAAGGAAGCTCTATGGGGGCATCCAGCGCACAATATTGGCGGTCTAGGCGGGATTCCTTCAGAGACTTCATTGTATCGTTTAGCTAAACCTTCAAAGTCTATAGGGACTTTTCTGCCGGTTATCGTTGCTAGTCCCTTCAAAACTAGGCTTGTGGAAAGCTCACCAGACCTTGGAAAATACCGCTTACCAAAAATTTCGGTGGAAGGCGCATAGTCCTTTGCAATTGCCTTAACATGAAGCTCTAAATACGGCTCAAGCTCCTCAACAACTATGACTTTGCTATGTTCCCTCAAGAATTTTCCAATCATTTTTTCCGGCAGCGGATGGGTCATCCCAAGCTTTAGGACGTCGACGTCTAAGCCTAAAATTGCGGCGGCTTCAACAGCGTAATTGTAGGCTGAGCTTGACGAGATTATGCCGTATTCCTTATCCTTACCTCTTGGACTTATCACGTTGTGGGGACAAGTTTCTGTTATTTCCTTCGCTCTTTCCATTCGCTGTAATAAAACGTCGTGTCTTGGTCTTGCGTTGGCTGGAACCATAACCAAACGCTTAACATCTCGGACGAACTCGCCCTTCAAACAAGGCTTTGCAAGCTTTCCAAAAGTGACTGGCGCTCTGGTGTGGCTTACACGCGTGGTTGTCCGCATTATAACGGGAAGCTCAAGCTTTTCCGAAATCTCAACGGCGTAAGCCACCATGTCCTTTGCCTCCTGCGCGTTTGACGGCTCAAGGCATGGCAGATTAGAAAGTAAAGCATATAGTCGGCTGTCCTGCTCGTTCTGCGAACTGTAGCATTCTGGGTCGTCTGCAGCAACAATAACAAGCCCGCCTCTAACACCAGTATAAGCCAAAGTCATTAACGCGTCTGCAGCCACGTTCAAGCCAACATGTTTCATGGCTGCAAGAGCCCTAACCCCACAGTTGGCAGCCCCACCAGCCACCTCAACGGCAACAATCTCGTTGACAGAATATTCCATGTAAACGCCAGCCTCCTTGGCTATGGCTGAAACCGTGTCGCCAATCTCAGAGGCGGGTGTTCCCGGATAAGTGGTGACTATTCCTATGCCCGACTCCAGTATCCCGCGGGCGATAGCTTCATTACCAAGCAATAGCACACGCTTTCCAGGTTCATCCTTCAACAATATGTGGGGGTCTGGCATTGCGCCTTCTCCAACAGTTAGAAAACCCATTAGCCTTACGCTTTCAGATATAACTTTTGGTGAACTAAAAACGTTACAAACATGACAAAACAGAGAATAAAAGGGGGAATTAGCGCAACATAGCGCCCTATTTGCCCTTAAACATGGGTTTTCTCTTTTCAATGAAGGCTGAAACGCCCTCTTGTAGGTCTTCTGTTGAGGCTACAACGCCGAAACCTTCTCTTTCCAAGACGATTGCGGCGTCAAGGCTTATTTCCGCACCCTTATTTATCAAGGCTTTAGCTACTTTAAGAGCCACTGGAGCCTTTTGGGCGAGTTCTAGGGCGAATTGGTGAACTGTCTCCCTAAACTTGTCTTGTGGAACGACCATGTTCACAAGTCCAAGCTGCTCAGCAGTTTTAGCATCAATCATTTTTCCCGTGAAAATAAGCTCCTTAGCCTTTGTCGCGCCAATCAAGCGTGTTAACCTTTGGGTTCCACCCCACCCCGGAATCAAACCGATATTTATTTCCGTCTGCCCCATCCTAGCGTTTTCAGAAGCTATGCGAAGGTCGCATGCCATTGCAACTTCTAAGCCTCCGCCCAGCGCATAACCATTTATGGCGGCTATAACAGGCTTTTCAAGGTTTTCTAAGGCTGAGCAAAGCTTCTCACCCATCTGGGAGAGTTCCCGCGCTTTTAGGGCGTTCATTCCCTTCATGGCTTTTATGTCTGCACCAGCGGAGAACGCCTTCTCACCAGCACCAGTTAAAACGACAACCCGCACGCTTTCATCAGTCCCCACATCTTCAAGGGCTTGCAGAATTTCGCTAATTACTTCGGCGTTGAAGGCATTCAGCGCCTCGGGTCTATTTATTGTTATTGTAGCTATGCCATCACTTTTCTCGTATATAATGTACTTAAACTCCAATTAGGCTCACTCCTCTAGCTTATTTCTGCGTCCAGTCATAGAAACCTTTGCCGGATTTTCTGCCTAACAAGTTGGCTTTAACCATCTGCTTCAATCCCGGGTGTGGATGAAACTTTGGGTCAAGTTCTCTTTCAAGCACCTCTGCTATGGCCAGCGTTGTGTCAGCCCCTATATAGTCTAGAAGCATGAGGGGCCCCATAGGCCAGTTTAGTCCAAGCCTTATTGCCTTATCAATGTCATCTCTGTCTGCCACACCTTCCCAGTATAGGGCTACGGCCTCGTTTAAGGCTGGTATTAATATTCGGTTAACAATAAAACCCGGACAATCCTTCTTGACCAAGACTGTTTCCTTCTGCATTTTGTGGGCTACATCCAAAACCGTCTGCACAGTCTCATCCGAGGTTTTGGCGCCCCTTATCACTTCCACAAGCTTCATCAGCTGCGGCGGATTAAAAAAGTGCATTCCACAAACCTTTTCTGGACGCTTTGTGGCTGAGCCAAGCTCTGTTATGCTTATGGACGATGTGTTGGAAGCGATTATGGTGTGCGGCGGTGCCAACGCATCCACCTCACGGAAAGTTGCCTTCTTCAACTCTACATTCTCCGGGATAGCCTCAATAACAAGGTCGGCTTCTGAAACAGCCTCTTTAAGGTCCGTTGTTGGATGTATTCGCGCTAAAGTTTCGTTTAACTCCACCTCAGTTATCTGTCCCTTGCTAAGGAATTTTTGTAGGCTATTGCGAATCATGTTCATGCCGTTTTCCACAAACCTCTGCTCAATATCCCGCAGGTAAACCTCGTACTTGCCAACTTGGGCAACCACCTGTGCAATGCCATGCCCCATCAAACCAGCGCCTAAAACTGCTATCCTTTTAACTTCAACCAAACTTGTTCACCATCCAAGATAGAAGACTAAATTGTTAGGAACGCTGTTAAAAGATTTTCCAGCTTCCTTACATTTCCAAAGACATGCCCAGTGCTGTGTTGATGAAACTGTCAGCTATTTTTGGTTTTAAGCACTATGGCTGCGCTTAAGAGGATAAGTCCAACGCCCACGTAACGAATTGGAGAGATGTACTGTTGGAGAATCAGCACCGCCCAAAGATTATGCAGCAGAGGATCTAAAAGCAAAATTGTTCCCTCAGTCGTCGGCGGGACCTCACTTGGCTTTACATAATTTAATAGACCGTAAGGAAGAGCTGTGCTAAACGAGGCAAATAAGACTAATAGTGCCAGTTGATAAGAGTTTGGCAATATGAACCCTATCAAACCAGTATTTCTCGTAAAGACACTTAGAATCATTCCTAAAAGCAGTGCGGATGGCGCAGCAAACAGAAAAGTGTTGAATAATCCTTGAAGGGGCGTGTAATCTGCTTTTCTCATCCTTTTTACATAAAGGTAGACGGAGTAGAAGAAGCCGCCAAGCAAGGCGAATCCCAAGCCGCCAATGTTAAGGTTTGGAAGAGGTTCAGTAGCCACTCCACTTACAAGAAAGACTCCGGCGACTCCCATTACTATTGCCATAACCTTTCTTGAAGTCATCTTCTCTTTTCCAGAAACTGTAGCTAAAATTGCCGTGAAGAAGGGCTGCGTGTAAATTAGAGCCGTAGCGACTGCTATGGGGCAGCCAAACACGATTGAGGATAAACCTGAAAGTAGAAAGCCCGAAAAAACAAATCCGGTTAAGGCGAAGTATTGCAGATCCTCCTTTTTAAGTTTAGGTCTTCCCTTGAGCAGCGCGAAGATTAGCGGGAGAGCCAGCGTTATGCGGGAGAAAGCTTGCTGTAGGCTAGAGACTCCAGCGTTTTTAAGAAACGTTGAGAAGACGAGGATGAAGCTAAAGCAGAAGCATACTAGGATCAATAGGGCATGGCTTTTTGTGAAGCTCACTTAGGCTTTTCTCCGCATTGGCAAAGCGCTGCAGAACCTTTCCTAATAGGATTTTGGCAGTCCTAAGACGTGTTGCCCTATGAAGGCTAAAGCCATTTGATGCGTAACCGGAGCAAGCCTTATGAGGTTTATTTCCCGCCACCACCTTTCCACGTCATACTCCACAGCATAACCGTACCCGCCGAAAGTCTGCATTGCGTGGTAAACAGCCTCAGTCCCAGCTTCAACGGCCGCCACCTTTGCCATGTTTGCTTCCGCCCCACATTCTTGTCCACGGTCATAGAGCCATGCAGCCTTATAGTTTAGGAGCCTTGCAGCCTCAATTTTTGCTTTGGCTTCAGCCAGCGGGAACTGTATAGCTTGGTGCGCCCCTATAGGCGAGTCGAAAACCCTTCTTTCTTTTGCATATTCAACAGCCTTTTTGATGGCTAATAGTCCTAAGCCACATGCAGCCGCTGAAAAAGACATGCGCTCTGGATTAAGCGTGTCCAAAAGCAAGTACCAGCCCTTCTCTGGTTCACCTAAAACATTTTCTCTGGGAACTCTTAAGTCGCTTATGTAAACTTCAAAGGTTTTTGAATAGTTTATTCCATGCTTTTCGATTGGGATTATTTCAATGGCAGGGTTTGGCAAGTCTACAAGGAACAAAGTTAAGCCCAAAGTCCTTTTTGGAGCTTTGTCAACTGGTGTTGTCCTAGTAACCAAGAGCATTCCCTTAGCTCTGTCCGCTCCAGAAATGAAGATTTTCTGACCATTGATTACGTATTCGCCGTCTTGCTTAACAGCCATGGTTTTAATGTTTAGGGTGTTTGTTCCGGCGTCGGGTTCTGTTAGGGCTAGGCAAAACTCAATCCCCTTTGCAATTTTTGGCAAGTACTTTTCTTTTTGTGCTTCGTTGCCGTGCTTCACTATGGATAAGCCGCCAAAAACGGCTGAAAGGCACAGAAACCATTCTCCGGCAAGACCACAGCCTTCTGAAACAAGGGTTTCCATGGCCAACAGCATTTCGAACATGCCCATTCCGCTTCCGCCATACTTTTCCGGGATAACTATGCCGGGGAAACCCGCGTCAACAAGGCTTTTCCAGAAGTCTTCTGGAAACTCGTGTTTTCGATCTTTTTCCCGCCAATATTCTGGACCATAATCGCGGGCAATTTCGGTGGCTGTTTCAACTATCATTTTCTGTTCGGGTGTTAATTCAAAATCCATGACGACCACAACCAGTCTCACATTTCCTAAAAGTCGCTATAAAATGCTTTCCTAAGGAAAGCACAAAACAGATTGGAAAAGAGGAGCGAATGCCTACTTGGTCTGGGCGGGTCTTGGTATGTAAATTCCGTGAGGGTCTATAGCCCTCAAAATGGCTAATTCCTCATATGTTGGCGGCTCTGTTGTTGGCACATGCTCCGGTATAATCAAGTCGAATCCTGTGTTTTCCATAATCTCCTGCAAAGTCACGCCCGGATGAATTGTTGCAAGCCTAATCCGCTTTGTCTCCGAGTCAAAATCCATCTGACAGAGGTTTGTAACCACAAGGGACGGCCCACCGCCCAGCAAGCCAGCCTTTTCTCTAGCTCCCGGCCCATCCAAGTAGCCAGGACTTGTTAGGTAGTCGAGTTTCTTCACCATCTTCCGCTTTTCATGGGTCATTATTATGACGATGCGTTTCGCCGATGAGACTATGTCGTTTCCGCCGCCGCTTCCGGGAAGTCGCACGGTCGGATGTTCGAAGTCGCCTATGTATGTGGTGTTTATGTTTCCATGCTCGTCTATTTGGGCGGCTCCGACGAAGCCCACGTCAACGTGTCCGCCTTGCAGAAGCAGCCCCAAAGTTTCGATTAAGCCTATGGCTGCTGAAGCCCTATAACCAAGTCTAGAGTCGGCTATTGATAGGGCTATGTCTATGGCGTTGGAGTCTATAAAACCAGCCTCATAGACTATTTTGGCTTTAGGCGCATGGGTCCTTTTCGCAAGCATTGCGGCAATCATGGGCAAGCCTGTTCCAACGAAAACTACTTCGCCATTTTTTATGGCCCTGGCCCCACAAACTGCCATAAGCTCGAGGGTTGTGAACTCGCCAGGTTTTGCATAATTCTTCTTTTCCATAGGCATTTCCCCCTAGTATGGGAAGGGTTTTTTGGCTCTAAGCTTTAGGAGGCGTTCCATACCTATCTTCTTGAGGAACTCCATGTGGTCCTCAACTCCAGTGATGTATTCTTCGCAGTATTTTTGCCATCCCTCCTCTGTTTTGCACTGCTGGTAGTACATACGCACATGTTCCATGTCATAGTCGTAGTAGTTGTAAACCATCATTGGGTATGCTCCCCACGGGCATTCCACAACGTAGTCCACGTAAATGTTTGGAATCGCCGTCTGGTCTGGTTGTGAACGTATGAATTCTGTGTCAACTATTTCTTCGGTTAAAACAATTACTTTTTTGCCAGCCCTAGCGCCCTCCACGTCCTCGCCTTTAATGCCGTCTATTTGGGCGTTGCCTTCCCTATCCACACGGGAGACATGCACAATGCTGAAGTCCGGACGCACAGACGGAACAAGCACAACTTTCTCGCCTGTGAAGGGGCAATTTATGACTTCAGCCTTTTTAGGTTTGAATTTTGTTTTTGTAAGGAGGTCTGTTCCAAGCATGCTTTTCAAGGGCATGAATGGGACGCCAAGCGCCCCGCCAAGAAAGCGCAGAGCCATAGCCAAATTCGTATAATCCTCGATCTGAACAGCGCCTTCCCGAACTCTCCGCTGGATGTTTGGAGCTAAACCAATCCCCTCTATCGCGAAGAAAGCCAGCTCAAAACGTGAAACAACATAAGCCCCGCATAAAATGTCTATGTCCATTTCCGAGCCGCAAGTGTAAATTGTTAGGTTGCGCTTTTTCTGTCTCACCAGTTCGTGGGCGAAAGCCATTGGCGGTCTCTGGAAGCCAAAGCCTCCCCAGAAGAGGTGCGCCCCATCTGGAATAAGTTTCGCTGCCTCTTTAAGGGTTATCCGCTTATCCTCTACTGGCGCCTCCACCAACAAAGACACCTCGAACTACTATTGCCAAAGTTTTCAATTTAAACTTTCAAACTTCACAGCTTGAAGATTCTTAAGATGCTGAATTCTTATATAAGTGCTTGCGGAATATCAAGATGCGTTTGCAATTCCTTTACTTGTTGGAATGTGGTGTTCATGCGGAAAACAATCTTCAAGAAGCTTGAGGCTCAAGGTTTAATAGTCAACTACAACCGTTTGAGGAAGAACCTCCCGCCGAGGCTTCCCGACAGAGTTTATATTTGGGACGAAACCCTAAGGGAGGGGGTTGAAACCCCGACTGTTTTCTTAACTTACGTGGAGAAGGTTAAATTGGCTAAGCTCTTGGACGAGGCTGGAGTTTCCATAATAACTGTTGGCTTTCCAGCGCTTTCAGAAGAGGAGAAGAACGCGGTTAGGAGGATAGCCAACGAAGGTTTCCAACAAGCAAGCATAGCTGCTTCCGCACGAGCAACGAGGAGTGATGTGGATGCATGTCTTGACTGTGGCGTTAAGGAAGTAGTCATCTTCACGCCTTTTAATGGGCTAAACCTCCAGTATAGGCTTAAAATGTCAAAGGAGCAAATTTTCAAAAACACTGTGGAGTGCATAGAATACGCTAAAAGGCATGGCGTAACCGTGGACTTTGTTTTGGAAGATGCCTCGAGAACACCTTTACCTGAAATTCTACAAATTTTTGAAGCTGCTGCTAAGGCTGGTGCTGACAGACTTGTAATTGCCGACACTGTTGGCTTCTTAAGACCTTTATCGGTGCGTTATCTTGTTTCCCATGTTAGAGATGGACTTCAACAGGCTCTGGGAAAAGATGTTGTACTTTCTATTCATTGCCATAATGATTTCGGCTTAGCCACGGCAAACACTTTGGCAGCTATTGAAGAAGGTGTCGCCTACGTGCACACATGCCTTGTGGGTTTCGGCGAGAGGGCTGGGGTAGCCCCCCTAGAGGAGGTTGTCGCCGCCATAGAGCTTCTATATGACATAGACACGGGCGTCGATATGAAGAAGCTTTATAGGCTTGCCCAACAAGCGGAGAAAAGCTTTGCCCTGCCAATCCAGTTCCATAAACCAATTGTTGGCGAAAACGCCTTCTCCTACGAAGTTGACGAGCACGTCGAGGGAATGCTTGCCCACCCACTGCTTTTTGAACCGTTTCCGCCTGAAATGATTGAAAGAGAAACACAGTTCTACATTGGCAGAACCGGTGGAAGACTCCTCGTTGAAAAGCGGCTTGAGATGGCGGGTATAAAGGCTACGCCTTGGCAGATTGATGAAATAATTAGGAGAATAAGGGGTTTGCAGGAAAGCCTAGACAAGGGCGGAACCCAAATGACCTTCTACCAAATCAAGAAGCTTATGAAAGAACTCCGAAGGGGCTTAACCGAAGAGGATTTCTGGCGCATAGTTGAGCAGGTGACAAGGCAAAAGCCAAAAATTCCGCAGCAACCCCTTCTGGAGGCAAAAGGACCTTAGGTTAGGGCTAGTTCTTCAAAAGCCTTTGCTATTTCCTCTTTGCTAAGGGGTCTTGGATAGTTGTAGATTGGGCCGCTTGGCTTTTCGTTGTAGTATGGGCGGTTGCAGTTTGGGCATCCGGAAGTCCTAAAGGGTTCGCCGGAACCAACTATTCGCTTTAGTGTTTGCTCATTTACGCCGAAGCTTGTTATGCGACCGTTTTCATCAAAGGTCATGGATTCAACTCTTGCAATTCCATGGAAGATTAGGTGTCTGGCTAGCTGTACCCGTCTGTACTGTTGAATTGGCGGCTGCCCTAGGTTTCCTAGGGCTGTTCCAGCGACTGGCGTGAAAGCGAAGAGTGCCGGTAAGACACACATATCAACGCACTTTTGAATCATCTCCACCATTTCCCTTTCAGATTCGCCCAAACCAACAATTAAGTGAGTGCTGACTCTTCTCTCCCCAAAAATTTTCACGGCCTCTTTGAGCAACATTAGTTGCCCTTCCATATCATATGGTCCGCCGGCGGAAGCTCCCTTAACCTTGTCGAAAATTTCTGGAGTTGCCGCGTCCAATGGTATGCTTATCCTTTCAACGCCCGCCTCTGCTAAACGCCTCATGTTTTCTGGATTTAGAGGCTGGCATGAAACTGATATTGGAACGTTTGCACGTTGGGAAATTTCCCTTGCAAGCGTTTGGATGTGCGCATGTACTTGTGGATAGTTTAGGGCTTGTATACAAATGCGTTTAATCCCGCCATTTTTTGCTGTCTCCTCTATCTTTTCAAGAACTTGTTTTGTGTTGAAGGTTGGCCATGAAACCCTTGAAAGCATGTCAGCTCTGCTGTGGCTTTTCCTTGCTTGGGGGCAGAACCCGCAGTTTGCAAGACACTTTCCACGCCTATATGTCATTATGTAGGCTGTTGTTGGTTTGGCGTCAAGCTTTCCATTAATCAGCCCTAGAACTATGGCTGAGCCTAGCGAAACGCGAATCTTTTCTGGGGTTTTCGTGTCTATCAAAGGCTTTTCACATTTGCTGCTGCTTTTGAGTGTTTCTCTGCTATTGATTCTGAATTCATAAGTATTATTATCATTATCGTTGTCAAACCATGATTTCGAGCGTGAAGGAATTGCGAAGGTCTAAACTTGAAAATTATGAAACCATATTGGCAGCCTTAGCGAAAAGACCCTTAACAGTTGATAGCATAGCCTACAAAACTAATATGGACTGCACTGTTCTTGGGCAGTATTTGGAATCCTTGATGAAAAACGGGCTAGTCATTAAGAAATTCACCGGCAAAAGGAAGCTTTATGCCATAACCGAAAGGGGGTTATCGGTTTTCAGAACCTTAAGCTTCCAGAGGTATTTGGAGAAAATTGCAAAAACAATCAAGACTGTTAACGCATTGGAAGCAGCGCCAGCTCCGACCATATCGAGCAATGAAGAAGAAAATAAAAGTTGAAGTTGCAGACGCCAGCGAAAGTTATTAAGGCTCTTCTTAGGCTTTAGTAGAGAGGAAAATGGCACAATTCACTCCAGAAACCATTTGGCAGATGAACAAAGAAGAGTTCTCAAAACTTTTAGAAAACAACGCCTTCCGTTCTGAAAGGAGAAGCATTTGCTTTTATGCTCCAAGCTTCACATACTATAAGACGGCTTACTTCTGCTCTTCACCCAAGGATTTTCCAACAATCTCCGTGACAGGAAAGGGCTGCGCATTAAACTGTAAACACTGTGGCGGAAAAGTTCTCGAAACCATGCGTCCGGCTAGAACCCCGGAAGAGCTTTACAATTTGTGTGAAAAGCTTAAGGCAGATGGAGCCGTCGGCTGCCTAATCAGTGGCGGCTGCCTACCAGACGGTTCTGTTCCACTGGATAGGTTCGCGGAAGCCATTAGGCGGGTTAAGGCTGATTTTGGCTTGAAAATTTTTGCGCATGTCGGAATTGTGAACTATGAAAAGGCTGTAAAGCTTAAGGAAGCTTGTGTTGACGCCGCCCTAATCGATGTTATCGGGAATAATGAAACAATACAGGAAATTTACAACTTGAAAGTTACAGTTAGGGATTATGAAGACGCGTTAAAGGCGTTAAGTCAGTCCGGCTTGTGTTTCGTCCCCCACGTAATTGTTGGGCTTCATTATGGACGGTTGAAAGGGGAATTTTACGCCTTACAGATGATTTCCAAATATAAGCCATCAGCCCTAGTCGTAATCGCTTTCATGCCCATACACGGCACAATAATGGAGAATGTGAAACCGCCAGAACCGATGGAAATAGCTAAAGTTTTAGCCACTGCAAGGGTTATGTTTCCAAAAATTCCGATAGCTTTGGGTTGCATGCGACCAAAGAGCAAGCACAGAGCAGAAACAGACACCTTAGCCATAAAAGCTGGTGCTAACGCCATAGCCTTTCCATCCGAAGAAGCCATAAAATACGCCAAGGCGCAAGGCTATAAGATTAGTTTTTCATCCCACTGTTGCGCGCAGATTTACGCTGACATTTTAAGGGTTTGATGTATGTATCCTGTTTATCGTTGATAAAGCATTCGTTGCTTGCAGTTTTGTGGAAAGTATTAAATGTGGACGCCCTCAGAATTTATGGTTAAGGTTGATGTGTGCATGCCGAAAGTTAAGGTTGACTGGAGTAAGTGCAACGGCGACGGCGTCTGTGTTGAAATCTGCCCAGTAAATGTTTTCGAACTCAAGAAGTTGCCAGAATATCCGGACACTCAGAAGTCTGTTCCCGTTAGGGAGGGCGACTGCATAGCTTGCATGGCTTGTGTGACATCTTGCCCAACGCAAGCGATAACAGTTGAAGAGTGAAAGACGCCGCTAAAACTTGCGCTTGGTTCCTCTCATGAAGAAGTATTTTCTATACTGTTTAAACCCAACCTTTTCATAAACGTGGATTGCAGGGGCATTTTCGCTTCGTACAAAGATTATCATAGAGGGCTGCACAGCTAAAAACTCTTTTATGAGCGTTGAAACCACAGAAGTTGCATAACCCATGTTTCTATATTTTTTGTTTGTGGCAACAGTTCCTATAAGGCTTACCCATTCTGGTGTCCAAGCGTTTCCTATTGAAACGAGTTGCCCGTT
Source organism: Bathyarchaeia archaeon (assembly GCA_038870595.1). GTDB lineage: Archaea > Thermoproteota > Bathyarchaeia > Bathyarchaeales > Bathycorpusculaceae > JAGTQI01. The sequence continues at coordinate 51,957 of JAVZJU010000006.1, forward strand.
GGCTTTTACTCCAAACCATTTTGCTCCATGGTTTATGCCTTCAACTACGTCTTGGCTTGTTACGTCGCCCCAAAATTCAGGGTCAGCCGCCTTCATTATTGCGGCTATCTGTTCAGCGTCAGAAACGCCTAATTTAACCACTGGATGTTTTATGTGAAGTTTCTCTTTTCCCCTGCGAAGAAGCATAACCATCATCATTCCATGTATTACAGTAGGTTCATATTTCTCAAGGATGTGAGGTTTGTGCTCTTCAAGAGATTGAATTTCAATTTTTTCTAGGTCCAACTTCTCCAGGAGAATTTTTGCGGCTTCTGGGCTTCCTCTTAAATTCACTATTTCGTCTCTGTATATCAGCATCATTCCATGAATCTTGCCATCGTCCAATGCCAGCAGAATCTTCGTCTGGTCTCTTCTGTATTTCCAGTCGAAGGCGAAAAAGTAATAGTGGGGGATGTCTTGGCTTATTGTTTTCCAGAAAAGCGGCTCAAGGGGTGGCTCCAAAGGAACAATTTTCATGCTTTTCCAAACAGAGGTTAAAAAGGCAGTCTTTTAAAATTTTCCAGAATCTGAGGTTAAGCTATGTGGTTAAATGTTTCTAGGATGAAGGCTGCTGCGGCTATTACCAACATGAGTATACTCCAAGCCCTTGTTATTTTGTGGCTCCGTCTATTCATGGCGAATAAGACGAGGGTTACGAGAATCATGAAAGGAATAGTTGTTAAAATCTCCCACGGTGTTACTGTAAAGGATTTTATCAACGCTACTATTCCGAAAACCAGCGTTGCCGTTATTATGTTGTCGCCTATAACATTGCCTATGGATATTTCTTGTTCGCCGTGGAGGGCTGCAGCCACTGAAACAGCTGTTTCTGGAACAACACAGCCCAAAGCCATTATTGTTAGTCCGGCGTAGAAGTGGCTTAAGCCTAAAATTTCAGCCATGGCTGTGGCGCTGTAGACGAGTAGGAAGGTGCCTGCTATTAGGGCGGCGCCGCCCAGAATCATTATGGCTGCTGGCTTTGCGTTGCCTTCTCTTACTTCATCTGTGGTGCCGTTGCCGTTCCCCTCTCGTATGGAGTAGTAGATGAAGGCTGGATAAAATGCTAAAAAAATTGTTCCGGTCCACCATGTAACTGTGCCTGTTGCCATCGTCAGCAGCATTAGTAGGGCGGCTAAGCCTATCATGAGGAGGCATTCCTTATTGATTGTGGAGTTTTTAATTTTAAACTCGCCAATTAGGCCGCATATGCCGATGATCAGGGGAACGTTGTAGATGTTTGAGCCTATTATGTTGCCGAAGGCCATTTGGGAAGAGCTGAAAACAGCTGCAAAAAGCGAGCTAAACAGCTCTGGAGCCGATGTTACAGAAGCCACAAAAACTGTTCCTACCACGACTTTATGGAGGTTTAGACTGTTAGCTAGGCGTGCGGCTGCATCCACTATCTTTTTCGAGCCTATGTAGAGGAGCAGCAGACTCGCTATGAAGGCTGCTACGCTTAATAGTAGGGTCATATGCAATCCTTAGCATTTTTGTTATCATTTCCCTAACACACTTAAAAGTCGAAGATATAAACCTATCTGGGCTTAAGCCATATATCAAGCATGAACTAGGCATGCTTTAACAGGCAGCCTCAACATGGAGATTTATTGATGCGTTGGCGGAATGAAAACCCTAAGCCTATTCAAGGCGTTCAACTTTTCTTTATCGCCGAGCTTTGCATCTTCAACAGCTCTTCTTAGAATTTGTATGGATTCTTCCATGGCTTTTCTATCCACTGGGTAGGGGACACCATCTTTTCCGCCATAGGCAAAAGAGTATTTCACCGGGTCTTTCCAGCTTGGCTTTTCGCCATAAATGAGTTCAGCTATTAAGGCTAAGCCGCGCACTGTGGCTGCGCCGACGCCCTTAAAGCCTAAAAGTTCCTCGTAGCTCCTTGGTTTGAATTCGTAGACTTGTTGTAGGGCTTTCCAGTTTATGTTGGCTGGCATTGATAAAACGTCTATTGGATAGTCAGCCCATTGGGTTTGGGCGCTTTTAGGAAGCCACTCTTCCAGCGATTTCTGGTAGGCTGGTCTTATGGACATTATTAGGCGCATAAGCTTTTTGGGTGGTTCGCATGCCAAGTCCACTGAGGCTTTTCTGCAGCCTTCGCTTTCTTTTGCGGTCATGTCTAAGGCTATTTCGCGCCTCGCATCGCCAACAATGGCGTTGTGGGGCTCAACGACAAAGTTTTTGACGTTTTCTGAAAGCCAGTGATAGCGCCTTGCTGTTCTGTCTTGGGGGCACATTCCCTGCTGTATAACCGCCCATTGCCCATTCTCGTCGATGAAGAAGGCGTGGTGGTAAAGCTGATAACCAGCTTGAATAGCCGTATTATCAACTTTGGCGCTCATCTTGCTAGCGTGTTGCAAGTTTTCTATCCTATTGTCTGGAAAACCGAACTTTTCGCCAACCAGCCCAATCTCCAGTGGCGTCTGTCTAGAAATTTTTCCTTTCCCGCCGCAGACTGCCACGCCATGCTCTTCTGGGATTACAGCCTGCTTTAAAACGCCAGTAACCACTGTTGTCACACCTGAAGAGTGCCAGTCATAGCCCAAAACACAGCCCAAAGCCTGAAACCAGAAGGGGTCTGATAGGCGCTTTAAGAACTCGCTGGTTCCATATTCGTCTACTATTATTGTCACTATTTCTCGTGCTAGTTTTCGCATTCGGACAACTAGCCACTTCGGCGCCTTACCATAATGGAGGGGAAGCTTCGCCACACCAGTCCTTTGCATTTCGCTTCTAAACCAATAAAATGCTATGATTTTAGCCATATTTTTACCTTATCAAAAGTCAATTTTGTAATAAGCGGGAAACTGCAAAATTGATAGCCCCCTATAGATTTTTGGCAAAAATGGAAAATGGCGCTGCTTCAGCCCTTATTTTCTCTAGCCCCTTCCCTCTAGAATTTTCGCTCTTGCCAAGGTCAAATTTAGAGGCTGGAAAACTGTTAAATTGGATACCCCCTATAGATTTTAACAAATAGTTTAAGTGTGGCGCTTGGTTTTGCTGCCTAGAATTTGGTGTAAAATTGCTTTTTTGGCAATCGTATGCCATGCACTTTTTCTTTTCAGCGTTTTGGAAGCTGTTTTATGTGAAAACCAGCCCATAGTCAAAGTTTACTTCTTCGATGTGGGACAGGGAGACGCCATATTCATCGACACAAGCGAGCAAGACATACTTATTGATGGTGGACCCCGTAGTGCTGGCTCCACTCTGATGGGCTATTTGGCTGATTTAGGCGTTTCGGAAATAGCCTACGTGGTTGCTACGCATCCCCATGAAGACCACATAGGTGGGCTCATATCGGTTTTAGAGTCAAGCATATCCGTTAACGTAATCCTATACAATAACCAAAGCGCCACTTCACAAGCGTACAAAGATTTTATGAGCCTTGCCCAAAGCAAAATAACCATCGTCCAGAGGGAACAACAATACATTCTAAGCGAAAATGTGAATTTCACAATTCTGAATCCTGTGCAGCCTCTTAATTTCACAGAGGTAAACAGCAACAGCATAGTCCTACGGCTTCAGGCGGGAAACGTTGCTTTTCTTTTCACCGGAGATGCCACTTTCGAGGCTGAGGAAAGCATGATGGATACTGGCTTAAACCTTTCAACCTCAGAAGCCTTTTTAGATGCTGTTAATCCATCCTACGCCGTAATCAGCGCTGGAATAGGCAACCCTTATGGGCATCCGCACAACGAAACTGTTCAAAGACTTCTAAATAAGGGCGTAACAGTCTACGGAACATATGTTTCCGGAACAATAGTTATGGGCACCGACGGGCAAACAGTTTACGTTTATGGAAACCCAACGCCGATCCCAGAGTTCCCACAAAACATGACTCTATGCTTCATACTAACCCTAACAATTTTAATTATTTTCGCGGACAAAGCACGACCAAATAACCGCTGGACTAAAGCTAAGGCGCAGCTTCTTCCCCATACTGATAAAGCCCAAACAAGTTTCCGTCGGGGTCTGCTATAGTCGTCATAAAATTTTCTCCTTCCCTCATTTTTGGAGTAACAATTTTTCCTCCAAGCTTGACAGCCTTCTCAAGCGTCTCGTCAATATTATCCACTAGAATGTAGACTACGACGCCCGTAGGCTTGTCTTTTGGCATCCTCCACATCCCGCCAATAAGCCCAATCCTTGTTTTCGCCGCCGCTGATTTTCCAGTCGAAGAGGCTTCCATAGAAGTTTTTGGCTTTTTCTAAGTCTCTAACCCTTATCTCAACCCAATTAAACCTATTAACCACGTTATCCCCAAATGGTCTAAAATTTCAGAGCATAAAATGTTTTTGCTTCTCTAAATTATGCCAGCCTTTTTATTAGGCGTCCTTCCCGGTCTATTTCGCCTTTGCGGATTCGCGTTGTGGATATGGGCGCATGATTCTCCGAAGGAACCATGTCTATAACAATTATGTTTAGGGGTTCTAGTCCGCGTTTGGCTCTCTCCTCATTTATCTTTTTAGCTGTTAGTTCTGTTTCTCTGCTGACTATTAGGGCTTCCAGGCAGCCCTTCTGCAACGTAACACCATAAGCGTCGTTTAGTGGAATTATTTTTGCCCTTTCCATTAAGCCATACTTCTGCAAGAAAGTCTTCAGCTCTTCGAGGCGCTCCTCATAGGAAGCCACTATGTGAGGCTTGCTCATTTTTGCTACAAACTCGTCTGTGCATAGGCCTATCAAAACTTGTTCGCCCACCTCAAAAGCCTTCAATAATAACGCTTTGTGTCCCTTGTGGAGTTCGTCAAAGGTTCCGCCAACAGCCACAACCTTAAACCTTTTTGTCGTCAGCATGGCTTATCCCAGCAGTCTTGCTCCGTAAAGCTCTATATTCGCTACGAGAACCCTTTCTTCTGGAAGAACCCGTTTAAAAGCTTGAGCCACTTTCTCGGCGTTTTCTGATGTTGTTAAGGCGTGGACAGCTTCCCCAACCATGTTTTGAGCCGCTCCAATGGCGCCAGCCTCATCAGCAGCCTTAAACAATTTGCGAATTCGCTCTGTGGCGAAACCTGTCTTTTCGGCGAACTCACGACAGCAAGCCAAAAAATTTTCAAGAGATGGTTCAGCCAAAATCTTTTCTAGGGTAAGCCTACCCCACCTGTTGACAGCTAAGCGTTTTTCAGGCGAGGATAAAACCTCTTTAGTCGGTATTGGACCAAAAACGCCGGCGACAATCACATAGTCCTCAGATATTGGGATGTGGTCAATTATGGCTTTTCCAGGCGCGCCGGGCTCAACTGTAATAACGCAGCCTCCGCCAATTGTTAGCGGTGCAACGGTGCCAAGACCAGTTTTGCATTTTATTTCTACTATGTGGGCTATTTTGCCAAGCTGGTTAATTGTCAAATTTAACCCTAAAGCCTTAGATAAAGCCAAGGCAGCGGTTAGGGCTCCGCCGGCACTCGTGCCGAAGCCAGCCCCTATGGGGACATCAACCCAGTGTCTAACCTCCACATCATAACAGCCATCAGCCCTTTTAAGAAGCATCTCAACAACAGTCCGCGTGGTTTCGGCTTCCGGAGCCTTCTGCCCATTAATGAAAATTTTCACACTGTTTTGCGTGGCATCTGAAATGCGCACTTCTGTTGTTATGCCCGTCTTGATTCCGAAGCCTCCGCCCCTAGCACCCACCCGCTCAAGGTCTATTATGGGGATTCCGTTCGGCATTGTGTCGCATATTTCAAAAAAGCTTGAAATTCCAGCCGGACTAAAGGCTTTCGCTGTTTTCAATTTAACCGCTCTTTTCTGTTTGAGTCAGTGTGGGGAAGGCTTTACGGCACGCCTTAATAATTGGCGGACCCAGAGTAACGAGGAAGGGGATTTCTGTTGCAAATGTCCAGACAAGCCACAAGAAGCTGGCAAAGAAAGGCGCATTCCGCTCCCATCCGAGCGCCAGTGGAAGGGGGAAAGCTTGACTGTAAGCCCATAATCCAAAGCCTATCCAAGCACTGCCCACAGCGAGGCCTATCACTGAGGCAAACTGGTAACTTTTCCATTCTGGTATGAGATATCCAACAATAACGGCAATTGCGTAACAGCCGACAAACACTCCTAAAAAGAGAAGACCAACGTCGAGGCTTAGCATGGCGCCATTAATTAGATAGGCAATCATTAAAACGATGACGCTGCAAGCGCCTAAACCGGCGGCGACATGTTTCCATTCAACATTTCTCCGGCCAATATAACCAAGGAGAAAGAATCCTAGAAAGTTTGATGGTACGCCTACTGTGAGGCTTAAGAGGGCAATGCCGTGTCCCGGATGAATCATGTCTGCAAAGAAAATTCCTATGGCAGCGCCTATCCCGCCAACCCATGGACCAAAAAGCACTGCAAAGACGGCTGGGACGATAACTGCGGGCCAGAATCGAACAACGCCAACCACTGGGCTGACGATTCCCAGGTTTGTCAAGTAACCTACGATTGCGTATAAAGCTGCGCAAACACCTATCATTGCGACTTTCAAAGTTTTCATTTGCGTCCATGTCTCCCCGGATTCTTGAGCGAGGTTGAAGCCTCTTTCTAAATAAGAATTTCCTATGAATTCTTTAAACATGTTTAAACTTGATTTGGCGGATGTTCTGTTGAACTGTTGTACTGTTATGTGTAGCTCTGTTCTACGCACAAACCATCATATTTAAACAAGGCTGAATTTTTGCCACGGAGCGAAAAGGAAAATGAAGTTGTTAAAGAATAAAAGGGCATTGAGCACAGTAGTGACAACGCTGATAATCCTAGTGGTTTCAGTGCTGCTGGCGACTGTTGTCACCTTCTATGCGATAAACGTGACAACCACACGTGTTCAAGAAGAAAGCCTACTAATAACAAAACTGCACATATGGCACAATGGTACAAACTTTTGCGAGGCCGCATTCCTAATTGTCAATACTGGTGGGCGAGACGTCGTCATCGACAAGATTACGGTTAGGGGTCAGGAATGTCCGTGGACAAGCGTCTATTATGCTAAAACAACTGACACGATAAGCGAAGATTTAACATATGTTGTGCCAAATGCCAACAGCACACTCCTTGGCAAGTCTTGGGGTTCATACTCGTTGACGCGAGCTAGCAGTGATGTGCTCTTGAAGTCAGGTTATACCATGATAGTCTTCATAACCAACCCAGACCACATATCCCTCAACGACATCGGTGTATCAATTGGCGTTACGGTGTTCACATCAAACGCTGAATACTACAAAGAAACCAACGTTCAAGCATACATTGGATAAACTTGGAGGGATCTCGAATGAAAATTTTTAGGAGTAGGAAGGCGCTCAGCACTGTTGTTACGACATTGATTATTCTGGTGGTTTCAGTGTTGTTAGCGACTGTTGTCACCTTCTATGCGATAAACGTGACAACCACACGTGTTCAAGAAGAAAGCCTACTAGTAACTAAGTTACACATATGGCACACCGGTACGACTTTCTCCGAAGCAGCTTTCATCATAGTGAATACGGGAGGCCGCGACGTCGTTCTCGACAAAATCACAGTTAGAGGTCAGGAATGCCCATGGAGCAATGTTTACTACAACATAACTACACAGACAATCAGCAGCGACCTTCCATTTGCACCGTCGGCAAACCTAACTAATGGCGGAGACGTATGGATAGGTGGTGTCAGCTTCGATTTGAAAGCCGCTAGCACCGACTTAACCCTGCCCTCTGGACGAACAATGATAGTTTACATTAGGAACCCAGACCACATATCTGTAAACGACATTGGTGTCACCATAGGCGTTACGGTGTTCACATCAAACGCTGAATACTACAAAGAAACCAACGTAGAGGCATCAAGTTAGACGCCAACTCCCCCCTTTTCTTTACCTCATCCCCAATTTATTTTGAATAAAATTTCTAAAGTCTAATTTCCGATACTTATGTGTAGTTTTGCTCTACACACATTATCTTATCTTAATACTGCCTTCAAAGGTTTTGATTAGCTGGCGGTTTGCAAGAGAGGAGACTGTTAAAATTTGCGGATAATAGGCTTAAAAAAGCTGATTGGTTCGAGGAAGGCTTTGGCTATTCCAGTTACTTACCTTATACTTTTTGCCTCGCTTATCGCCATAATATCCGCCACCTATGGTTTTGCAGTAACCCGCATAAGCGCAAAAAGTGTCCAGCTAAGGGTTTCCATCGCCAAACAGAATATGCAGGCTTTGGATGATGCTGTGCGTTCTGTGGCTTGGTCTGCTGGAAGCTCCAAAACCGTTTACATGGAGGACTGCGGAGGCGCTTTCCAAACGCAGCCGACAGCTAAAAGCCTTGTCATTATTTTAACGGATGGGCAGACGTTTTCCCGCCTTGTGTTTAATGGTTCTGTTGGTAAAGCCCTTTGCATGCTTGATGGTTTGGCTGAAAGCCAAGAAGGCACATACGTTAGGGGTGACAGCCGGGCAATAATAAATCAGAGCGCCTTTACGGTCACGCAGCTCTACTTTGAAAGGGGTGATAATGCACAACAACTTGTCTTGTGCTACAGACCAATGGCAACCGTTTTGGCAGCTGGTACAAGCAATGGAAAACCGTTGAACATTATACGTGTTTACATAATAAGCCTAGCCTCTTCGCAGACGCTTACGCTTTATGGAAGTTTCCACCTAAAAGTTTCAGCGTTAAACATTACTTCAACAGTTGAGCTTTTCGTGTTCAACGGTTCGGTTTCCTCTCTTGCTTTGGAAGCTTTTTCAGAAGGCAATAAAACAACTGTTTGGCTGCCAGTTGAAAGTACTGGTGAAGGCGCTGTTGTAAGCCTCGAAGTCGTCGTCAGCAATGTGCAAGTTAGGAGGGTTAACGCCTAAATGCCAGCCATAACGCCAAGCTACCTATACACCTTCTTCGCCATAATCGCCGTAAGCGGCATCCTCCTAGTCTCTTTTATGGGCTATGTGGGCGCCATACGCCTCTCATCTGAAATGGGCAAACTGAAGGATTTAGTGGATTTGGTGGCGGCTAAAGCCACAGAACTCATAAGCCTTGCAAAGGCAGCAAATACAACAGCCGAAGCCTTCATTCAAGCGCCAGCAGCCATTGGCGATAGGCTGTACTGGCTCATGCTTAGCAATGACTCTTCAAGGGTTTGGGTTGAAGGCGGATTGGGAAACACGCCAAAAGAAGAGGCTGGATTACGCGTTTACCTTCCAAGCACGGCTTTGGCTTATGGCTATTATGTTAGCGGTTACGGGGCAATATTCCTAAAATGCTCCCTAAACCAGAACGCCGGAATCCCCGAAGTTCAGCTTTCAAGCTCAAGCCAAAACGGAGGATGAAAAAGGTTTGAGGTTTGCATTAAAACTTAAGAAGGATGGGGCTGCTGAGACGGAATTTAAGGACTTAATGAAGGAAGAAGTCCAATTAGCTGGGTTTATGGAAGTTCAGAAGTGGAGTGTTCCCGAAGGCTACGTTGAAGTGGAATATTACCCGTTAAAGCCTCCCTTCTCCTATGCAGCCATAATACAAAGCGAGGAGACACTGGAATACCTATACGTTCTGGACGAGTTACCCCTGACAAAAGAGGAGAGGGAGGGCTACCATAGGCTTAGAAACATCTTGGAATTTGAGCTTCAAGCCCCAGAAGGAGAGGAAACCCTTACAGAGTCTTTTAGGAGGCAAATGCCAGAAATCCTCGCAAAACACCGTAAAGTCCTTGAAGGAGTATCCCCTATTGGTGTGAGGAAAATCATCTATTATCTTGAAAGGGACATTGTTGGTTATGGCAAAATAGACCCGTTAATGTATGATGATTATGTTGAGGACATTGGATGCAGCGGCGTAAACAAGCCCATATACCTTTGGCATAGAAAATACGAGAACATCAAAACAAACATCGTTTTTAGAGATGAGCAGGAGCTTGAAGACTTTGTCATGCGGATGGTCCACAAGTCTGGAAAACACGTTAGCATAGCCTTCCCAATAGTGGATGTTACACTGCCAGAAAAGCATCGCTTAGCCGTCTCCTTTGGCAAAGAGACAACACCTTACGGGACAGCCTTCACCATCCGCAAGTTCCGCAGAGACCCCTTCACGATAATAGACCTTATTGAAAACGAAACGATAAACGAGGGCATAGCCGCCTACCTTTGGCTTTTAATGGAGAACAAAATGTCAGCCATGATTATTGGGGCTACGGGCGCCGGAAAAACAACAGCCCTAAACGCCATTGCATGCCTCATAAAACCCAGCTACAAAATAATCTCCGTTGAAGAAGTCGCGGAAATAAACTTGCCTCATGAGAACTGGACATCGACGATTGCGAGGTTTGGCTTCGGGGCGGAAAGCGAGGGCGAAATAACCCTATACGACTTGATTAAGTCTGCTGTGCGCCACCGTCCAGACCTAATAATTGTAGGCGAGGTCCGCGGTGAAGAAGCCTACGTGCTTTTCCAAGCCTTAGCCACCGGACACGGCGGCTTGTGCACGCTCCACGCTGAAGATGTGGACACAGCCATAAAGAGGCTTACACAGCCGCCCATGAATATCCCAGCATCAATAATTCCGCTTATGAACTGTGTAATCACTGTTAAGCATGTTAGAACTCCGGTTTTCCTAGAGTCTGGGAGGAGGCTTTCAAGCCGGAAGTTCATAAGCGTAACTGAAGTAAAGGACTATAATAGTTATCAGGAGGTTTTCAGTTGGAATCCGTCCACAGACACTTTTAAGGAAAGTTTGGCTGAAAGCTACTTGCTCAAGAAGATGGCTGCAAGCCTTGACGTTCCAGTTGAAAGGCTTATTGACGAGTTAGAATATCGCAAACGGGTTTTAGCCCACATGGTTGAGCACGGCATCCGCGACTACAGAAGCGTAAACAAGGTCCTAAGCAAGTACTACAACAATCCAGAGCTTTTCCAAAGAGAATTTCTGGGAAAAGGCGGGTGGTAAGATGCAAGTGCAAATTGGCAAGCCTAAAATTTTTGGGCGGATGCTGAGCCGCTTCGCAGAAGAGGACACAAGCGAAATAAACCGTGAGCTCCCCTTCGCAGCCTTGCTCTTCACTATATTAGCTGCCAGCGAGGTAACCCTATACGAGAGTTGGAAAAAACTCTGCACCATAGAGCAACTGCCCCAGTTCAGGAAAGAGGCAAGGGAAGTCGTTAGACAAGTAGAGGTTTTGGGATATGACCCCTTAACGGTTATGCAGAAGCGGGCTGAAAAGACAAAGTCTAAAAATTACCGTGAATTTCTATTGGGCTATGTTTCAGCCATTAGAAGCGGCGGGAACATTGTAAACTTCTTGAAGAGCAAGCTACGCTCGATATTTGATGTTCAAAGTGCCGCCGCTATCCGCTCAATAGAGAGGCTTGGAACCCTTGTGGAAGCCTACGCCGTCATGCTAATCGTAACCCTATGCTCCTACATACTTTTCATAGTTTTCTCAACAACCTCGATATTTGAACCAACAAGGATTACTGGAACACCAAGCATATCAACAGATGTTGTTTGCCTCTTAATATTCCTCTTAACTCCGTTAATTTCGCTTATCTTCATGATAATTGCCCACATAGAAAGGAAAAGCAACCTTGTTGGGCTTAAGACACCCTATAAAGTTGCAGCAGTCGCCATAATCGCTGCCAGCGGCTTCATAGCCTCCATTTTCATTTCCCCTCAGCTTCAATTTCTTGGAAGCTCACAGATCATGCCCCTCGTCTTAACCGTCTGCTTGCTAACGGTTTCAATTCCTCCGGCGATAATCTACATGGAAATTGCCAGAATAAACAACGCCGCTGAAAACGCTATGCCAAATTTCCTAAGAGACGTCACAGAAGCCAGAAAAACAGGGCTTTCACCAGAAAAAAGTATAGTTCACGCCACAAAGCGGCCGGGCTATGGAAAATTCTCTGAGGTTTTAAGGCTTATAAGAAGCCAGATAGAGTGGGGTGTGCCCTTAAGGAAAATATTTGCGAGCATAAAGAGGAAGATTCAAACATGGCCTGTTTTGGTGAACTTCCTTATACTTGTTGAAACCATAAAGATGGGTGGCGGCTCAAGTGTAGCCCTAGAAATTTTGACGGAGTACAGCGAAAAACAGAAGGATGTGGAGACTAACAAGAAGTCTCTGCTGAGGCCTTATGTTATTTTGGCTTTCATATGGAGCGTTCTCATAGCCTTGACAACGACAATGGTTGCCCTAACGGTTTACACCCTGACAAGGCTTTCGCTTCCGGGCGCCACGCCAATGTCGTTTATTGTTATGCAGGAACAAATGAACCTCTTTTCTTTGGGGATATTGGTGCAGTGTTGGCTTTCAGGCTTCTTTGTGGGAAAGGTTAGCGAAGGAACCTTCGCTGCTGGTTTCAAGTATTCAGCCATGCTTGTCTTAACGGCGCACATTTCGCTGGCGCTTTCGCAGAGCTTGTTGGGCGGAATGTTTGGGCTTGTTTAACGAAGCCTCTAAAAGGTGACAGGCGTTGCCGACAATATCCATCGACACCTTTTTCGCGTGTTCCCTAATGGTACTGCTTGTGCTCTCAGCTATGGCTGCCACCGCCAGCCTTCTCTACCAGCCAATAGATAACTTCTTTGGAGACGAGGCCTTTACAAGGTATGAGGAAATCGCAAAATACATGCTGCTGAACACTGGAGAACCAGCGGACTGGGGAAAGAACAACCAAACAGTTCCAGAAGAGTTTGGTTTGGCGGATGCTGAGGCGGCGAGCCCCTACATGCTTGACTTGGATAAGGTTTCTAGACTGAATAGCGAAAATCTTCATGCTTTAAGTTATGCCCAAATATACACAAGTCTGAAAATTCCAGACGTAGCCTTTAGAATCGAGATAAAACCGCTTTTTGAAACTGTTGTGGGTTTCACCGCGACTTATGAAGGTGTAGGCGAAACAACCTACGAGTTTGAAGTTGAAACTGTGCGAAGCGGCGTCAATGTACCGGCGGAACTTAGGCTTTATGTTGTTGCTGGAAACTTTCTGCAAGACTTGGGTGTTTATAGTTCTGATGGTGAAGTTCGCTTAAACGTGACAATTCCAAAAAGCGTCGATGGTCCAGCCTTGCTTGTTGTTTTGGCAAAATCCAAATACAACGCTAAAATGGTTTCCTTTGCTGTTTATGCTTTTGCCCATAACTCCCAAAATCCGACATCAAGGGGTAGTTTTTTGAGGCTTTCTCCGTTAAACCACACGCTAACTGTTGTGCCTAGTAATGACTTAGCACTGTCTGAAGTTTATGCATTAACCTTCAATCACTCCCAAATTTTAGAGCAAGAGACAAATCAAAACGAGTATTCCACGTTCATCATCCCAAGGTTTTTGGACGCAAGCCCAATAGTGCTTGTTGCCACTGGATGGAATTTCACGCAGTTCTTTGCGGAATGGACTGTTTATCCGCAGATACCGGTGGCGATTGGCATAAGTCCAGCAGAATCCATGAGCCTAGCTGATGTTTACGCCTACACCCACTTGGTCACCATAAACTCCGCATTGTATAGGTGCACAGTTTGGCTTGGAGGACCAAAGCAGTGAAAAATCAGATGAGGGGGCAAATCAGAATAATTGAGGCTTTCCTAGCCGTCCTAATAGTCTTCTCTTCATTGGCTATTTCGGCAAGCCTAACAACTGAACAGAAAACGGCGGAATCCAACAACCTAGCATCGATTGGGATGCAAGTCCTAATAAAGCTTGATTCTGATGGAAGTCTGGGCGCCTATATAGATTCTAAAAACTGGTCTGGACTGCGTGAAGTGCTAAGTCTTCTCCTTCCAGAAGGCGTAGCCTTTAACCTAACAGTCTACGACGAAGGAATGCGGCAAATAAACACAGAAGCCATAACAAATGGTGACATTAACAGCCAAGAAGTAGCCTCCATAAAATACGTTTGCGCAGGCCAAAACCCAAGTTTCAGATATTACGTGGTTTACTTGCAATTGGCTGTGGTTAAATGAAGAGGCTTGAAAAGCTCATGAAAGCAAAAAGTTCTGGTCAGCTTCTCATAGTGGCGGCTCTAACCATAGCCATATTAATATCCACAACAACAGCCTACGTTTACGAGGTTAGCAGAGAAAAACCATCCGCTCCGCAAGGCTTCCCGGTGGGTGATCTTGTTCTGGCCATAAAACAAGGCTCGAGAAACGCCGTAATAAGCGCACTAGCCAACGCTTCAAATGGTGGAGGAAAAACTGTTTTGGCTTCAAACCTTAACATCTTGTCCCAAGCCTACAGAAGCTTAAACGCCTATGGGCTCTATCACTTATCCTTCAAAATTTTGAATGATTCACGCTATATGAATGGCTTTTGGCTTTCATGGGAAGACACAAACGGGTTGGGCGTTTCAAGTGCCTATGCCAACTTTACGCTGAAGTTTTATGGCTTGACAGAGAAAACCACGCTAAGCTACGCTGTAAACGTAACGACAACTATAAGGTTGGAAGGCAGCTACACATTAAACGGTTCTGAAAAAATCGTCAACCTAACATGCCAAATTTTCAACGAGGAAAAGCCAGCACTAGCTAGAAACATAACAGTCTATTATGAGCGGGACGGAGGCTGGTCGCCAGCCAACTCGTCAAACAACCTCTCTATAACAGATTATGGTAACGGAACATACGCCATATCCTTCATAGTCAGCACGGACTCCGACGTTGTGCAAGTCTCAGTGCATGTCTATGATTTGCGAGGCATACTTGTTAAGGCAATCATGGCGTGTAGCCAAGCCTGAAACTAGTTTTCGCCCAAGTTTTCGTGTTCCTTAAATATGGATTATGCCACTTCTAGAATGAAAAAGTGGGACAGAAGGCTTGCACTGAAATGAGCGAGGCAAAGGCTTGGCGCTACATCTTTACCCTTTTAAAATTGGCGGAGCTGGGAGCCCACCGTAGAACAGCAAAAATTTCGACGGAATACCTCGCGCGAAAGCTCGGCGTCTCCCAGCAGTCGGCATCCCGCCACCTAATAGAACTGGAACATAAAGGCTGGATTAAAAGGACGATGACGCCTGAGGGATGCCTAATAAAAATAACGGATACAGGCTTAACAGAGCTTAAGAGGCTCCACTCAAGCCTCCGCTTCCTAATGGAAGCAGCATACCCACCGTCAATAACCCTAGAAGGCGTAGTCTTCACAGGATTAGGTGAAGGCGCCTACTACGTTACAAGAGACCCATACCGGCGACAGTTTATAGAAAAACTGGGCTTCGACCCTTACCCGGGAACGCTCAACCTAAAACTTGTTACGGATTACGACGTTAAAACCCGCTCAGAGCTTGAAGCCTACCCAGCAATAGAAATTGAAGGCTTCAAAAACGAGAACCGCACCTTCGGGCCGGTGAAGTGTTATCCGGCAATAATAGAGAATAAGGTGAAGGGCGCCCTTGTATCAGCTCTTAGAAGCCACTATGACGCCTCAGTCATCGAGCTAATAGCCCCAACATGCTTAAGAAGGCATCTCTTACTTAAAGATGGACACAAAGTTAAGGTTGAAGTTTTAACCCTTCCATAAATTTTCGTTTCACTCGCTTCGTCTTCTATAATGCTCGATGATTTTCTGCTTAATCTTCGAAGAACTGTCCAGCTCATCCTCGCTAAACTTGCCAATTTTAACAACTTCAATGTTTAGCCTCTTTTCTTCGATGTATTTTCTTACGGCTTGTTCCATGCCCGTCAAGTGGCTGTCATGACCCACCGCAATGATGTCTGGCTTTATTTTTTCGATGACACGTCCCATGTTAAAATCTTCGTACCCCAAAATTGCCTCATCCACAACTTTCAAGGCTTCAACAAGCGCCCGCCTCTGGTTTTCAGACATGACTGGTTTAGAACCCTTCCTCTTTTCAACGGTGCTGTCCCGTGCCACAATAACGATTAATTTGGCGCTTTTACCACCGGCCTTTTTGGCTTCTTCAAGGAAACGCACGTGTCCAAGGTGTAGAAGGTCAAAGGTTCCGGAAGCCAAAACTATCTTCCGTTTTCTTTTCCGCTCTTTTCCTTTTTCCTTTTCGACCATTCAAATCTCACCATTCCCAACATTTTTAAGGCGTCCAGTAACCCCTCACAGTACGCCACAGAAGCGAGGCTTACTTCTAGTTTTCCCTCATCCCTATAATACTTTGCATCTTGCAAATAGGCTTTTGCAAGCTCCAAAACTTGCTTAGCCTTATCCGTGGAAAAACCGGCACAACTATCTACAATTGTTATTTCATCAAAAACATGATCAGCGGAAGCAATGTATTTTGTAACAAGCTCGGCTAGGCTCATTCCACCAACTCCAAAACACTTGAAGGAGCACCGGCGAGCACCATTAAGGCTTCGGCTTCCATAAAATGAAGCTTCCCGGGGAATATGAGGCTGTAAGGTGGACCCCCAAAATCATAGTTTAATAGCTCATCGACAAAGCCAGCCTTAACCGTTGGGTTTGGGCTTCCAGCCCTAGCTATCCCCACAACAAGCATCCCGCTAGTTACAACGCCCATCTTCCGCTTCTCCTCAACCTTTAGAAGAGTTTCGAGGGCTTCTCCAACGCCCAAGTAACGGCTTTTCTCAGTGTCTATGTCTAACAAACAGAGTGTGTGAAGCCCAAGCCTTTTGTTCTGAGCAACCACCATGTAGGGGGTTTCTGAAGAGTTTTCTGGGAATGGTATAGTCACACTCTTGCCAAACTTGTAATTGTGCAAGCCAGACAAGCCTATAGCAGCGGAAATTATGGATGCCCCGTGAACAACACGGGTTCTTATTCCCCGCTTCTCAGCCGCAATCCTCAAAGCTATATGTGTAGTGGCGATAAAAGGGTCGCCGGGAACAAGCAAAACAGCCTTCCCACGCTCAGCAGCCCTCAATATAACTTCGCCGTTCTCATCCTCCAATTCCCTTCGAGAAACAACTCGCAAAATCCTACCAGCCAAAGCCTCAAAACGCTCCAAAGAAAAGTCAGGCAAAAAACTGGTATAAAGCTCGACAAAAACACTGTCAGCACTCTTAACATCCTCTAAACCTTTAAGGCTTATGCCCCCCTCATCATGCAATCCCACACCGACAAACACAAGCTCACCCAAAGCCCAAACCCCCAACAAGCAAACCTTTAAAGCTAAATTTATAAAAGCGTTATCAAATCCATATCACACGATAAAAGCAAACGCAAAAGGGCCCGTAGCTCAGTAAGGTAGAGCGGCGGACCAAACCGCTGCGCGGGATGGGTTGAGGCTCTTAACCCGTAGGTCCCGGGTTCAATTCCCGGCGGGCCCGCCAACAATCCTTATCAGAAACTACGTTTCCGATACCTTCCTTTTTTGTTGGAAGCGTTTGGTTTTGCTGTTGTATTTGTGCATTGGTTGTTTTTATGGTTTGGATTAGAATTTTAAGGTAGTTTTCACAAGCTTTTGAAACGTTAATGCCTAATTCTTGAGCTTCTCTTAAAACGGACTCTTTTATTAGGATGTTTGTTCGGACTTTCATTTTAACCACGTGTGTATAAATGTGTATGACAAACTATTTAATATTTACGTTTGGAACCGTAAATTACTTCATAAGTTTCTTAAACTGAAAAGATGTATAACCATGCTATGGTGTCAAGCATGGGAAAGCGTGTTAGGATTCCAAAAGAGCTTCATGAAGAGCTTGAGGCAATTGCAGAGCGGAGAGGCATAAGCGTAAACGATTTGGCAAACGAGCTTTTAGAAAGCGTAATGGATTAATCCGCTAATGCCTATTTGCCTTCCAGCTTCCCTTTTTTCTATGGGTTTCAAAATATGACCTTGAACCTGTTCAACCTCATAAACCCAGAAAGTTAGAACAACGTTCTAACTTTGATAATACTGATTTGGAATGTTTGTTAAATTGCTATTCAATGTAACAGCTTTTCAAAGCAGTTTTTATGATAACGTTTCTTATGAGTCTTAACTATCCTGTCGCCAATATGGAAGGATTCTCCACATAAGGAACATCGCCAATGCTCATTACTGCAGTTGTATCCTTTGAAAATTATTGTCTTTGGCATATGTCTAAATTTTCTTGACAAAGTTTAAAATTTTACGATTTGCTACTTTCTCTAAGTCTTTTGTTTATTTCCTTATCATAGTCAATGAAGGGTTTTAACCATTTGTATCCATATCTCTCATAAATTGATTCCACAAGCGGCAAAGCTTCTGGTTTAAAAACTCTGGATTCCACAAGCTTTTTCCTTCCACTTCTTTTCTCTAAAAATTGCCAGAATTGAAGTTTGCCCTTTTCCTTAATTCTGGAAGGTTTGACTTCCTGAGGATACCATAAACCGTTTTTGCTGTAAATTTTCCCTTGATTTTGAAGGGTTTGAGCGTAATCGTAGAATTTGCTTTTTCTCCATCCCAACTTTTCACAGTAAAATTTCCAATTATTAGCTGGAAACTTTCCGATAATCTTTTCGAGTTTTTCCAGATTTTCCATGCTTTTAACATTCCGCATTTTCCACTACACAATTGTCATACTCTCCTTGTCATACTTAAATAATTTTGGAAGGTGAAAACTTTGGAGAAACGCATCATATTCAGACTTCCAGACACAATGTATGAGAAAATCCAGAAACTTGTAGTTCAAGGAAAGTTTGAAACCACTTCTCAGTTGATAAGGGAAGCTTTGGCGAGGTTTCTGGCGGAGAGTGAAAAGGCATGAGGCGTTGTCCAAGCTGTGGCAGACGCATGAAGTTCAACATTCATGGACGTTTTTGGCATTGTTGCGGATGGCAAATCATCATTTGAAGGGTTGTGGAAGGATGGGACAAGTGAGGAGAGGAAGTCGGAGATATATTCCCCTTCACCCGGGGGTAAAAATTTCCGAATCCCTACTCCATGCCCATCCCACAGAAACCCTTCCTTAGAGGAGAATGAATAGTTATGGGTGAAGTGGATAAAAGGTTTGAGGGTTTAGCTGGTTCTAAACAAGAACTTATAGAAAAGCTTAAGGAAACTATTATTTTAGAGAATTTTGCGGTTAAACCTGTTTTCTCTGAGTTTTGGAAGCGTGTGCATCCAGCTATTGACGTGGTTGACGGAGTCGCCTATGTAGGCGTGGATTTGCCATGCGAAACTACCGATAATGAGGGGAAGACTCAGCTTAAAGAGTTTCATTTTTTAATTGGAAGTG
>JAVZJU010000007.1:0-52956 GCA_038870595.1 Bathyarchaeia archaeon
GACCAAATCTCCCTCAAATCCTTAAGCGAAGCCACCCGCTGAACCACACCCTTCCGCGAATACTCAATATACTCAGCCTCAGAAAGCGTCCGCCCATCAGAAGTCAAAACAATCCGCGTTTCCTGAGCAATATAAACCTCAATACCCTTCAAAACAATCTTCTTCTCAACAGGCGCCTCAGGCTTCAACTCAATAACCACAAACAAACCAGGACTAGGCGTAATCGTCATCTGCTTACTCCTAAAACCAGCCCCGCTAACATGCAAAGTAATAGGCGAATGAGGAAGCTCAGTTAAAACAAATTTGCCATCATCGCCTGTTCTCGCAATCCTCTGCATATTAGGACCAATCTGAGCCACCACCTTCACATTAGCCAAAGGCATCTGCGACTCAGCATCTACAACTAAACCGCTAATCGAAATGTCAAAAGGTCCTTCAACCATCTTTGCGGGTTCTGCCATCTCCGGATAATCCCAATCATCAAGCAAACGCGTAGCATTCACGTAATCAATAATACGGAAGAAATACTTGTTAGTGTTAGGGTCAATACGGCTGCCCCTACCAATAATCTGCTTAAAAACAACCTTAGAAGCAATAGGCTTAATCAAAACAATATTATGAACAGAAGGCACATCCACACCAGTAGTCAACAAATCCACAGTGGTAGCCACAACAGGCGTCGGCTTATCTGAATCCCTAAAACGCTCATAAAGCTCACGCACCTCAGGCTCCTCAGAAACAATACGCACAGCATAGTCAGGATAACTCAAATCAGCAAAACGATTCTGCAACTCCTTAGCTACCATCGCAGCATGCTCCATGTTAACACAAAACACCATAGTCCTCTGCTTAGGCCCAAAAGTCCGCAACAAGTTAGCCAAATGATCACAAATCCGGGCAGTCCTATCGGGCAAAACAATCTCCCGCTCAAAATCCTCCAAAGTATAAATTTCCTTCAGATCAGCCTCTTCAGGAATATAAAACTGAGCACCCTGATATAACGCGTCTTTAATGTGCAAACCATCACGGTCAATATTCGTAAAAGCCCTAAAAATCTGAAAAGGTGCCAAAAACCCATCCTCGATCGCCTTACCCATACTGTAAGAGTAAACAGGCTCGCCGAAATAGGCATAAGTGTCAATGTTGTCATCCCGCTTAGGCGTCGCCGTCATACCCAAATGAACCGCACCACTAAAATGATCCAAAATCTGCTTCCAAGTCCCATAACCAGACCGATGACACTCATCAATAATAACCAAATCAAAGAAATCCGGCGGATACTGCTGATATAAGCGGTTACCCTCTTCACCACTATACATAGACTGATAAATGCTAAAGTAAATATCCCGCGTCTTAGGCGCTTTACCCTCCTCAATAATAGCCCGCGCGTCTCCAAAAGCCGAAAACTCATTATACGCTTGATCCCTCAAAAACAATCTATCAGCCAAATAAAGAACCCGCCTGAAATACCCTGACTTAACAAGCTTCCAAACAATCTGAAAAGCCACAAAAGTCTTACCAGTGCCCGTCGCCATAGTAAGCAACAAACGCCTCTTACCCTTCAAAATCTCTTCAATAACCCGCTTAATGGCAACTTCCTGAAAATACCAAGGCTTCTTACCACCAGGCAAATAATAATACGGAACTTCCAACGGATTAACCTCAGGCCTAACAACAGCACCCCTCAACTTGTATTCGGAATATCTCTGCCACAACTCATCAGGCGACGGAAACCGATCCAAACTCCTCTGCAAATTAGTAGTAAAATCAAACTCCTCAATCTCATGACCATTAGTCGAATAAGCAAACAAAACATCCAAATCCACGGCATAACCCTTCGCTTGCTGCATCCCATCCAAAGCTGAATGCGCCTCATCCTTCGCCTCAACAACAGCAATCGGAAAACCCGGGCGATGCAACAAGATATAATCAGGCTTCTTACCAGCCTTACGATTACCCCGCTCATCAATAAGCCTACCAGGCGTAATAGGCCTATCCCTAAGAATCAACTCCTCCCGCCAACCACTCTCATGAAGCTTCGGATCAATCAACTTAACCCGAGTATCCGCCTCGTTTAACATAACAGTAAACCTTTCCACCAGAATAGAATTGAAAATTATAAAATAAATTTTGTTTATTTGAGCTGTCTTTTTAGCTGTCGCGCGTATAAGGAGATGGTATTAGCAAAAATTAAAGTATATCAAGTAATTAATCTGCAAACCCTTGGGAGGATATGTCCTCCCATGAGTAAAAGCTGAAGGACTGTTTCTGGGGTACGGGCTAGCGCCATGGTATTCTGGTAAAGGCTAAAATTTCAGCTTGTTAGAGACGTGCAGTGGCTCATTAATTTAACATTTTTCTATACGGACATATGATATTCTATGAGAGAAACAATTGGTTAAGATTGACTAAAGAATTAACGGTGTTGACTCTTTTGCTGAAGCTCTTAAGGCTTTCAAGAGGTTTCAAGAAAACCCCCAATGATGTTTTTTGCTCTTAAAGATTCAATTTGAGTGAGTGTAATAAAAGTCTTTCAGGGAAATTATTTTGGGAAATCTTTGAACAAAGCGTTTAGTTTATTTATTGAGTTCTCTGTCAATTTCTGTAGCTGTTCAAATTTGCAGGTTAGCGGGTGATCTTTTGTGAATAAGCTTGGTCCTAAGGATGGATTTTTTATGTTTGGGTATCTACTTATCTCCTCAAATCTCTCCAGCGAGTGGCTCAGAACTCCTAGGCGGCTTACCTGAATAATGATTTGTTTGATGAAATCTAATGACTTGACGGGCAGTTGCTTCATTGTGAGCTTAACGGCTCTAGTTTGGGCTTTGCTATACTGTTTATTAAGCATCGAACTGCTTGAACTTTCTAGGGCCCAATTTAATAGTTTCTCCACATCCTCGTTTCTTGAAACATCCAACTTTTCAAACTTTTTTATTTCATTCTGATATTCTGCAAGCTGTACTTCAAGTGACCTCTCTAAAAATGGAAGAAGAGTTTTATGAATCCCCTTTATTCTCAAGTTGCTTGTAACCATCACGTACTTGGCTATTTTGCTTAAATTTTTCATTACATAATGACCAGCTATTTTTTTCAACAATTCATTAATGTCCTCTTCGTTTTCAGCTATCCCCACAAAGAGAAGGACAGCCTTTAACGCCTTTTCTATAGATTGTTGAAGGTGAAAAATCGCAGGAGCGTATAGACCATTGTGATAAAGAATACGCGATGCGTCCAAATCAACTTTTGCTGTTTCTAAGAAAGTTATAGCAAGAATTTTTGAGTCAATCATCTCACTCATAGACGTGAAATCCTTATCGTATAAAAATTCTGATAAATGCCCCACACGTTTAACCGAAAAAGCGAGGTTTACGAAGATTTGCTAATTTTGATTGCATGAAATATTTTCCATAAATATCTTCAATCGCCTGTAGGAATCAAACCTTGCATCTTCAGATTCCATGAATCGCGCTACAGCCATCGGTCCCTGAGAAGATTCCGAACTAAAAGCATCCCTAATTTCTGTTAAAGCATCTTGTATAACCTTTTCTTGACCGCCTTTGTTTAAGGAAGCCAAAAAAGCACTTGCAGCTGACTTTGGTCCGCCACCATAAAAACCAGCTACGGCATAAATGTCATAGCTATCTTTGTCTTTCATGCGGTATAAAGCTAATCCCTTCATAGTGAGAGAACCCACAATGTCAGCGCAATAAAAAGTAGCTGAAGCTTCATAACCAGCAGGTATAAAAGCCCTTTCAGCGACCTCAAAATTATGCTTAAACACCAAACTGCATCCCTCAATGATACATGCCTTTAAGTCTTTTTGCACCGAAGCCAACCATTCACCCGGAAGCTTTTCAGCTCCCTCAGGCTCAGTTAAAAAATCCACCTCAACCCTATAACTGACGCCACTATTACGCGAAGTAATCATCTTTTCAAATCTAAAAACACTTCCAGTAGGCATATACCTAAGTCTCTCCAAAATTTGCTTAATATTCTCATAACGCTCAATAACTTTAGGTCTCAAAACAAAATCTATGTCAACAGAGCCACAATGATCAAAATAACCCCTCACAAGAAAATATGGAGCCCAACCACCAGCAAGAACCATATCCGCACGATACTGACGAAGCGCCCTACACAACTCAACTAAAGCACCCCTAGAGACTTCAGTCGCATCACGCTCATACACTTTCCTCAACCTCCCTCTTTAACCGCCACTCTTTAAGCATAACCTCCAAAATCCGAGAAGCGGCTTCCTCTCCCCTTGCCGGAAAATTATATAAGTCTACAAAAAGCTGGACACTTGAAATCACCTTAACACCCTTCACTCTCTGAACTCCATAAAAGACACCTTCATCATAAGGCAAAACAAACTTAACATTTCCACCCCTCGGCGTAGGATTTAACTCAAACCTTTCAGCAATTTCTTTAGCAACACTTTCTGAAGGAATGTAAAGATGCACGTCCACAGGCCTTACATAAGGCGCCACAAGCCAAGCCCCAACCAACCCGCAAAACGCATACTTCAAATCTAAACCAGCAAACTTCTCCACAAAACGATCTATTTCTCTTTCAAGAGTAAAATAATCCAAAAACCTATTCATTCGATCATACAAATTATTAGAAGCCCATATCTTCAACAGCCTTAAAGGATCCACCAATACAATCCTATTCCGCTCATTACGAGCAGCAAACCCCAACCCCACAAGCGTTCTACAAACATAATGAGCCAACCCATTCGAAACCCCAGCTTCAGCAGCAAGCTCCCTTTCATTCCAATCCCTACCAAAATTCACCAATAACACCCGCAAAATCCTAGAAGATTTAGGCGCAAAGATATCCTTAACACCAGACATATGTTCACCCATAAGAACTTGCTCAATGATCTATATAAATGCTCAATAATATTGAGCAGAGTCTGCTCAACGTTCCTTATAAATGCTCAATTATGTTGAGCATCTAAAAGGAAAAAGAGAGGGATTTGCGGGAGTTTTCGCCACGCTTTTGATTGGTTCAAATCCCACCCCGCCCGTTTCATTGAAAGGATTTAAGATTCCTTATTCCTTTTCTACTTTTTCGTCGGCTCCAGCTAAGAGAGCACCGTGACCTAAGGCCAGCTTATCTTTGATGGCCTCAAGGTCAAGCACTGGCGCGCTTTCTGGAATAGGAAAACCAACAATCTTGCTCTTGACTTTTTTAACAACTACATGAACCATGATTATGCTAATCGCAACAAATAAGAGTACGATAAAATATGGCGCCAAGGTGGTTAGGGTTTCTATAGATGCCATAAACTCAAACATTAAAAAGAATGTAGCAAGAGCTGATAATGATGCTGGCACAATATAAGGCAATATTATAGATAAAATAAGGAATGTTATTGCCAGAAAGAAGTAATACATTGTTAATCTTGGAAGGCTCTCTCTTATTAGATAAAAAGCAGCTAAGTCGCCCTTACCAAAGGATGCCTTGTTTCTGGCGGCCCTTATGAAAATTCCTGCGTATTTGTAAACATCAAAGGCTTCGTCAAGCGCAATTAAATTAACACAGATAATAAATATAATGAGGCTCAATAGAAGACCCATTTCAAAGACCGTGACTGTCATGATGAAAACAAGCGTTAGAGAGCCTGCTGTAGCAAAAATTGGAATTAGGGAGATTAAATTGTGAATTATTTTTCTTCTGTCGGGATACGGGTCAAAGATATTGAAGGTTTTGTTAAAAACTTTGATAGATAAATCCTTTGAAAGTTTTCTTATAGCACGGGTTTTTAAGTATAATAACATGGAAAAAATTAGGGCCATGCAGCTCATAACAATTAGGACTAAAAATGATGCAAAGAAAGCAACGTTAACTTGAAAGAGTTTCATGTTTCACCGCGCTTTCTCTGAGATAGTTTAAGGCAAAGCATTTTAAATGCTTGTCTACGTGCCATACCCCACAAAAGAACCCAAGGTATCCCTTATTCTGAAAACCAGCTATTCTAACTGAGGCATCAGACTTATCTTATAGAAGTGTACTTTTGTAAAAAGGTCGTTAGTTTTAGCCTTTTACAACCGCTAGTGGTATGAGTCTGGCGACTTTTGTTGCTATGCCGACTTTGTGGCTGACATCGGCTACCAAGTCAACGTTTTTGTATGCTGGATCTGCCTCTTCTGCTAGCACGACTGCACTTGCGGCTCTGACTGCTATGCCCCGCTGTTCAAGGGCTCTTTTTACATCTCCGCCGTAGAATCTGCGCTTTGCGGCTGCTCGGCTTAGCATTCTGCCTGCTCCGTGGGCTGTTGAGCCGAAGCTTATTTCCATGGCTTTTTCAGTGCCTACTAGAACCCATGAGCTTGTTCCCATGCTTCCTGGTATTATTACTGGTTGGCCGACGCTTCGGTAGTCTGCTGGTATTTCTGAGTGTCCGGGCGGAAAGGCTCTTGTGGCACCTTTTCTGTGAACCCAGACTTTTCGCTGTTCGCCGTTGACCTTGTGGTTTTCTATTTTTGCAATGTTGTGTGCCACGTCATAAACGAGTTTTAAGCCGAATTTTTCGGGGTCTTCTTTGAAGACTTGCTGGAAGCTTTGGCGGACCCAGTGCATTATTGATTGCCTATTTGCGAAGGCGTAGTTCACAGCACATGCCATAGCCCCATAATAGTCTTCAGCTTCATTGCTGTTTCCTGGTGCGCATGCAAGTTCTCTATCTGGCAAAATTATTTTGTATTTGTGGATAGCCCTTTCCATAACCCGCAAGTAGTCAGAGCATATTTGGTGTCCGAAACCTCTGGAGCCGCAGTGAATCATGACGGTTACTTGTCCCTCATGTTCGATCCCGAAGGCTTTGGCTGTTCGCTCATCATAGATTTTGTCAACCTTTTGAATTTCTAGGAAGTGATTTCCAGAGCCAAGCGTGCCTATTTGTGTTAAGCCCCGGTTTTTGGCTGTTGTTGAAACCTTGTCTGGGTTAGCATTCTTCATGTAGCCATGCTCTTCGCAGTGCTCCGCGTCTTCATCCCAACCTAAACCTTGGTCTATAACCCACTGGACACCTTCCATTGCAAGCCTGTCCAAGTCGTGGATTGTTACTCTGAAGTCTTTCCGGCGACTTCCAAGACCGCATGGAACATTCTCAAAGATGGCGTTTGTCAACTGGACAAGTTTGGGTTTAAGATCTTGCTCCGAAAGGTTTGTTGTTAAGAGGCGCACACCACAGTTTATGTCGTAACCCACTCCGCCCGGACTTATTACGCCTTCGTTATAGTCTGTTGCCGCCACACCACCGATTGGAAAACCGTATCCCTCATGCCCATCCGGCAATGTAATGGAATACTTATATATGCCGGGCAGATGGGCAACATTAGCGCACTGTTCAAGGGTTCTGTCCGTCTGCATTTTTTCTAGCAACACTTTATCCGCAAAAATTATGCCCGGAACCCGCATCCCAGGTTTATATTTTGGGATACGCCAAGTGTAATCGTTCACCTTTTCAAGGGGCACTTTTTCAGAGGGAGGTCTTGCCTCTCCTTCTTCGCCCATAACACTTTCACCCTAAGCCTTTCTCAGTAAGCGCTAAATATAAAGTATTTTGGCATATAAACCATAATCACTAAGCCGGAACTCCAAAATTTTTCACGAACTCCACCACACCCCAAACGCTTGTTTCAAGAACTGTTTCGCCCAAGACTCTATGCACCTTAATGTGCTTCATGGCCTTTTTTATTGCTTCGTCTTTTTCTGCAATTTTGCGGCTAATTTTCTCTAAATCTTCTCCTTCGTCTAATGACTGCTTTGCAATGTTAGCCCAAAGCCTAAGTTGATCAGCGTATGCTTGAAGTTTTTCCATGGCGTTTTTCGCCATGCCAAAATGCGTGTAATATAGGACTGAAGGTTTTAGATTTGCCAACTTTTTTAAGGATGCTAAAGCTATGTCCAATCTGAAAGGCGAGGGTGTTGTTGGAACTATAACGTCTATATCATTCAAATAAATTCCTGCGGCATCTCCAACGAATATGCCATTGCTTAGCGGTTCATAATAGCTTAGGTGGTGGGAGGCGTGTCCAAGGGTTTCCACAACCTTTAACGCTATGCCCTTTCCAATTTCAAAGGGCATATCATTTTTAGCGGCTATAATCCGATCCGCTGAAACCGATTCTGGTTTACCATATATTTCAGCCACGTCTCCTAGAACCATCTTTGACTGCTGCCAAAGCTTTTCAGGGTTTGCGAGATGCGGTGCCCCCTTTTCGTGAACTATGACCTTTGCTCTTGGAAAATGTCTTGCAAGAGTGCCAACGCCTCCACCGTGGTCTAGGTGAATGTGTGAAACAGCAATATAGGAAACGTCATCGGGCTTTATGCCCAAACGCGTTAAGCCATGAACAAGATTTTGAATGGAGGACGTGGGGCCAGTCTCAACTATGGCTACTTTTTCGCCTATTAAGACGTAGCTGGCGATAAAACGCTGTATCCCAGCCACCTCGACGTCAATCATAAAAATGTGCTCGTCTAACCTTAATACATTCACTCTTTCCACGTTCCATTCATTGTGAAGGTTAAAGTTTATGCTGCTTGCCTTAAACGTTTTGCGTGAAAATTTAAGAAAGTAAACGTCCTATTTCCCTTTGATTATTCATGCTTATCAGAATTGTTCGAAACCTAACACCGGAAGAGGTTGCTGAAAGGATTAAGAATTTTGAACTCGAATTTGGAATGAACTTTGAAAAATTTGAAGAATTATTCCTTAAAGGGAGACTTAACGCAAAATTTGCTAGAACCTTTTTTGAGTGGGCTGAACTCATAGATAGTTATAAAGGATACTTGGAAGAGGGAACCCTAGACTACACAGTTGAGGAAGTAAAAGACCTTAAACCAGAGCAAGCGGAAGCTCTCACGCCGAAAAGAATTGAGCTGTTATATCGGCTGGCAACATCAAGGGTTGAATCTATAAATGATTTAGCTAAAAAATTGAGGCGCGATGTGAAGAACGTTTATCAAGACTTGCAAGTCCTCAAAAAGATGGACTTTGTCAAGTTAAGCAAAAAGAAGGGTAAAGCAATAATCCCAGAAACACTTGTAAAAGAGGTATCTTTCGTTATCCGTTAACTCCGGCAAACATTTTTAACTTTATCTTTAAACTTACAAGAGTGCCAAAATCGGGGATGTGAAGCAGTGGTCAATCTGGTAATCTTTGGGGCACCGGGCTCCGGGAAGGGGACGTATGCCTCAAGGCTTAAGGAAATACTTGACATCGCAGCCATCGCCACAGGAGACCTCTTCCGGGAAATGATAAAAGAGAATACGCCTTTAGGAAGGAAAGTAAAAGCTTATGTAGAGAAAGGTTTGCTTGTGCCAGACGACATAACTCTTGGAGTTTTAAAAGGAAGCTTGGCTAAAATTCCAAGGGACAAAGGCTTCATTTTAGATGGCTATCCTAGAACAATTGAGCAAGCCAAAGCTCTTGATGAAATAGCCAAAATAGACGCCATAATACATCTCATAGTGCCCGACTGGATAATCATTGAGCGCTTGTCTTCTAGGAGGATATGTAAAAACTGTGGGGCGATTTATAACCTGCTTTTTTTAAAGCCCAAAAACGACATGGTTTGTGATAACTGTGGCGGACCTTTGTATCAGCGTTCCGACGACACACCGGAGGTAATTAAACGGCGTATAATGGTTTATGAAAAACAAACACAACCCCTACTGAAATATTATAGGGAGAAGAAGGTTCCGTTTGTAGAGGTCAAATGTGAAAAACTGGAAACACCGCCAGACGTCATCGTCCAAGAAATATTGAAGGGTTTGAAGAGACTTAACTTGGCTTAAATATCAAGTATAAACTTAACCGTTGTTTTATCTTTTTCCTTTATTATCTCCATTTGGTGATAAGTAACGGCTTTTACGCCAACCTTCTGAAGGTGCTTTTCCGGGTTGAACCTCTCCCCCCATATTTTGGCTTTAAGCCTAAAACCGTTTGCCGTTTTAGTCACTTCGAATATTTTAAACCTTGAATACATCATTTCATTAATCTCCGATTTAACGAGAAGTTCTTCAAGCCAATTATAAAGTAGAGCATATTCATCCGCTGCTTCAACTTCAACGTAATCCTCAACTTCTGGGTTGACCTTTTTAATGTCTGTCATTACTTCAAACATGGCGGCGGCAGCGTTTTCAAAGGCTTCAGCTAGGTTTCTTCCGTGGGCGGCAATATATACGTCTGCCGTGTGTTCAAGAAATTCAAAGTTTCCTTTCTCCGACATAGCCTTGTCGTTATAGTAAAGGTCTTTATGATTTTAAATTGTTTTATGTTTGGCAAACGGGAATTGCGATTTTAGAGAAGAAGCCTTTAGATGTGTTTTGGGATTTTCTGGATGGCTGCCACTGTTAGCTTGACGGCACTTTCAGCGTCTTTTAGGCTTAGTAGGGATGCTGGACTGTGGATGTAGCGTGTCGGCACCGATATTACACCGCTGGGGACTCCTTCCCTAGTTAGGGATATGCGGGCAGCATCCGTTGAGCCTTGCAAACCAGTTTCAAGCTGATATGGAATCTTATTTTCTTCAGCCACGTCAACCAGCAGCCGCAAAACTTTTGGATGGGTTATAAGCCCATAGTCGGCAACGGTTATTGATGGGCCTTTCCGTAGCTTTACTGGGGCCTCCACTTCCTTTACACCCGGGACGTCTCCAGCTATTGTCACGTCGAGGGCTATACCCACGTCCGGGTATATGCCAAAAGCTGCAGTTGTCGCTCCCCTTAAGCCTACTTCTTCTTGCACTGTTCCGACAGTGTAAACTGTGCATTCTGTCTCTTTGAGTTTTTTCATTGTTTCAACCATAACTGCACAGCCGACACGGTCGTCGAAGGCTTTTCCAATAACTATATCATCGCTTATCTTGGCGAATTTTATGTCAAAGCTTACTGGGTCTCCAATTTTTACACCCATCTTTTTGGCTTCTTCTTGGTTTTCCGCTCCGATGTCTATGAAAAGTTCGTCGTAGCTCATGACCTTTTTGCGTTCTTCCTCTTTTTGTATGTGAGGGGGTTTGGAGCCTATTATACCATGTAAAGGGCCTTTTTCCGTATGCACTATCACTTTTTGAGCGAGCAGTATGCGGTCGTCTATGCCGCCAATTTTTGTGAACTGCAGGAAGCCTTCTTTTGAAATTGTCTTGACAAAGAGTCCGATTTCATCCATGTGGGCTGCCAACATAACTTTAGGTGCGTCTTTTTTGCCCTTTCTAACGCCTATAACGTTTCCAAGTTTGTCTTCTCTAACTTCATCTACATGGGGCTTTAGCATATTTTTCATCAAGCTTCTAACCTCTTCTTCTCGTCCAGCTACTCCACAAGCGTTTGAAAGCTTTTCCAAAGTTTCTGCGAGAGTCACATTGTTTTCCTCCTTTAAGAGTTGAGTGAGAATTCTAAAGCTTTATATTAAACGGTTGTGGTATTAAAACCGCGTTTGAAACATGGGCTTTAAATCTCTCCCCCAAAAAGGTGAAAAGTCAACAATTGGGTAATTCTCTCCGGAACCTCTTCAGAAAAATTAGGGTTTACCTCCATATAACCAAGGCAAGTGGATTAGCTAGAAGATACTTTGTAATGAACGGTTTTGATGGCGCCATGACCATTTTCGGCATAATTTTGGGCTCATGGATGGCTGGAGTGGCAAAACCAGAGGTCATTTTACTCGCTGGTTTTGGTGCATGCCTTGCCATGGGAGTTTCAGGGTTTTTTGGAGCTTTTATGGCTGAGAAAGCCGAAAGGGAGCGCCACTTAAAGGAATTGGAGGAAGCAACAAAAAATCATGTAGACCCAGTACATTATGAAGCCGCCCGCTTTGTAATATGTTATGTGGCGCTAATAGATGGGCTATCACCAGCTTTAACAGCCACAATCTCGCTGGCACCCTTCATTCTAGCATCCATGAGAATAATCCCCATGTCTAACGCTTACTTTGCTTCAATACCGCTTTCTTTGGCGGTTCTCTTCTTTTTAGGCATATACTTGGGCAAAATAGCGAAAGAGAATGGGTGGCTCTACGGCATAGCAATGATCACGGTAGGCGCATTAACAGCACTGTTCATATTCCTTGTCCAGCTGCTTCTAGGCTGATGTTAAAAATTATTAAGTATAAGCATGTTTAGTTTGGAGAGATAAGACAGCAAAAAGGGATTTAGTTGGAAAGACTTGAGAAGTCTACCTTTATTGCGTTAATTTCGGTTTGCGCTGCCTTCAATGTAATTTGTGACTCATTAGTTGCTCCGCTCCCCTATTCCGGGGTTTGGTACAGTTGGATTTTCATATCTGAATCAATAACTGGGATATTGCTTGGGCCATGGGCTGGTTTCTTTTCGAACTTTATCGGGGTTATGATTGGGCACTTCATAAATTATATTGATGCATACGAGTTTCTTTTCACCCTCGGTGCCCCTCTTGGAGCTATGATTTCAGCGCTCGCTTTCAGAAGAAGATGGAACATAGTTTTAACATATTATTTTGCCCTCTTAGGAGGCTTTTTTGCCGCACCAGTTTCTTGGCAACTTCCTCCTTGGGGAATGTGGGATGTCTATTTGGCTTTTGCCACCCTACTCTTTTTGGCTGTTACCACAACAAAGTGTAAAAGTTTGTGGGATACAAAATCGAAAAAACGTTTAATCTATATTCTCGCTCTAAGCGTGTTTATCGGCTTAGAGGCGGATGTTCTTTTTCGTATCTTCATTTTTGTGCCTTGCCAAACCTACAATCTATTTTATGGTTACAGAGTTGAAGTTCTCCAAGCCATATGGGCATTAGGCGCCGTTGAAACCCCAATAAAAGTGGGTTTATCCGCCATTATAACATCCATAGTGGGTCCACCGGTAATTGATGCTGTACGCAAACTGAAATTACTCGTTTAGAGTGGTTGAAGCTTGCTATAAATAGCCTTGGCTAGGTTGTTAGCTTTCTGGAGGGATATTTCGCGATTTTCTCCTTCAGCTAAAACAGAGCATAAAGGTTCTCCCTTTTCAATTATGCTGTGTGGAGGAGGGATATTCCGCACTCCTTGTAAAGGTGTAAGGTCTGGAACAATGACGCGGCTAGGAGCATATAAGATGAGGCGGGTGCAAAATTTTGAAGGAGACTTTATTGTTGGTAGTTGATTGTACAAGCAAGCTTTGACATGAGCGTCGACAAGGTTAATTCCTAAAACCTTTTCCACACAGCCCAAAGTTCCTTGAAACCGCGGGTTAACCTCTATCACATAGGGCATTTCATCCTCTGAAATGACGATGTCAATGCCATTAGAGCCCATAAGACCAAAATTTAAAGCTATTTTTTCTGCTGTACGATGGCATTTTTCGAAAAGCGACTCTGCCACCTGAAAAGGCACAATATTGCCGCAATAGCCGAAAGGCTCATTTTGATAAACTGATGGCAGCCCTAATAATTGTTCATTTATGGATAAAACCTTGACGTCTTTTTTGCCAGCCAGAACCGATATGCTTGCATGAAAGCCCTTAATCAACTTTTGGACAACAACTTTGTCAACCATCTTTGACGCTGAGGAAAAAGCCTCTAATATTTCTGAAGGAGTTGAGGCTACTCTTATTCCTATCCCTCCAAAGCCGCCCTCTGGTTTAAGGACAACTGGGTACCCTATACTAGCGGCTGCTTCTTTTGCTTCAAAAATGCTTTTAACAACAACCGTTTTGGGATAAGCTATTCCCAGTGCTTTAAGTTTATTAAAGAATCTCTGCTTTTCGCGAACATTTCTAATAACGCTTGGGGGATTCCCTAATATCGGCGCTATGCTATTCAGTTCGTAAAGGATGTCGATATGGTCATCAAGACCTGAAGATAGCAACACAGCATCCACGTGGCGCTTCTCCATAAATTTTTTCGTCATTTCCAAGAGTACATGTGGGTTAAAGAAGGTGCTCTTGCCCTTGTAGTCTTCACCTTTGTAGTGCTCTATTGCAGACTTGTAATCGTCACAAACCCATCGTAAGTCAACGTCGTCAAAATAGTCAACTGCATAAACGTTGTAGCCAGCACTTTTCGCAGATGAAGCGATAAAAGCTGTGTCTACGCCAATAACCAAGAGTTTATGAACTTTAGTGGTTGTCAACAGTTTTCTTGCTCCACTTCTGCTGAGAGGTTAGAAATAAAACTATGGTGGTGGGGGTGGCTGCTGTTTTTTAAGCTCTAGATATTCTGTTATCATTAAGATGCCTTCAATTATGAGAAATATGCCGACTATTAAGTTTAGAGATTCTTTCCAAGCTATAACCATTATGCCAAAGATTATGCATATGATGGCTAATACTGGTTTAGAAACTGTTATCCCTATCTTCTTCAAACCTTTCTCAACAACTTCCGTCAAACTTTTTCACCCCCGTCAACATTATTAGCATCACCGATGGAAATCCCCGTTTTAATTATTTAAGCTGTTCGAATCGAGAAAAGCTTTAGATGCCTATATTGTCTATAGAAATATATATTTGAAGTTTCTTGTTAATGTTTAGTGGTGAAAGTTTGTATGGAGCAACGTAAAATAATGTCTCTTGGGCGCTCTTCACTTGTTATTTC
Organism: Bathyarchaeia archaeon; assembly: GCA_038870595.1. Taxonomy (GTDB): domain Archaea; phylum Thermoproteota; class Bathyarchaeia; order Bathyarchaeales; family Bathycorpusculaceae; genus JAGTQI01. The sequence goes on from JAVZJU010000007.1 coordinate 14,563, forward strand.
GCTTCCAAAATACTGGACTGAGTTAAACGAACTTAAAGGTGGGGATGTTGTCTCCATCGCAATGAATAGAGACCGTTCTCTAGTCGTTTTTCCTGGTGCGCGGAAGGAGAGGGAACCCGCAAAAATAACTCTTCACGTTGAAACGGAGAAGGATGTATCCTTTGTCATTCGTGGCATAATTTCATGTTACTTGAATGGCTACTCCAACATTAGACTTGTTTCAGACAAATTTTTCACAGTGCCTCAACAGAAAGCTATTCGGAAGATAGTGCAGATGCTTTATATGCGGATAATGGAAGCGGACACTAAAGAAATGCAGATTGCAACTCTCATAGACGAGTCTAAAGCGTCCATTGAAACTGGAATTAACAGAATGTACAAAATATCAAGTTCCATGTGCCGGGACGCCTTCACCGCCCTCAAGGATCAAGATGCAGCTCTCGCGAAATCAGTTTATATGATAGACGACGAGGTTGACCATTTCTCTTTCTTCTTGCTGAGGCTTGTGCGAAGGGCAGTCGTCGATCCTGCGTTGGCTAACCAGCTTGCCGTTGAACCCATTGATTGCCTGGATTATCAAACGCTTATTCACCGTGTGGAGCAAGTTTCAGACCAAGCGGCTAATGTGGCAAAACACGTAATTATGATGGAGGGAGGCGGAAAAGAAGTTTCAAAGCCTTTATTGGAAAAAATGTATTCTGCTGGATGCGATGCATTAATGCTTTACGACAATGCTGTAAATGCTCTTTTCGCAAAAGACGTGAAAACAGCGAATGAGGTTATTGAGAATCAAGCTAAAATAGAGAGGTTGGATAGGGAAATAGCATCTCTTGCATTTTTAAAGGAGAAAGATACCGAGGTTATTTGCGCGTGCTGCTCTATAAGGGACAGTATTCAACGCATAGCGGAGTATTCAGCCGACATCGCGGAGATTACCATCAACCAGTCCTTTAAAGTTCCTTCTTAAACCTTCGGCTTTGTGGTTTACTTTCGTTCCTTTGGCGGATAGCTGACAGTTACTGCAAGCTTGGCGGCTGGAAGTTCGCCCTTAAGTATTTTTCTCGCTAACTCCATTGCGTAGTTATAGCTGTAGACTGTTCCTTTGCCGTTTCTTCTGGCTTCCCTTAAGATTTCGCGCTCAAGCTTGTACTTAAGTCGACCAATCGTTAGTGGGCCTATGCCGAAGATTCCAGAAGCGAATTCCCTCATGTCGTCGTCAAGTTTCATTCCTTCCACTCCAAGCGGCGGAACAGCATTGACGTCGGCTATAACTTTGACAAATTTTACAGAGTTCAGCATGTCTTTGTTTATTATGCGGATGCCTGCAACAGAAGCGCAGAGAATAACATCTGCTTCATTTATAACCTCAATCTTTTTCTCCGGTGTTGGAGCAAAAACGCCTTCAATATCCACGCCGTATCTTTCACGGAGCAGAGCAGACAGTTTCGAAACGTATTCGTCTCCATCTTTTCTGTCAGGGTTTGGACTGACAATTTTTACAGCACATCCAAGCTTAGCCAAAAGAATGGCTGCGACCCTTCCAACGGCTCCTGTGCCAAAAACCGCCACTCTTTTATCCTTCAGGTTTCCAAGCTTGGCTTTTGTTATGGCATCTTCGACTTTAGCCACCATGGCTGCAGCCGTCGTGTAAGCGCCAGCGGGGTCAATTATAGTGTTGGCTTGGAATGGTGGAAACATGGTTTCGCGTACAACTTTTAAGACTTCTTCGGCCTTTTCCATGTCTTTTCCGCCTATGAAAAAGCATGTGCGCTTAATCCCTTTTGGGTCTCTCGAGAAGATGGCATCCTGCACTATTTTCTTCGCTTCGTCGGTGGCCACATTTTCATATGGAACTACAACGCTAAAGCCAGCGTCATAAGCCATACAGATGTCGAATGGGCTTGCTCGCTTGTCTGTGTCTAGGAAGAAGAGAATGTAAGGGGCTTCTTCTGATGACGCTCTGATAACTGGTTTAACTTGGATTTGCATGGATTTAAGTAAATCCTCAATCTCAGCCATTGGTGCTTTCTCCTTTGGGAGAATCAGCTTTTTTGTCGGCTGAATTGTCTCTACATCAACATCAACAGACTCTAAAAGCTTTTTTACTCCGCCTACATGTTCTGGACTTGATATGTGCAAGCATGTAATCTCTGTTTTTTCCAAGCTTCTGGCGTTTTCAAGAATGCCCATGGCTATCCAACTTTCTCTAACTGAAAACTTCGCTTCGCGCTCTAAATCTTCAATTTCCTGTTGCAAGCACTGCCCATAAGCTATCAAATACTCCTTTTCGGCACTATTTTCAGGCATTCCTTCCAACGCCTTCAATATTTTGTCTCTAAGCTGTCTCTTCTCTTCAATGAGGGAAGCCACATAGTCCCGTGCATTTTCGTCTATGTCGACGGCGAAGAATGGGATTTTCACCTTCTGGCTTATTTGGGCGAGAACATTTGCTTCATTGAATTCTTTGGTTGAGCGGTTTCCCAATTCTTCTGTTATGAAGTCTGGTTTAATCTCATCAATTAGTTTTTCGAAAAAGTTGCAGAAGGCGATGGATGGTTTAAATCTGGATGAGAGGATGTTTTTGGGTGTGTGATTGTTTGTGGGTTCTGCGATCCAGAATGGTTCGCTGTATTCTTTTTCAACTATTATGACCCTTAATGTTTTTCCTTCCAATGGTGTTATTTCAAGAGCTTTCATTTTATTTTCACCTTAATAGTTAAGTAGAGAGACGGAAATATATACTTATTCGAAATATCATATATATGTATCAATAGCGTATATACAAAGCTATGTATTATCGCTCAGCTTCAACGTCTTAAGCCATTTCCGATAAATATCCTCATCAAAAGTAGGAGGCAACATCAACTTATCCTTAACCTTTAATCTCCCTTCCTTAGAATGGGGTCTCCTAACAAGAGTATCCACATACTTCTCAATTTCCCGCGCCTCTTCAGCGAGACTGGCTGCCACTTGCGCAATTTCATGGGCACATGCAACCAACGGGATATATTTCTCCTTCTCCTTTTCCATGAAACATGCCCGTGTGTTTATTTCCGCAATTTTCTTTGTAAGTTCATACGCCGCCATAGCCTTGGCTAGGGCATATGGGTTCCTAAAGTCAGAGTTATCCCTAATATTGTCAGTATCTATAATCAACCGTGGCAGCTCAACCGCTATGTCTTCCTTGCAGCAGTGGATGACGCGGTCAATTTCTTGATAAACCATTCTGTAGACGCCCGTAATTGCCAGCACTTTTATCACGTTCGAGTTGAAAATCGCCATTTCAGTTGGGTCTAGAAACTCTTTTCTAGCGCCTATAAGAGGGTCTCCCATAACTATGATGTAGCCGAAGCCTTGTTTTTCAAATTCCTCTTTGAGGCGTTTTCCCGGAGCGTCGGAAATGAATATGCTTGGCATTTTCTTTTCTGAAAGGATTTCCATGGCTTTTCGGGGTCCTTGAACCGCTGGGTTTGGCGAAGTGAAAATTATGAAGTTTGGGCTAAAATCGAAGATTTTAGGTAGGGCTTCTTCAACTTCTTCTGCAAGCATTTTCGCCCCTGTCGTTATTGTTCGAACGCTTATGTCCTCTCTATCTGCCAGTTCGTCGAAGAGAAGTTCAAGCAAGGGCGCAGTTCCAATGTTGCCACATTTGAAGACGCCAATTTTGACCTTCTTCAAGGGGTGCACCTTGGCATCGAGCTAGAAGCCATATTTAGAAAACAATGTTTATAAGTATTTCAGAAAAGGCCAGTCGTGCACTATTTGGCGGCTTCTTTGGCTGTAGCTCTCTTTTTTTCAGAAAGTTTAATCAGAAGGTTTAGGGCATTTGCTTCTAAGTTTGCCTCTTTGGTCATAATGGCTCCGGCGTTTTCTGCACTGGAAAATAGCTCTTCGCCTTGCTCTGTGCGTATAATCACAAAAGTCCATCCTTCAAGTCCAAGTCCGCCCACGGAGATGTCCGCCAACTCTGAGCTGAAGTCTTCGCAGAAGTGGCAGCTTTTTCTTGCGTACTGTTTTGCCTCTGCAAGTGGTATTGCCACCGTTTTTGTTTCCAGCGTCAACAGCATCTTGCCTTTAATGTTGACTTTTCTAATACTGTTTGGGTCTACTTCCAACTTTCTGGCAATGTGCTGTTTCATGAGTCCGTCATAAATGAAGCATTCGGAGCATGCCAATCCGATTATAAGCTTTAAAGGATTGGTATATTTCTTGAGCCCGGCAAACTGCATTTTTCGTGCTGCGCGTATGTGGCATGGTGTTCCAACCAGCGCTATTTTTCCAAGTTTTTGTTCCAAAGCCTTTGCCATGGCAAGAATGTTGGGCGAGTAAAAGTACTTTGTTCCAGCTGACTGCAGGATCTCATCAACAGTTGTGGCAAGTTCTGGATGCGGATAGAATGGCTTTTCCTGCTCACTTTTTGCAACTATTGCACCGTCAATAGTGCCATTTTTTAGTGCGAACAAGAGTAAAGCTGTTACAGCCCCGCCGTCTTGGCACTTTTCTAAAACTTGTTTATCCGTAGCCTTTGCCAAGGCAACTCTTCTGTAAATCCCAAAAGCTTCATCGGTCTTCCGTTCTCTTCCAAACACAAAACTCTCAATTTTCGGTAATGGAAAATCGTATTGTGGGCATGCTTGTGCGCATATACCGCAAACTTTACACTCCTTTACTAGGCTGGGCTTTTCTCCAACGTATTCGAGGCAGTTAAAAGGACAGACAAGCACGCATGTGCCACAGCCAACACATTTTCCAGTTTTAATAACCGCCTCAGCAATGGACCCTTCAAAGCTAACCTTAGCAGTTTTCATGATCAGCACTTTATAGAATTAAAGGAATAAATAGTTTAGGCTTTTTAAGGCTATTTGGGCTATTTGCTGTTTGAGTTATTAACATGTATTTTTGCAATGCACAGCGAAAAGTCTTAAATGAGATTATGCTTATCCTCAAAGCTAGGTCTGAATATGATGCAAAGTGAAACCAAACTTGAAATAGCCGGCTATGATGAAAAGGACAAGTTTGGCCCATGCCTCATAATAAAGTCCCAGAGAGGGCACACCGTAAAGGTTTCAGATACATTCGCTGAAATGTTTCCCCTGTGGGCTGGAAGAGTGCTCATCACGGCGGACAGCGAAAAATGGGCTTTAACCGCCGCTGAGGTGGCAACGGGCTTTGCCACAAGTGTTATTATGGCTCCAGCGGAGGCTGGAGTTGAGGGGATTGTTCCCAAAGATAAAACTCCAGATGGCAGAGCGGGTGCATTAATTCAAATTTACAATAGGAACCGTTTTGACTTAAAAAACCAGATGATTCTCCGCATTGGACAGTGCGTAATGACATGTCCTACAACAGCGGCTTTTGACGCCCTTCCAGAAGCAAAAAGAAGGATGAAGGTTGGACGTAGTCTTCGCTATTTTGGCGATGGCTTCCAAAGAAAAGGAACCGTTGGCGGCAGAAAGGTTTGGAAAATCCCGGTTATGGAAGGTGAATTTATTGTGGAAGACTCCTTTGGCGTTGTAGAGGCTGTTGCCGGAGGGAACTTTCTTATACTAGCAAAAGACAAAAGCTCGGGACTACAAGCCGCAGAAGAAGCTGTAAAAGCGATAAGAAGCGCTGCGAACGGAATTATAATGCCATTTCCAGGCGGAGTCTGCCGATCCGGCTCAAAGGCTGGCTCCCTAAAGTACAAGCTTAAGGCTTCAACAAACCACCCCTTCTGCCCAACGCTGAAAAAGGTTGTGGAAGATTCCCAGCTGCCGGAGGACGTTAACTCCGTATACGAGATAGTTATTAACGGCTTAACGGTGGAATCCGTCAAGAAGGCTATGGGCGAAGGTATAAAAGCAGCTATAAACGTTCTTGGTGTTCTGCGAATTTCCGCTGGCAACTATGGCGGAAAACTTGGGCCGTATAAGGCTTTTCTGAAAGAAGTTTTAGGCTTGTCCTAACCTCTATTTGTCCAATATTTTTATTTGGCTCGTTGCCATGTAGCTTTATAGCATTAAACTTTGAGTGAAAAATTTGAGCGCCCCTAAAAAGAGGACGTCCCTCGAACTCTTTCGGCTAAAAAAGATATTGAACACGCTAGCCGACAAGGAGGGACGAGGAACAGAGCTTATTTCACTTTACATTCCGCCAGGGAAGCAGATAAGCGAAGTCATGAATATGCTTAGAGAGGAGTACGGTACTGCTTCCAACATAAAGTCCACAACAACCCGCAAAAACGTTCAAGACGCCATTGTCAAGGTTCAGCAGCGCCTAAAGCTTTTCAAGGAAACCCCTGAAAACGGGCTTGTAATATTCTGCGGGGCAGTTCCCCAAAATGGTGCTGGAAGTGAAAAAATCGAAACTTACGTGATTATACCGCCGGAGCCCATAAACATATATCTTTACAGATGTGATTCACGCTTTCATACAGAGCATTTGCAAGAGCTTCTGAGGGAAAAAGAGATTTATGGCATACTCCTTATCGACGCGACAGCCGCATCCCTCGCAACTCTTCAAGGCAGAAGACTCGAAATCGTCAGAGAAGTCACATCTGGTGTTCCGGGGAAAACGCGTGCTGGCGGGCAGTCCGCAAGAAGGTTTGAAAGGCTTAGAGAAATGCGCCTCCAAGAGTATTTTAGGCGTGTGGGCGAACACGCAAACGAGGTGTTTCTCCCAATAGAAAATTTGAAGGGGATAATAATCGGTGGACCCGGCCCCACCAAATACGACTTTGAAAAAGGCGATTACCTAAACTACCAGCTGAAAGAGAAAATTATCGACACTGTTGACACGGCCTATGTTGACGAGCAAGGGGTAAAGGAAATCGTGGACAAAGCACCAGAAATTATGAGAAAAATCCGTTATATAGAAGAACGGCAAATAGTCCAGCAGTTTCTTTACGAGATAGGTCACGACACGGGTCTCGCCACTTATGGAGAAGAAGCCGTTAGAAAAGCCCTAGAAACAGGCGCCGTTAAAACTTTGCTGCTTTCAGAAGGGCTTGATATTGCACGTGTGAAGGTCAGATGCAGCGCATGTGGTTATGAGGAGCAGCAGACTGTTAAGGGGCACATGCTGACAAGTTTTGAACAAAGTCTCATCGGGAAACCGTGTCCAAGTTGTAAAGCTCCATCCCTAAGTATAGTCGAGAAACAAGAATTGATAGAAAACTTCGCCCAATTGGCTGAATATACGAATACAGATGTTGAAATAATTTCAGACGAGACTGAGGAGGGGCAGATGCTGAAAAACTCCTTTGGTGGAATTGCCGCTATCCTCCGCTTTAAGCTTCAAGAATAGTAGGTTTCATGATGAGGCATAAATCCGCATATTTAGACTGGTATACTAGCTTGCGGAAGCTGAAGTATGATTTCCGTTCGAGTGGAATAGCCTATTTCAAGTATAATTTGAACTTTGACGATGTGGATTTAAGCGCTAATTATGCTTATGGAAATCCAGAGGCTGTTAAGCTGTTATCTCAAAGATACCGTGTTCAACCGGAAAATGTGTTCGTCTCGAGTGAAGGGGCTTCAGGTCAGAATGCGCGTATTATAAGGCTTCTTGCCGAAAGGAGCGCTGAAAAGTGTGAGGCCATAGTTGAATACCCTACATACGAGCCACTATTAAGGCTTGTTCAAGAATATTTCCCACACGTCAAAAGGCTGGTTAGAGACGAGCAAAATGCTTTCAAAGTTGATGCTGCCTTTTTACAGAAAATAGCTTCGCGGAAAACTGCGCTGTTAGTTTTGACGAATCCACATGCGCCAAGCAGCGCCGTGTTGGACAATGGCGAATTAAAAGGGGTTATGAAGGTTGCACGTGAATATGGTTTTTACGTGCTATGTGATGAGATATACGCTGAATTTGATAGAGAAGCAATACCGACCATATTTTGTGTTGATGAAGAATTTGGCATAACTACAACGAGCCTCACAAAGGTTTATGGCTTAGGAGGATTAAAGCTGGGCATAGCGTTAGCCAACGAAAAAATCGTGAAAGAGCTATACGTGGACACCGTTAACACGGTCGGCAACGCTGCAAACATGGTTCAAATGATTGCAGTCAAACTTTTAAAAGAAGGTAGAGAAGCGCTTGAAACGCACAAAAAGAGGTGGAACCCCATCAAAAGCGAAGCTGAAAAATGGTTGATGGAAAAAGGCTTTAACTACTTTCCTAACAATGTTGGCGTGACTTATTGGGTGAAACTGCCAATAAAGGACACTTATAACTGGACAAACAAGCATACAATACCAAAATACAGTTTAGCAACAGTTCCTGGAACCTTCTTCCTTTTCAGAAACGGGTACGAACTTGTGAAGTCGGACTGGATAAGGCTTGGATTAGGCAACATCTACCCGGAAGAACATGAAATAAAAGAAGCCTTAAAGATTCTCGAGAAGGCTATCAACATATACAAGTAATTAAGCGGTCTTGGTGGACCGGGCGGGATTCGAACCCGCGACCTCAGCGATGCCAACGCTGCGATCATTCCAGGCTGATCTACCGGCCCAAAATGTAAACGTCGCGAGACGTTTATTAAGGATTTTGCTGTCGGAATAGTTTAATACCTTGGGCGGTATCCTTAGTTTCGTTGGAGGTTGTCTAAGTTGGCTGGAATTGTTCTTGTTAGGGATGTTATGTCGAAGAATGTTCGTGTTGTGCGTCCCGACTCAAGTGCTAAGGAGGTTGTTGCCACAATGAACAAGTTTGATATAGGCTCTATAGTGGTTGTTCAGGGCGAGCGACCGGTTGGGATAATTACTGAGAGGGATATTTTGAGGAGGATTGTTGAGCCCTGTTTGGCACCAGAAACATTAACGGCCAGGCAGATTATGACAAGTCCGGTAATAACGATTGATGAGAATGCGAGCGTAAATGAGGCTGCCAAGTTAATGGCGAAGAAAGGTATTAAACGTCTACTCGTCACCAGAAATAGCGATAAACTTGCGGGCATTATTACATTCACTGACATTGTAACAAAGGTTCCAGATATGCTAAGCATATTGGAGGAGCTTGTAAGACCTCATAGCCGTAAGTATTAATTTAAGCGCGACTAATAGAAGAGGAAAATCTGTTGAAGATTCTGGAGATGAACCTAAAAAAGGGCTTTGTGAAAGTCGTTCCGGAAACCATTGACGATTTGTGGCATCTCTATAACATCATCTATAGGGGCGACGAGGTTTACGCCTACACGTCAAGGGAGATAAAACAAGATGAAAAATACTCTAGGGGAAAGCGGGGCGAAAGAGTTTCCGTTTTCATGGGTGTTAAAGTGGAAAAGGTTGCTTGGGACAAGCTTCTTGGAAGACTTAGGGTTCACGGAACGATATGTCATGCACCAGAAATAATTCCGACCGGCGCACATCACACATTAAATATTACATTGAATTCGCCAGTAACAATTGTAAAGGAGTGGGCAAGCCACCAGCTTGAAAGACTGGAAACAGCTAGAAAAACTTCGGAAAAGCCCATAATTATCGTGGCAATAGATGACGAAGGCTTTGCAATAGCCACAACAACTCAGTACGGCATTGAAGTAAAAGTGGAGGAACGAGCAAGGCTTCCGGGTAAACTTGAAGCTGAAAAAAGAAGTGCGGCGATCAAAGAATTTTTTCAAAACGCGTTAAACAATTTGAGCCGGATCTGGAGCGAAACCCACAACCCAATAGCGATAATTGGTGTAGGCTTCATAAAAAATGACTTCGTAAAGTTCTTAGATAAAGAAGCTCCAGAAATAGCCAGATCGGTTGCAGATGTTAAAAGTGTGAATAACAGTGGTGTCGCTGGTATTTATGAGGCTGTACGCTCCGGCATCCTTACCAAAACTATAAAGCACTTGAGGGTTGCCGAAGAAACCGAAGTTGTTGAGGAAATTCTGAAAAGGCTTGGCAAAAGCGAGAGGACGGTAGTTTACGGTTTAGGTGAAGTTCGTAAAGCGTCAGAGTATGGAGCTGTTGATATGCTTGTTTTAGCTGACACGAGGTTGCGTGGAGCAGAGGACAAAGAGCGCTTATCCTTAGAACGTTTGATGAAAGATGTGGAACAGAAAGGCGGAAAAGTCATGGTTATAAGCACAGAACATGAGGCTGGAGCAAAACTTGTCGCCTTGGGCGGAGTAGCCGCCCTACTAAGGTTTGCACTACCAATGGAGTGAGCCTAAACAGTTTTTAATCTTCTCCGAACAGCTGGTTTTTCTTCCGCCAATTTTTTTAAAGCTAACTCAAAGGTCTCGCCTTCCGTTAACTCTCTTTCAAGGAAAACACCGGTTCTGCCCACTTCGTTCCTTCTTAGAAGGGCGTGAACCCTGTCAAGGACTGTTTCCACAGAGATTCTTAATATTTTGGCAACGTGTTCCTCTTGACCAACAACTCCGCTTTCCCTATGCCCTTTCTCGGTGGGTTCAATGAGCATTAAGCGTTTATCGACACCGGCGACCCGCTTTCCAGTTTTCAAAGTTTTAGGGGCTGCTTCACCGCCGAACTTATAAAACTCCCTTTCAATCTTGCGCATGTTCATCAATGGAAATGTGACGCTGGTTCGTTCATCGATTTCTATGTAGCCTTTCATTGCGTATGCTGGTGTTGCCTGCACGATAAGTCGCCTGTTTATTGATATTCTTGCTTGTTCAAGGGCTGTTTCAATCAGAAAAGATGATGGTGGATGCGGTATGAAAATGTCAACATCACTTTTTTCTGTCACATCTCCTCTTGCAACGCTGCCATGAGTAATGGTTTCTATGTTAAACTTTGCAAGCGTCTCCATCAAACTTAAAGCCTTCGCCCTTAGCCTTTCAAGCAGCGCCCAACGTTCAGCACTGTAAACGACTTCTAGAAACTCCGGAAGCCTTGAAGGTTTCTTAACCATAGCATTCATCCATTAAGTATCGATTCGACCTGAAAATTCTTCCATGTTTAAGAAATATTAAATTTCACCATGAAAAGTATTTCCTTAGCTAACGTGCAGTGCTTGGAAGTCTGATAAACGTGGAGAATGTTAGAGGTGGAACACTCTGCAGCGTTTGTAAACGAAAGGAAGCCTTTTTCTTTAGGAGGTACTCTGGGGAATGGCTATGTAAAGGCTGCTTCGTTAAATCAATTGAGAACAAGGTTAGAGCCACCATCGCCAAATACGGCATGTTTGAGTTTGACGATAGGATAGCCGTAGCCGTTTCAGGCGGAAAAGACAGCGTAAGCCTCCTAAACATTTTGTCCAAGATGGAGCGTGGCTATCCGAAGGCTTCGCTTGTTGCGGTTTCTGTGGATGAGGGAATCGCCGGGTACAGGGATGAAGCCCTAAAAATTGCCGGGGAAAACTGCAGAAAACTCGGCGTGGAGCATCACATAATTTCCTTTAAAGAACTTTATGACTTTACGCTTGATGAACTTGTTAAAAAGCTAAAAAAGGGGGGTGAAGGCGAATTAACGCCGTGTGCTTACTGTGGTGTTTTGAGGAGGAAGGCGCTAAACATAATTGCGAGGAAAGTTGATGCGGATAAGCTTGCAACCGCCCACACGCTGGATGACGAAGTCCAAACAGTTCTGCTCAACATGCTGCACGGCGACCCTTACAGAATAGCAAGGGAAAAACCAGTAACGGACGAAACTCATCCAAAACTTGTGATGCGAGTGAAACCTTTTTGCGAGATTCCAGAAAAGGAAACAGCGCTATACGCTTACATCAAGAAGATAAAGTTCCAGAACACTCCATGCCCATACGCTCCAGAAGCCCTGAGAAATGACGTGCGCGTGTTTCTAAACAGAATGGAGGAAAAACATGCTGGCATAAAATACACGATTTTTAAGGCAGCGGAAAAACTTAGAATCGCCATAGAAAAAATCGAGAAGACAGAAGCCTTAAAAGAATGCGGCGAATGCGGTGAACCAACAACGCAAACGATATGCAAGGCGTGTGAAATGCTCCAGAAAATTAGGGGTTAAAACCGATACTCTAATAAGTTTAGGGCATTAACCATTGAAGATTGATGAACGATTTAATTCCAATTTTGGCATCCGTGACAGCCGTAAGCTTCATTGCCTTCATAGGAATAATTTTCATGGGATTGAAAGAGGAGAAGCTAAAGCGTTTAACAATGGTTTTGGTGGGTTTTGCTTCAGGCACTCTTTTAGGCGGAGCATTTCTTCACTTACTGCCGGAATCCTTGTCCCCTCGAGATAACTCCCCTGGAAGTGCCCCGATTGTTGTTTTCTGGTACGTAATCGTCGGCATAGTTTCGTTTTTTGCGTTGGAAAAGTTTCTTTATTGGCGCCACTGCCACGAAAAAGAATGCCCAACTCACACTTTCGTTTACCTAAACCTAGTTGGAGACGGAATCCACAATTTCATTGACGGAATGATTATAGCCGCAGCCTTTACATTTTCTCCCTCCTGCGAACTTGGCTTTGCAACAACTTTAGCGGTGATTTTCCACGAAATCCCACAAGAGTTAGGCGACTTTGGAGTGTTAGTATATGGGGGTCTCAGTCGTAAAAAGGCTTTAGCTTTCAATTTTATATCGGCTGTAACCGCCGTTGTAGGCGCCTTAACAACGTATTTTCTAGCTCATACGCAAAGCATAGAAGCTCTTCTTATTCCGTTCGCCGCTGGCGGTTTCATCTACATAGCAGCTACGGACCTTATGCCAGAACTACATAAAAAGCCACATGCTGGCGAGTCAATTATTCAGCTTATCGTAATCCTTCTTGGAATAGGGTTGATGGCTTTCCTTAAAATAGCCTTTGAAGTTTAGCTTTCTCATGTTTTGCAGCAGCTTTTTCCTTTAACTTACGCAGTATCATTGATGCTTCATCAGCTTTCTCAGCAGATGCAACCTTCTTGGCCTTCTCCAGCAAAACTTTTGAATTGCAGTAGGGGCAAGTCCTTGATTTTTGACAGCTCTTAGCCAGTAGGTAGCCTCCGCATTCACCACAAATGACAATTATGTAGTTTGTCAATGTGTGCCCGCTCCGAAAACCTTTTCACTAAACTGCTAAATAACGCTTAATGCAAGAGGATCCCAATGAGCACCGAAGGGACAAAGCCAGAAAAATCATCCAACCTAAAACAATCAGTAATACAATACTTCAGAAAGAAAGGCTATAGAGTAGAAGAGAACGTCAGCCTCGAGGGCTACAGGGGTATATCCCGAAACTTCGACCTAATAATCCAGAAAGGTCGCCTAGCACAAGGTGTTTGGATAAAAGACTGGAAGAGAACGATAGGCATAAACATCGTAATAAACCTTGACAAAGCCTCAGAAGAGGTGGGCCTGCCTAACCCCGTCATTGTGGGAGAGAAATTCAGCGACCACGCGAAAGCCTACGCAAACAGAAGAAAAATAATAATTTTAACGGCAAGGCAGATTTTACAAAGCCTAAAAGCGTAAAAGGGCAACAAGCCCTCTTTAAACTCTTAAATATTCGTTTAATAGCCCCTCGCTTTCTAATTTACCAAGCCAATCAACCACACCTATACGGCAATTTTTAGAACTGTTTAAAATCGCTAGAATATCTTCAACAACATCCTCAACGCTTTTTCCAGTGGCATTGATTTCGCAAACTCTCTCTTTTCCATAGGCGTTCAATGCGTCAACCAAGCAGACATCTAAAATTTCAGAAGCCAGATTTTCCCATAGTTTATTTCTGGAAAAGCCAGCCTTTTCCATGAAACTCCTCAGCTCAACCGGGTCACGCCGCAAAACAAAAGCGCATGTTACAAGCTTTTTCGGAACAACACTTGCAGCGTAATGTCCATCTATGACAACGCTTTGCTCGCCAACCTCATCTATTAGCCTATTTACAGCCTTCCTCAAGCGTCCTTCGTTAATTATTAGGGAGCCACCTCTCCTCTCATCCGCGCCTATGATAAGGTTGTTTTTTGTGGCAAATTCTGTTAGGTTTAAATAAACGGCGTTAAGCCTCGAGGCAAGTAAACGTGCCACGGAAGTTTTTCCGACGCAAGGCGTTCCAGTAATTATGATAACAAGCTTACCCAAAGCAGACACCCACCCTCCACTAGCATAACGCTTTACAATGAAATAAATCTTCCAAAACTTTTATTGCATAGCTTGGTGCATGAAATCTTAGGGCTGGCGAGTTGGCGTGTGGCTTTCGAGCCTCCTACGAGGCTTGAGGAAACTCCGCCCACACGTAGAAGTGCAACGCCCGCAAGGGCGTAAGGCGAGAGCCTTGGCAACGGAGCAGAAACGAAACGTCCACCCAGATAAGTGCCAATGAAGCATACTAAGTTGTCGAGAATGCTGGGTGGAAACGGTGAAACGGCCGTCCTGCACGTGGAAAGGGCAAACAAGCGCTGATGAAGCCTCTACCCGAAGCGCAGGTAGCCCGATCAGCCGAATGTCACATAAGACAGAAGGCGGGTTACAGCCAACACGCCAGCCCATTAAATGTCTCTAAAATTTAAAAGAGGGATGTTTTAAATAAGGCGGGTTATTGGTTTTCCGTTGAGGACGTTGACGACGTGAATGGCGGTGCTTCCGGAACTTTTGGTTTTCTACGTTTTGCAGCAAAAATGGCAACAGCTGCTACTGTTATTATTATCGCTGCTATTGTGGCGATGAACCAAGGTTGACTCCAGATTGGAGTTGGAGGTTGTCCCATTAAAGCCCATACGCTAAAGTGTGTAACGTTAATTTCAACATAATTTTTTGCCATATTAATTGTTGATGGATATTCCTCCCATTGATTAGAGGCTGTATTCCAGTAAAAAACTTTTAACGATGCTTCGTCAATGTTTGCAGCTTTGAGCTGCTCATCCGTATAGCAAAATCTTATTGTTGCTTGCACAGGCACATCGCTTGGTTCGCATACAATTTCAACATACTTTCCTAAAAATTTGAAGCCGCTGGGAGGGGTATCGCCGCCAGAAGGCGGGCCTGTCAAGTTTCTTACAGCTATAGACATCGAACAAGATGCTTGCTTAACAAATATTACCACAGAAGCCAATTCGGTTGCATCGCAGACGAAGGGATTGGTTTCACTTAGACTTGCAGGATTAGTAATCGAGAATCCTATAGCTGTCGGGTCGTGGTTTACGTTAAAAGTTAGGTCTTGAAGGCTGCTTATAATTGGATTGCTCCATGTCATTGATTTTCCATCAGGTGAGCTGCTGCTGGGAGGGGGAACGCTGGCAGGCCTTGTTATTGTTACATAATGAGTTACGTTACTTCCTCCCTCGATTGTCAAAGTGAATTGAATCGGAGGTGGAGGCATGCCGTAAGTAAGATTGAAGAATCTCTTTAACTGGAAACTCGTTGCTGTTTGAATGTCCACTGGTGGCCGGAGGACAAAGTTTTCAAAATGCATAATTAACTGGTTCCCTGCAATATCATATCCGTATTTGAAGGATGTAATGTCTATTGTTGTCTGATTTAAATAGTCAAGTTGCCAGTTCCAGTTTGGCAAAAATATGATTTTTAACCATTCAAACAACTCTGCTTTTGCATGGTTTACAGCCGCGTTTAAATCTCCGGCTATATATTCAATTCCTTGATAATCGAGGATGCTGTTTGCGTAATGTAATGTAGCCGTGCTAGACTCGATATGGCAATATTCCTGTCGTAGAATGTTTTCTAGGTGAGGTAACAAGAGAACTAATTCTGGTGGAAAGCTTGGAATAGTGCTCAGCTCTGAAATAATCGCAATAATTCTTTCTATGACTGCATCATAGTTTGCAGCAATATTTGTGCTCATTGAAAATTGTCTTGTTGAATGAGCATAAACTGCTTGGAAAGACCCATTTGTCGATGTTTCGCAGATCATAGACAGCGGTAAAATAGTCACACACGCTATTAGAGGTACGATGACAGTGCTATACATGTATGGAGAAGGCACCTCATTAGTAAGAAACGCTGTTAACAAGTAAAGTGTTGAATCAAAAAAGGTTCCTTGCAACGAGACAATTGCCGCTTCAAAGCTAACAAAAACTCCATTTGGTAAAGACGAATTGGTTATATCGAGAGTTATGCACTCAAAAGCTCCCAGCGTCATATTATAAAGCGAGTACGGGCCTCTCCCAGTCACGTTTGCTTCCAGATATGTGATAACATCATTTACCATGTCGGGTGTGATGCCGCCAGTGTAATACACGGTAGTGTTGCCAGAAATGTGTATATACGATTGGTTTCCATAAAAATCCATTTCAACTTGTCCCAACGAGAAGCCTGGTATCAAATGAACTGCAATGGACCCGACAAAATTGCCGTTGTCGAATCTTCCATTAGCCGAAAAATCTGAAACGTTCAGTTGCGAGTCTATTTGTGATTTAACTCTAAAGGATATCGTTGCGGATAAATTATATAGGCCATTTGAAAATTGCGAATTAGAATTTATATCCATGTTTTCAAATGGAAATTGGCTTTCCATTTCGTATGGTATTGTCATCGAAGTTTCTCCTTCAATCTTGACTTTTCCACCGCTTTGGGAGAACTGCACTGCGCTGTGAATAGTTGGGTTTATTCCTGTTAGCACTTGGCTCATGTTGCCTGCTAAGGCAACTTTTCCACTTGGATAAACTGTTATCTTTCCATTAATTGTTGGTTGATAATACTGTGCAATTGCCCTATCAAAACTGCTTGTGAACCTTAGCGTTATCGAAAGAATTAGCAAACACATTAATACTGTGAGCATTTTCTTTATCATAACTTGCCACCTTATCATTAGACATTTAGTTAGACAGAGATGTATATAAAAGTGTTTAATAGATTCTGTGTAAAGAGGAGTAACCTTGCGCCTACTCACAATGAGTTTTCGAAATTTTCGACGTCGAAAACTTCGCACAATGTTATGCATTTTAGGGGTAGCATTATCCACAATGATGTTAATAGGCATCGGCGCGACAATAACAAGGTGCACAGACCTTGTTGAAGAGATGAGTTCACTTTTCAAAGGGAAAATTCTTGTAGTTGCAAGGGGAGTATTTGTGATTCAAGCCTTCCCTATAGGGGGCGCGATACCCGAGAATATTTTAGAGGAAATTAGCCAAATTCAAGGAGTTAAAAACACCACACCATTGTTTTTTCAATTAAATTTTAGAGAAAGCGAGGATGCACTTTTACCATCAAATGTGACCATTGGAGTACCTTCCGATAGCTGGCATGTTCTAGTTGGAAATATTCCTTTAAAAGCTGGAAGGTGGCCTCAAAACGACACCGCTGAAGAAATTGTTGTTGGGTTGTCGCTTGCTGACCAATATGGTTTAAGCGTAGGCTCAAAAGTGAGCATTAAAAATCACATAATGGAAGTTGTCGGTGTTCTTGACATAAGGATAGCGGTTCTTTCGCAAGCGGTAATCATGCCATTAAGGACAGCCCAAAAAATTTACAAATTTGACGGACTAGTAAGCATGATAGTGGTAGAGCCCGACGAGACTATAAACGGGGATGTGCTATCAAAAGATATTGAAAACGAAATAACAGGTGTTAAGGCTCTAACAGAAGAAGAGCGAAACGACTTTATTCGACCTTTGCTTAACGAACTAAAGAATTGGAATTTTGGTGTCACTGTCGCATTATTAACTTTGACAATGTGCCTTGTTGCAACAATCACTTTTATGAGCATATCTGAAAGAAAAAGGGAGTTTGCCATTCTTGGCGCTATCGGTGCGCCGAAATCCATCACCTTACGTATGGTTATAATTGAGACCGTGACTATCGGACTATTTGGCAGCCTCATAGGGTTATTTCTAGGGATTATCGCAGCACTATTCATTGTAAGTAGATATACCAGTATTCCCGTTCAGCTATTCATGCCAAACGTAATCAGCCTACTACCCCTTTCATTAGCCTTAGAAACTATAACATTGACAACAACTGTCAGCTGCCTCGGTGGAATTATCTCTTCACTTATGGCAAACAGAGAGCTTACTACAGAAATCCTAAGGGGCGAGCATTGAGATTGCGCATCAAAACTGTTAATTTAACAAAAATTTTCCATGCTGGCTCAATGGATGTAGTGGCTGTAAGAAATGTAAACCTGGAGATAAAAGAGGCTAGCTTTGTATCTATTGTCGGGCCGTCCGGATCAGGCAAGACGACGTTCCTTAATCTTTTAGGGTTAAATGATAAGCCAACCTGTGGTCAAATATTTTTTGACGGAAAAGACATGACAAAAATCAGTGATAAGGAAAGGAGAAAAACAAGGCTCCTTCGCATTGGTTTTGTTTTTCAGAACTTTAATTTGCTGCCAACATTGACAAGTCTAGAAAATGTTGAGTTGCCCCTAATGCTTGCGGGGAAATCCTCTGAAGAACAGCGTGAAAGGGCAAGTCATCTTCTTGAACTTGTTGGGATGGAAAATAGGAAAGATCATCTCCCAAGCAAGTTAAGTATGGGAGAAATGCAGCGAGTTGCTATAGCCAGGGCTCTAGCCAACAATCCCGAAGTTGTTATTGCTGACGAACCAACAGGAGAACTTGATTCCGTAACTGGAAAAGAAGTTATCGAGATACTCTATAAATTATGTAAAGAACGCAAAATAACGGTTATTGTTGCTACTCATGATGAGAGAATAACGAGAGCTTCAGACGCAGTTTATAGAATGCAAGATGGTTTTGTGATTATTTAGGTTCTTAGTCTATTAATTAAGTGTATTGAATCGTGAGAAGCAATATTTAAATCAAAAGCCCCCATATCAATAATTGAAAACGGAGGGAACGCATTGTCTCAAAACAAGCAAAAATTAGAAGAAAAACCAGTAGCAGTCGTTGGTTTTGGCCATCAAGGCGAAAGACGAAAACAAAGCAATGCCGTGTACGTGACTGAGGAGCAGACGAAAGCCGAGATCAAGGATACAAGGATATCAGTTTCGATAACGAAAACGGCGACCGTTGAAGATTACACCACCGCTGAGTTGAGAAAGAAGTACCGCATAGATAAGTATGACCTTCACCCAGGATATGTTTTTCCAGAGTCTGTGCGTTCCCTCATACCAAGAAACACTCCTGAATATGTGGACAGAGGCTATAACTATGTTGAAAGGATAGTGCGTGCCTTGTATTATTTTAAGCAGTGCGCCTTGGTTGGACCCAGCGGGACTGGAAAAACCCATATAGTCTACCTCATCGCGGAGTTATGTGGGCTGCCTATTTGGGAAATAAACTGTGGTTTGCAAACTTCTGCCTATGACCTATTTGGGCGGTATATTGGTCTTGGGAAGGAGAATTGGATTGATGGGCAGATTGTAATGTGGTGCAGAAACGGCGGCGTCTTATACCTCGATGAGGCAAACATGATGAAACAAGACATAGCTTCAAGACTTAACCCAGTTCTGGACACCAGAGGCCACATTGTTCTAACAGAGAAGGACAACGAAATAGTGAAGAGACACCTGTACGGTTATTTGATAATATCGATGAACCCCTTTTCGGCGGAATTCGTTGGAACAAAACCATTAAACGCCGCCTTGAGAAGGCGAATGTCAGTCTGGATAAACTTCGACTACCTAAGTGTCGGAGACAAAATAGCCTCTGAAGAGGTAGAACTTATTGTAAAGAGAACGGGCGTTGATGCAAAAACCGCAGAAAAAATAGTCCGTGTAGGCGCCGAACTTCGAAGACAATATAAAAATGGCGACTTACCTTATGGGCCGTCCCCGGGCGACCTTATCAACTGGGCAACACTGATAGTTGATGGAAGTCCCCCCATCGAGGCGGCAGTTGAAACCATCGTGGGAACCACAAGTGATGATGTGGAGATTCAAGCTGCAGTAAAGCGAGTAATAGAATCCATATTCGGTTCATCTTAAAATGGGTTAAGCCTTGAACTTTTTTGATTTTTCTTGGTCAACAGCCCTTCATGTTACAAAGAAGTCCCATAGTGAACTTAAGGTCCTCCTTCACGATGATTTGAGATATCCATATCTTGGGAAAGATGAGAAGGGATATGTCCTCCATTTAATTAAGCCATTGAGGCTGGACGACAACCATGTTGTCTTTCAAGGGTTAAAGTTTAATCTTCAAAATCTAACTCATAGGAAGATTATTTGGTACTTGTTTAAGGCTTCTGTTTATCATCTTAGCTTACATGCTCTTTTATCAGATTTCTCCATTTATTCGCGTTGGGCACGGGGGAAGCAGCCAAGTCTATCCACGTTCACTGTTAGTCTTATCGAAGATGCTATAATTAATAAAAGCTTGAAGCATTCTTTTAGGTGGATGCTTCCAGAAATAACCTATGCAAACGTTATCTCCTATCTGCGAATGAAAAGTGCTGAAGAACTTTCAAATGACATTTCACGAGTTACGGCTTTAACCCTCTTAAACTGCAATCTTGGGAAAGTTAAAGGAACACTAAAAAATGATGCACTGACAGAGGTTGAAGCTATAACATCCATGCTTCAGAAAATTCAAGAAAACCCAACTGTAAATGAGAAGATAGATTATGCGAACAAAATTTATGATGCATTATCCCTTTTTGGTCAAGCTTTTGAGGTCCCATCGCTTTTATATGCTGAAAGCCACGGAACAAATGACCCCTTCTATAGAGAGAGGCTTCCAAGAGAGGACGAAGTACAAGGTCTCTTAATCGAAACATTGCAAAATGCCGATTCAGAATTTAGAGATGAACAAAAGCTCAAGTCAGCCTTACAATCTCTAGATGGAAGCGAAGCAAATCGAGCTTTAACAGCCTGGTTGGAGCGTGAAAAATCTCAAGTTAAGATTTTGAATGGTTATAAGGAAAGCGGGAAGGAAACGGAGTTCGAGGATTTCTCCTTTCCGGTTGAGGACTATGCCGAATTTCATAGGCGAAAGGAAATCTTAAGCAGTCCCATCAGGCGGGTTCTGCATCAATTGCGGCTTCTAAAGAACATTAGCGGTGAAGACTTTAAACAAGAAAGTGGTTTTGTTGATTTACAAGAGGCGATACAGGTTATCGCAAGTAAAAGTCAACGGACAGACATTTTTGTTCGTGAGGAACTGCAAACTAGAGAAGATGCATGGTCCATACTTATTGATGCAAGCCACAGCCTAAACATGTTTAAAGGCGAAGTTAAAGGTATAGCCCTCTGTCTAGCAGAAGTTGCCAGAATGCTTATCCTTAACCAGAACTCTTGGGGAATGTACGCCTTCAGCAACAAATTCTACGTAATAAAAGACTTTACAGAAAAGTATGATGCCTGCGTCAGGGCGAGAATAGGGGGGTTAACTTACGGGGGGTTCACTTTTTTGTCAGACGCCATTTTATTAGCTGCTCAAGCTTTGACGCGCCGCTTGGAAGAGGCACGAGTCTTGGTTGTAGTTTCGGACTTTTACCCAACGGGGTATGATGATGCAGAGGAAAAGCTAAAAGAGAACATTAAAAAGGTTGAGCGAATGGGTGTTGGTTTGATAGGCATAGGTGTCAACAGCGCCGCTGTTAAACGTTATATTAGGACGCACTGTGTTGTTGAAGACCCATTTGATTTAATGAAGAAGTTCACTAAAGCCTTTATAGAGTACAGCGCAAGCTAAAGTTAGCACAATCATTTTACAGCTGTTTTATCACTGAAAAATCGGCAATAAACTTGAACCTTTCTTCCTCCAACTCTTTTTTAGGTTTCACGGCTATTTTTTCAGGGATTCCATCATGTATAAATGTAATGTAAACCATGTTCTTTCCTAAGCCGTAACGTTCCAATTCAATGAAAGAAGCCTTAACCTTCTCAAGTTTGTCAAGCTTACTTTTAAGCTCTTCGACTGCCTCAAAAATTATTTCCATTTCTCCAAAATCGTCGGCACAGAGCATTAAATCCTTTAATCTAACCCACTCTGCTAAGGCGGGTTTCTCTTTTCTCTCGCCCTTTCTGCCGCTACTCCTTAGAATCTTCTGTAAATCGGATGCCTTTTTCATCCATTCCTGATTTTTCGAGGCTTCCGGATTTCTCAATAAAGTCCCGAGCCATTGACTATAATCATCTAGCAACGTTTTATACTGGTTTATTTCAGCTTCAACAACTTCCCGTATTTCTCTTGCCGAGTAGAAAGTTCTGATTTCCGTTGTTACGCCATCCATCTATTTTGCCGCCTTTAACTTTCTTGATTTTGCAGTGAGTCCTTGACAACGTCCATTGATTCTTTTTCTGTCGTTTCTGCTTCGCTGCTTCCAACAATGGCTTTTACAGCGTTTTTAAGCTCTCTCTTTATTCTAGCAAAGAAACTTACACGCGTGCTTATCTTCTTTCTATAAAGCATTATGACCTCGGCTAGTTCAGGCATTACAATCAGTAAAGTGGCCATAACAATTTCTGGCGGGTATTCGGCTAAAAAGGCGGAGTGCACCTCGCCCTTTTCATAGACAAGTATGAGGTGGCATTCCTCATTTAAAATGACCTTCTTCGCCTTAGCCTTAATCGGTATTTCTCGCGGCGGGATGTTAAATGAAACGTTAAGTTTCTTCAGAATTTGCCTCATGGAAGTGCAAAGCTCTCTAACCAGTTTGTCCTCTTCCATTAAAAACTCGCTTAACTGGAGGGTTTCCTCACTTATGCTTTTCAACAACTCCTGTAGTTTCTGTTCCAGTTCTACCTTATGCTTCTCAATTTCTTCTGCATTAAGAACCTCTTCGCTTTCCGAAAATTGGAGGGGGTGGAAAAAATGCGCCTCTTCTACAACATCTTCCTGGCTTTCTGCCACTTTAACCTCCGTAGACTTGTCATTCTCGTTTGCCTTTACATCTTTTTTCTCCATGAAACAAACACCAGCATCTCAACTAGCACAGTTAACTAACAGAAGAAGCACGAGATAATAGAGTTAGTATGTGGCGATATGTTACGCACTAGACTTTCATTTAATCTTAATGTGGTTTATGCGGCTTTACAAAAATAAAGGCTGCACAAAGATAAAGCATCATGCCAATAAACTGGCGTTCAATATCGGATATGCGCCAAAACCAGCTTGCCCCTCCGCTGAAGTGTAAACCAGCCACAAACCATGCGAAAACAAAATCTGCAAACAACTCCACCAAAACAGCCATCTTCATCGGAAATTTAACAATGTGAGAATCTAAGCTTAAAACCATGAAGATTGGAAGGTTGGCTGTCAAGACGAACAATGTTAGTCCGGCTGGGATGCCGAAGACTTCCATAAAAGCCCGTGCATAAATATTTGCTTCCTCTGATGGTGCACGGCAAAAAATCATTGTTGAAAGGCAGTCAAAAAGGATAAAGGCGAAGACAAGAATGATTCTTTTCAACCAGTGATTATTTTTGGGAAGTATGAGGTGTTTTGGACTTATGGATAAGCCTAGCTTCTCCATTTCTCCTCTGTTCTCCATTATAATGGTTTGGCTTTATTGCCTTTAAGGTTTTAGCGTGCTGGTTGTATTTTGAATCCATATTTTAAATTCAGAAGTATAAAATATGGCGTATACCGAATCGGTTTTTGACTCTGACTTAGAAGAGGAGTAGGCTGAAAGTAAAAGGGGTTTAAATGGAATTATCCGTTGAAAAGCCTGAAAGCATCGTAAAACTCTACGACGAAAACAGCGGACTGTGGCGCTTCGTAAAAACAGATAAAGGACCAGCGAAATCAATAGAAATCGTTGAAAGGGCGCTCCGTGGACTCGGCCTATCAAGGAATGAAGTTAAGGTTTATGTTTACTTAGCCAGAACAGGAGAGCATAAGGCAAGCGACATTTCTGAAGCTTTGTCGCTACACAGGACGGAGACTTACAGAATTTTGCGGGATTTGGAGAAAAGGGGGCTAATATCGTCGGTTTTTGAGAAACCGTTAAAGTTTATCGCCACGCCCTTTGAGAAGGCTTTAGACATACTTATTGAAACTAAGAGGATGAGGCTAAACCTTCTTGAGAAAAAGAGAAAGAGTCTCGTTGACTTGTGGCTTTCGCTGCCAAAGCCCGAAATTGAGCTTGAAAGGAAAGAGGTTTTCCAGATATTGGAAGGCGAAGAACAGATAAGCTTGAAGGCTGACGAAATAATCGGCAAAGCTGAAAGCGAAATCCTAGTTTTTATTTCGGAATATGACATTGCAAACTTTTATCATTCGAGTTTCTTGGACAAGCTTGAGAAACATCAAAGAAGAGGCGTAAACGTTCAACTCTTAACCACTTACTCGCCTAAGACGTGTTTCTTCTTAGAGAAAACAAAGCTGAAAAGGGCGAAGTATTCACGGTTAAACGCTGAAGAACTGCCAACCTTTATCTTGGCGGACAACGAACACCTACTCCTTTTGATTAGAAAAGAAAACGGCAAAAAGAAAGTTGCAGCCTTATGGACGAATTATGACGCCTTCATAAAAGCCCTAAAAACCCTTTTCACCGAGTTGTGGAATAACAACGGCTCATAGATTTTAGCGCTTTAATTTTGATTTGATTTCTAGCCAAATAGAATTTGTCAGCATTCGTGCATCTATATCAATTAACGCAATAATTGCAATGTAGAGTAATCCGCCGAACGCCGTCAAGCCAAGAATTTGGTAAACTCTTGTAGGCCGGAGAACCTCGTTTATGACGTAAAGAGCTCCGCTCATGATTATTGAGGCAAAGACGTATTTAGCGATGTTTTTCCATGGGATTTCCAGTTGTATCATTTTCCGAACCATTGCGTATAAGATGAGGAACATGGCGAAGCGAGCCGCCGAATTTATTATGGCAACAGTAAGCGCGGATGGCACTGGCTGTTTTCTTGTGTATGTAGTTAGCATGTAATATGTGAGTGGTATTGTTATAGCTGAGTGAATGTATGGTAATGAGAAGGCTATGAATAGTCTGCTTTTCACAAGCTCCTTGAAGGGTATTTTTGCCTCTTCATCTATTCTTTCATACCCATAAAGCACAAAACTGAAAAGCGTAGAGATTGTTACGATAAAGGAGTCGATGGCTAAAACACGTAACACAGGCGTTGCCTCCATATATTCAACATTAAGTATTGTAAGGTACAATTCCGACAGTGTTAGGGCTCCAGCAGTCATGGGGATTGCGAACGTTAAAACAGTCTTAATAGATGTTGTGACGTCTTGACCGCTTTTCTCTGCCAGGAGTTTAGGATATAATGCAAAAGCGAGGAACGATGAGTATGTTATTATGTTTGCTATCTGGAAAGCGGCACCATAATTGCCCCGTGCTTGCTCTCCTCCATGGGTGAAGAGCAATATGAAGATAAAGGAGGCTATTTGGTTGCCGAGAACGTTATAGACATTTGCAATGGAGCCCTTTAACCACTCTTTCACAAATGTCCACTTAATGCTTTGTACAAGGTCTTCGGCAAGCAATACCAAGTAATAAGTTAGCTGTGCTGCCATCGCAACTGTTAGGCTTATTATAGCTCCTTCCAAAGGCATTTTAAACTGAACTATGAGGGCGTATCCTAAGAGAACCTTGCAGATTTCTGCTACAATAAGACCATAGCCTAGTGCTTGTGGTTTTTTAGCTCTTAAGCAAGCTTCAAAGGCGGATAATAGATGAAGTTCCACTATTTGGAACGAGACGAGCATGTATAGGCTTGTGTATTGTTTAACGCCTAGCGCCGTGGCTATCGTCGGGATAAACGGGATGTAAATGATGGTTGCAGTTATGGATATGGCTAAATTCGCTGCTATTCCAGTTTTTTCGGCGCCTTTTTCTGATCTTGCGACAAAACGCATAATCCAGAAGGGCATTATTCCAGCCATTATTGTGAAGTAGGCTAATACGTCGTTTATGTTAAACCATATTCCATATTCTGCTTGGCTGGTTGAGCGGGCTATCATGTATTGAAAGGCTAAACCGGTGGCTACGCTTAGCATTTTAGCTGCAAAGATAACGAAACCTGAATACTGAAGCCTTATTTTATCCTTTGTCAACGGTTCAGCACCAAGATGCTTATTTTTAACGTTAGAACACTTAAAACATTTTAAAATATCCTCTGCATTATTTCTACGATGAAATGCCAGAAATGAGTGATGCCAATTGGCAACTAAAAATGTGCTAATATTGGCAGGTGGCGGTGGCCACACAGCATATGGCTACGCCCTAGCCCAGAGACTCTACGAAAGGGCAAACTTGCATTTTCTGGTTCCAGAAGGCGATAGGTTAAGTTATGAAAGGCTTAGCAAATTTGGCAGCGTTGACTTTCTCTTAAAACCTAGGGAGGCTAAAACGCCGACCAGAGAGTTTGTGCCAAGGCTTTTGAGGGCTTTTATTGAAGCCTTTAACAAGGTTCCTGGCAAATTTGACGTGGTTGTTAGTACTGGCAGCAACTTCTGTATACCACCAAGTCTTTTCGCATGGCTGAAAGGGATTCCCTTAGTCAACATAGAGAGTTCGGTCCGATTTACAAAAGCCTCAAAGAGCGCACTTCTCCTTCAGCTTTTTTCGGCTATTACTGTACTGCACTGGGAGGAACAGAAAAAACTGCTAAAAAGAGGAATTGTGGTCGGACCTTTAATTCCTAAGCCCGAAGTTGAGCCTTGGAATGACGGTTATATACTTGTTACTGGAGGCACGCTTGGTCATAAACGGCTTTTTGATGTGGTGTCTCAAAGTGAACTAAAAAATGTTGTTCTGCAGACTGGTAAAGTCGACTCGGAGCCCTATAGAAGGCGGCATCCAGAATGGAAGATTATAAAGTATTCTGCAAAGTTTTATGAGCTTGTTGCTGGCGCTGATGCCGTGGTTACACATTTTGGTGCAACAATTTTGGAGGCGCTTGTTTATCGAAAGCCTACTGTGGTTGTTCCAAATCCTGAATGGACGAGAACCGCTGGGGTTGAGGATGCAAAACAATATGCAAGGAAGGTTAACGCTGTGCTAATTTCAGAAATCACTTTGAAAAACTTGTTAGACGCTATTGAAGAGGCAAAAAGGAGAGAATACCCAAAACTTCCAGATGGGGCATCAAATTTAGCTGATTTAATTCTGAAACTTTGCTAGGCTAGTACGTTTTTAACTATGTCTACCATCTTTTGTGCAAGCTTTTTCCTATCAAAGTTGATCGCTAGCTCTCTCGCCCTTTTAATGTAACTGGCATGTTCTTGCACCAAATTTTTTAATTCTCTTAGCAGAATTTTTGGGTCTGGATGAGAAACATATGTGCCTATGGCATTTTTTCTTATGAAATCTTCTAGAGCTGAGTTTTCGGGGCCGTAGCCTACAACTGGAAGCCCGGCCGCCAAATAGTCATAAGTCTTAACTGGGATGGCGTATAAGTACCCTATGTTACTGATAAATGGGCGGCCCACCACCCCCACTTTTGCTTTGCACAAGTAATCTTTTAGATTTTCATATTGAATCCATCCTGCAAACGATACTTTGTCAATTATCCCTAGAGTTTGCGTGTATTTTTTCATGATGGGCAGATATTTGCCGTCGCCTATAACTGTAAGATGTAGACTGTTATCCTTTAATGCTCTGAGCAAGAACTCCAAATTGTGGTATGGCCAGTCCAAGTCTGCTAGATAGACAAGATCTTCTTCCCGTTTGACCTTTTTGTCGCATCTCATAATTTCGGTGTCTGTTCCGTTATTGATGACTGTTACTTTATCTTTGGTGTCTAGAGCATTTTCATAATATTGCTTCATGGGTTCAGTGACTACAAAAATTTTTGACGCGTAATATAATGCTTTATAATATTCTCTGGTAATTCTTTTAACTATGCCCAAATAGTATGTCAAGGAATGGGCTGTTTTTGCGTATTCTTCCCACACATCTCTTATGTCAACTATTAGGGGTAGCTCATGTTTTATGGCGATTTTATGGCTTATTATTGCGTTTAGTACTGTTGGCGACGTTGTTATAACTAAATCTGTTTTCTTGGAGATTTCGTTCAGGTTTTTTGGAGGGGATCTGAAAAAATAGCTTATGTATTTCTTTAATCCGCTCAAGTTTAGCTCATAATTTATAAGGTTGTATCCGCCGGCTTCTAGAGCTTGTTTAAAATATTTGATTCTTACTTTACCTGCTGATGCTCTTTCTTCTTTTGTTGAAATGAATAGTATGTTTTCTTTGGTCATTGTGTGTTCCTTTCTTGAGGTTAAGGATTAATGCTTAATGTCATCTTAATTAATATTTGCGAATGTTTTTATTGTGTCAAGTATTTTTTGTGAGGCTTTTCCGTCTCCGAAGAGGTTTGGGAGTCTCTCGAAACTTTCAGTTATTTCTTCTCCTTTTTCTAGAATGTCGGATGCTTTCTGCACTATTTTTTGCGGGTCTGCTCCCACTAGGTGGTTTGCTTCTAGTTTTACTGTTTCTGGCCACTCTGTGTTTTCACGGAGTGTTATGCATGGGGTTTTTAGCCAGAAAGCCTCTTTTTGCATTCCGCCCGAGTCTGTTAGCACTAGGGCTGCGTTTTTTATCAGTTTTACTGTTTCATGGTAGCCTAATGGTTGGGTTATTTTGATGTGTTTTTGTCTTTCTAGTGTTTTGTGCAGTCTTGTTTTTCTTAGTTGTTTTTGTGTTCTCGGGTGGGCTGGGAAAATTATGGTTAGCTGGTTTAGCTTTATCATGGCTTCTATTATGTTTTTTAGGTTTTTGGGGTTGTCTACGTTTTCTGGTCTGTGGGTTGTTAGTAGGGCGTATGTTTTTGGTTTTAGGTTTAACTGTTCTAGTATGGGTGTTTTTTCTGCTTTTGGCAGTTGCTGGAGTAGCACATCATACATGGTATCGCCTGTTTGGTGGATTTTGTTTTTGGCTATTCCTTCTTTTAGGAGGTTTTTTGTGCAGTTTTCTGTAGGCGTGAACAGAAGCGTTGAGCAATGGTCTGTTAGGCGTCTGTTTATTTCCTCCGGCATACGCATGTCGTAGCTTCTAGCGCCAGCTTCAATGTGAGCTGCTGAAATGTGAAGTTTTGCTGCTGTTAGGGCTCCAGCTAATGTGGAGTTTGTGTCGCCGGGAACTATAACCAAGTCTGGTTTTTCTTTTTGCAAGACGTTTTCCAAGCGAAGCATTATTTTTGCCGTTTGTTGAGCATGAGTTCCGCTTCCGACATTCAAATTCGCCACAGGATCTGGCAAGTTTAACTCTTCGAAAAATATTTTCGTCATTTCATAATCATAATGCTGACCAGTATGAATTACGCTTAAGCGGATTTGTTTGTCTTTGCTTACTAAGTGAATGAAAGGCGCAGACTTGATAATCTGAGGACGAGTACCCAAAATAATAGTTACGATCATTTTATTTCTTCCTTAGACTTTTTAGTGTTTTTCAACGCGAGCAGTAAATGAGTGTATCCGATTTGTGGGATAATGCATTTCAATAACCTGTCTAAGAAGTTGAGTTTACGTTTCCTTCCATACCAGTTTAGCCAATCAACGTTAGCTACCTTCAACCCTACTTGTTCAGCTAAGCTGTGAAACTCGTAGATGTCCCAGGCTTGTTTGTGGTCTATCTCCGGAGACGTTTTGAAAATTTTTTGCTTTTCAATGAGAGCTCTGACAATTCTGCGCCAGTACCAAATGTTGGGCACGCTTATTATAATTTTCCCATTAGTTTTCAAAACTCTTTTAAACTCCTTTAAAGCCTTAATTGGCGAATCTAAATGCTCTAACACTTCAAAGCATACAATTTTATCAAAAACTGAAGCTTTAAAGGCTAAGAAATGTGCATCCATCAGCGCAGTAACTGTAGGAAAACGAGCTATATCAACTCTTACATCCCCATAGTAGCATGCTTTATCCCGCGGTCTACCGCCACATCCAACGTTAAGGATCATACGTACACCAACTTATCAAGCAATTAAATCTATATCATTTCTGCCTATAATTTCGTTGTTTTTTCCGTAAAAAATTTTGTAGCGTGGATTTGCCAATTCATGCTTTAAAACTTCTGGGCAGTTCTTTAATAGATAGTCGCATTTCACTAGGTTTTTGGCGAGTTCTGCAAAAGCCACTTTTATTCCTTCCTCTTCTGAATCAATGTTATAATCAGTTTTTAGTCGAGACTTTACGTAATCCTCCAGTCTGGGAAACTGTTGGAAATCTGCAACTTCCCGCCAATCAGTCCAATACTTCCTATAAAGCAAATATCGCGCATTTTTCACGGTTACCAGGTGAACTGCGTGAAGGAGGGGAACCAAAACCCGCCTATAATACAATGGAAAATTTATCACTCAAATCTTCCAGCGTTATAAAATTTTACGTGTGGAGCCCATGTGAAGGCAAACACTTCCCGCCTTATTCGAAACCCCCAAGGTCCCATGTGGAAAAGATCCCCGTCCAAATATAGAAAACCTATGTTAACGCGTAGTAGATCTTAGCATCCAGACTTAACAAGAACCCTTTAAGTTTCATAATATCATTTGGGCCGTTGGTGTAAGCTATATGGTCAGCATCCCAAATCACCACCCACCTGTACTTTGCACAACGGAGCCCAACATTTGACTGGTAAACATGTGTTTCCGTGTCCCCCATAAGCGAGTCTAAAGGAACATCCATATGAATGAAGTTTAAGTT
The DNA here is from genome assembly GCA_038870595.1 of Bathyarchaeia archaeon. Taxonomy (GTDB): domain Archaea; phylum Thermoproteota; class Bathyarchaeia; order Bathyarchaeales; family Bathycorpusculaceae; genus JAGTQI01. The sequence goes on from JAVZJU010000007.1 coordinate 44,920, forward strand.
CAAACCTTTCTCTCTGGCTACTTTCTTAATCCTTGCCGGAGTGTCATCAGTCGACGCATCGATAATTATTATCTCGTCGGCGAAATTTTTAATTGATTTCAATGACTGCTCCGCCCATTCATCATTGCAACTCCTAAAAATCACACTTACCCCGTTTGGTCTTTTTGGCGGAGGTTTGACGACCCCGATTTTTGGTAGAAAGCTAAAACAGTAACGCACAAAATCAACACCCCTATGCACTACAGCTTCATAAGGTTTTAAGGGAAGTTTTAAGTCAAAATCATCATTGTTTTCTAGCGCCATAAACCACCACTCAACCCCGCTACTTCTTCTCCTAACTTTTCTACGCGTTTTCTGACCTTCTCGATTTCCCCCTTAACACTTTCATCCATAATCTCCATTTCACGTTTTTCATTAGACTCCAAAATAAACCACAAAAGTTTAGAATCGCAACTTTTTAGAAGCAGCTTAGCATTTGGGATTAGGCAGTGACCACCAATAACCCCCGGAAACATAACTGGCCTATCCAATCTTATGCGATGTGTGTCCTCAATAAAATCAACCACATCATCAAAATCAGCCCCAAAATGCCTACTAATCCTATGCATTTCTTGAAAGCAAACAATCATCCAAGCCCTATAAGTGGTCTCAAAAAGCTTAGCCAACTCCGTTTCCAAACAACTTTTCAAAATCTTGGTCTTAAATCCCGCCTTTTCAAAATGTTTCTTGGCTGCTTCGGCCGATTTCTCATCAACACCACCAACATACTTTGTCCAACGCCTCAACTCCCACTTCATATGCTCTGGACTCTTATGCACGCCTCGAACAGGCGAATGTACCACAAGACAAGCGCCCTTGATCCGCCTATAAACATCTGAAGTTGTGCCAGGTGCAACGGTGCTGTCAATGATCACCAATTTAGGCTTAAAATGCTCCACATAACCTACAACATTTTTCACGAAATCTTCTTTGTCGTGGCATGGAATACAAACATGCATAACATCGAACTTATCAGGCAAGGCAGCAGACTGCCCAACCTCCCGCATCTTATCCTCGTCTAAATCGTAACCATAAGCATCAAATTTTCCGCATTCCTTCAAAAGTTCAAAAAGAGGACGCCCAACCTCCCCTAAACCAACAACTAAGACTTTCTCCAGGACCATTTTAAGCAACCTTTGCTCATTTTAGGAACAAACTAAACAACCAAACTATTTAAACTTCACACAACCAAACTAAGCAGAGGAGAGCAAACCATGTCAATGTCAACATTAACACCTAAAATGGGCAAAGGTGTAATAATAGGCGAAAACGTCCAATTCGGCAAAGATGTAACCATCTGGAATTACGTGGTTATAGGCGACAACACACGAATAGGCGATGGGACTCGCATCGGCAGTTTCTGCGACATAGGCAGAAACGTTATCATAGGCAAAAACTGTATAATCCAAGCCCACGTAACAATATCAAACGAATGTCAAATAGGCAACAACGTCTTCATAGGTCCCAACACCAGCCTACTAAACGACAAATTCCCCCACAGCCGATGCCTAACACCATCAATAATAAAAGATAATGTGGTCATTGGCGGATGCGTAACAATACTCCCAAACGTCACAGTCCACGAAAACTCCGTAGTAGCCGCAGGAAGCGTAGTAACAAAAGACGTGCCGCCCAACACCGTTGTTAAGGGCGTTCCAGCAAAACCAATGATGACAAGACAAGAATACGAGGCTAAAAGAAAGGAATTCATCGAGGCTAAAAAGAAACTCCTTTAACTCTATCAGCTCACCCCAACTTTTCCACGATATTCAAAATTACATCAACGGGATTCTCAAGCTTAGCTAATAAATTACTTACATCCCTCTTACTGCCCAAAACTTCCCTTGCTAAAATGTAGGCAGAGGACAGCTCCGTCCTAAATATGGGGAAGCCCTTCCCAGCTAAATAATCATTCACATATTGCTCTTTGAATATGTCTACAACAACAGCCGGCGTCCCTTGTAACGCAGCTTCCCGCGTAATAGTTCCACCCGCCCCAACAAACAGGTCCGCCTGCGCCACCAAACTTGCAGAGTCAACAAATCCTCTTGGAACAATTAAGCCTTTAATGGTTCTCTGGCGATATCTTGGGAGGAAAACAACATTACCCAACCGTGTCAACTTTTTCGCTAAATTAACAGAGGAAAACTTCCTTTTGACGTATACAGCCCTCTCTTCAACTTCCCTAACAACAATAAGAGGCTTTCCAAAATTACACTTCATTATGGGGTTAAATCCTCTAATCCATGCAACCTCATCAACGCCATCGAAACGAATTATCTTGCCTTCAACGCTATATTTTCTTAAGGTTTCCTCTGGTATAGCCTTAGAAACGACAATGTAATCTGCAAGAGGCAAAGTAAGCCTATGCACCGCATCAGCATAAGGGGTATCAAGAGTCGTTATCGTCGGAATTTTCAACCCAAAAGCTACTCGTATTTGATCCACAGAGCCATGTGAAATAGCCACGTCCGGGACTCTTGTCCCAAAAATTTTGCAAAACAACAATTGCCGTCGAGCTCCTTCTCTAAGTCTAGAAAGTAAGGATTTCGGATCATACTTCCCGACAACAATGAAATTTTCGTTCAGAAACCTCGCAAGGGGTATCGTGTCCGGATGTTTGCGGGTGGTTAATACGACCTCGTGTCCCATTTCCCTAAACTTTTTCGCTATAGCAACACCGTAACGCACGTGTTTTCCGGTGCACGCGTCATACCATACTCGCATTATTCACACCAGCAGTACATTTCACCAACAATCCTACCATCTCTAACAAGTTTTGCCGGCGCATCAATATGGCGAATCCAGTAAACGTTCTCTGGCAAAATGTTATATTTTGGGATTTCTGGGATTTTCTCCTTAAACGCGAGTTTAACATACAAGTATGGAATATTCGCATGGTAATCCTTACGTAAAACATGGCTAGCATAGGAGAAGAAGAACGATGTTGTAAACATTCTCGCAACGTTAATCTCTGTAACGCATGGAATGCCTTCCCCGTTCTCTTTCAGGTCCACACATGCTATTCCATTAAAGTTCGTGTCTATGGCGAGAACAGCCTTCGTTGCAATTTCATTTATATTATCATCCTGTATAGTTTTCTGAACAGCTGGTGTGCCAGTCACCCCGGAAGGCGCAAGGTGTGGATATATGTATTCAATGCGTTCTCTAGCCATAGATGTCACGAGTTCTCCATCCTTCCATAAGCTGTGGAATCCTATGTTTCTTCCTGGTAGGTGTTCTTGAGCTATGAACTCCCATTTCATGCCACGCGCCCTCCAATAATTAATCCAAGAGAGAGCTGTTTTCTTATTGTAGGCTGGCGTGCTTCCCTTTCCACCAGCACCGTAGCGTGCCCTTATCCAGATAGGACTGCCAAACTCTTCAAAAGCTCTATCAATATCCTTTTCACCGTGAATTTCCATTACTTTTGCCACTGGGACATCTTTCTCCATCCAAATTTTAGCAGATTCAAGCTTATCTTGGCATATTTTCACAGTTCTTTTCGATGGCAAAAACACACTCGCCTCAATTTTCTCGCGATTTTGCGAAACAACAGCCACTTCAATGTCGGTTTGGGCATGCAAAAATTCAGCTTTCTCTTTCCTAACAATCTCATTTAACCTTTCAATATAATCTCCTTCTTCAGCCTTTGGAATTAGATACCTCTTGTCAGCTGGTGCCAGATAAATGAAATGCTCGTTTGCTTCTGTTCCCACAATAAAAATTTTTTCTGGGGCAAGGCGAAGAGACATTATAAAGTTTATTCCAGCGGGGCCACCAGCACCAGTAACCATGATTCTTTTCAGGGAAATCACCTTGAGGAAATTCGCAACTCTCATATAAAGCCAGTCTAATTTATTTCTATCCGTAATTGAGGGCCGGTCGTCTAGTTTGGTTAGGACACAGCCCTTACGAGGCTGAGGTCGCCGGTTCAACTCCGGCCCGGCCCACCAAAATTTCCGCTTAGTAAGTGATGTCGGGTAAGAGTTCCAAAATCTTTTTTGGAGAGAACACGCCTAAGGCGGCGTTTAGCATTTTTTTGCCAACTTTTGGGATTAGTCCAACAGCGTCTGTTCCAAACTTGCAGACGACGGCGTGTTCAAAAAGTCCTAATTGTTCGATTCCCAAAGCATCGTTTTGGCATCTTGCATCCCTCAGTGCCGTTCTTACTTCTTGTTGGGATGCTCCCAAAACTATCAACCGATCAAGGAGAGACTTTATCCATCTTTTGTAACGTCTCAGCTGATTTTCGGCTATCGTGGCTTCCAAATAATTTCCATCTACGTGGGTTATTTTTACTGTTGTAGGCGTATTTTCGCAAAAACCATAAAGTTCAACAATTTTTTTGAGGGCGATTTTTCTTCCGTCTGCCAGCTGCGCTTGTAAACGCGGTAGCGGGATTACGGCGTCTACAGTTTTTGGTCCAATGTCTATTTGGAGTTGGTCTTCTTTTTTGCCTAAGCTTGTTATGTATCCTTTTATCATCGAGAATTTTGTTAGATTATTGGCATGAGCTGGGCACAATCCAATGGTGTTTTCAAGATAGCTTAATGCAACCTTCTCGTCCTCGCCTGAAAAGGTTATCTGAATCCAGCCTCGTGCCGAGGCGTGGACGTTTTCTATTTTCACTTTCAAGCCTTTTAAGAAAGACTTTAAATGTTCTTCAACCATTTTAAGTTGGTTGTCGCTGTAGATTTTTGAGGATAGCGTCACGGTGGGCATTTGCAGTCTCCGATTAGCGTTGACATTTCTTCATGCAGTTTTCTTATTCGTGCAATTGCTAATGGAGGCAGTTCTCTTGAAAGTTTTTCTATAGATTTTTCAATTGGGACTCTTTTTGAGCCTGCGATGAGCTTGTCAGCGTAGGCGACAATCTTCTCCTCGAGGGTTTGGGGAACATAAATGTCTTTAGGCCATCCGAGGTTTTTTGCTTCTCGTTGGGTTATGCCGCCGCCAACATGCCTCTTAATTATCGAGATTATGGGTTCTGGCAAACCTAATCTTTTAGCGATTTGCATTCCCGCTATGGCGTGGTGTACACTGTGGGTTTTTGAACGTCCAATGTCATGGAGAAGTGCGCCTATCTCTACAAGTTCGAGGTTAATGTTTAATCCTTTTTCTTTACATGCTTTTGCTATCTCAACCGCTAATTCTGTTACTGCTTCGCAGTGTCTTATGACGTTTTCTGAGCAGCCGCTTTCCCGCAAAAATTGTAGAGCTTGCTCTCTTGTCGGGAGCTTTTCACTCACCTAGCTCCTTCCTCAGTTGTTCAACTTTTTCGGTTAAAACTTTGACTATTTTCTCGTTATTGTAATGCATTAATGGTTTGCCACATGTTGGGCACTTAAAAACTAGTTCAACTGCTTCTTCGAAGGGCACTCGTTTGCAGCCCGGCGTGTTACAGTGGTAGAAGTCGTGGTTTTTCTCGTATTCTAGGCGGATGTTTAATTTTTCGAAGACTCTCCGTTTTTGGCTTAGTATGAAGCCCTCCAACTGGTCAGGCTGCAATTTCCAGTGGAATATGAACCACCCGGTTTTTGGGTCTCTTGTTCGTCGTAAACTTACAAGCGAGTGGTCGTAGAGTTTGTAGAGGATTTTGCGCACGTTGTTAAGCCTTATACCCGTTTTGTTTGATATCTCGTCGTCTGTTATCTCGTCTGAGTTCTTTAGTATCTCGATTAGTTTTAAGGCTTCTTCTTCGCCAAGTGCCTCAGCAACCTTCATTAATGTGGCATCATCAATTGTTGATAACATAGTGACCCTTTTCTGCATCAGTCGTCGATTTCCTCTATCCTATATATTTGCAAGCTTTAATTTAAATCTCTTTTCTGGTTTCGGATTCAGAATTAACCTTTCTAATCACTTTTTTCCCTCTCTTTTGCGGAATAATCATAAGCTTGGCATTCTCAAAGTTCTTGGCGAGCTCTTTTCCCTCAAAAAATCTGTCCAAGAAGACTGCGAGGCTTGCACATTCGGAGTGTGGCTGATTTCCAATTGCCACGTTAAAGTCTGAAATCGCCTTTGAAAAGAATTCGCCGGGGACTTTTTGGCTTCCAACAATGACAAGTACGTCTTTGTTTAGTGCTTTAATCCTTTTTAGCACATTACTAGTTTCGATGTTTTTGCCATAAGCTGTTAGGTGAACAACAATTCCGCCTTTCGCTTTCCATTCTCTAACAATTTTTTTCCAAGGGGTTCCCATCTCGAAATAGAATGGTCCACCCCAGCTCTTCATAACTTTCTCCACAGTTGCCTTTACTTTTTCATCTTCTATGTCGGAGAGTATAAACCCTAAGGCTCCAAGGGCTCTGGCAGTTAATGCCACATGGCTTGTTAGGCGCAAGTCTCTTTTTGGCCGGTGTCCCCACCTTAAAACAAAAACTTTTGGCTGATTTTCAATGTTTGAAGCTTTCAATTTTCCCACCGAGTTCTTCAACGCGGCTTTTTACTTTCTCAGCAAACCATGGCACAGCTTCAAAGGTTACATGAGCTGCGCCACCCGCATATTTTATTTCTTGGACATCTGCGCGACTGAAAAGCCACGAAAGGAAGGGCATTGCTTCATTTGAAAGCAGTAGAGAAAAGGATGCTTGAACATAGTTTCGCAAGGTTCTTGCTATCTCCTCTTTCAAATGGTCTAAGTTAAGTCCGTAAAGAGCTGATATTAGCACTGGTCTCGGCGCTTTGTCTTTGAGTTTTTCAAATTTTTGTTGAGTTTCCGTTTCAGATAGTAGGTCGATTTTGTTTAGGGCTGTTATTATTGGGATGCCAGTGGCTCCTATGCGTTCTATTGTTTCTAGGCATACAGAAAGCTTCTTTTCAACAGTGGCTAGTGGTTCGCTGATATCCACGACGAGCAGTATCAGGTCTGAATAAATGGTTTCTTCCAGTGTTGAGCGGAAAGCCTCTATTAGCGTGAGTGGCAGGCGGTCTATGAAGCCAACGGTGTCTGTCAGGAGGAACTTTTTTCTTGAAAACTTTACAAGCCGCGTTGTTGTTGAAAGGGTGGTGAAAAGGGCATTATCAATAGGAACTTCCTCCTCTGTAAGCGCCGTGAATAATGAGCTTTTTCCAGCGTTTGTGTATCCAGCCAGAGAAATTGAGGGAAAACCCAGCTCGGTTCTCCTTTCACGGTGCAGCACTCGTTTTTTTCGAATTTTTCTAAGCTTTTCTATAATGGTTTGTATTTGCCTTTTGACAGTTTCATAATATACGTCAACTTCGTATGCTCCAAGTCCCATGAATCCGGGCTGTTCTCCAAGCTTTGCCAGTCTCACTTTCTCCTTCGCCCTTGCCAGCTCGTATTTGAGTTTGGCTAGCTGTATTTGCAGTTTTGCCTCCGTTGTGGTGGCTCTTCTCGCAAATATCTCCAATATAAGTTGGAAGCGGTCTATTGCTTCCACACCAGTTTCTTTGGCAATGTTATAGGCTTGGACAGGTCTTAATGGGTTGTCAAAAATTATTTTTTGTGCACCAGTTTCCTTCACAAGTTCGGCGAGTTCCTTAATTTTTCCATAACCTATTTGGTAGCGGGGGTCTGGGACTCTAATCTGTTCTATTTTGCCAACGACCGTATAGCCAGCCGACTCGGCTAAACTTTTAAGCTCGTCAAGGGTAGATGGTTCAAAGGATCTTCGGCGTTGCACAATTATGGCTTTCGTTAAGCCTTTTCCTCCGTTTCTCCCTTGTTCTTTTCGAGTTGTACAAGGTCTCCCAAAGTTAAGCTGCGGCTTGGCTTTTTAGAAACGACTGTTGTTGGAACTTTTTCTTGCGATGCTGGTACCAGAAGCCTAATCCGCAATGCATGTTCCAGTTTGGCTGCCAGCTTGTCATCTGGCTTAATTTTTCTTGTTTCGACTTTTTTGAGAACGGAAACTTTTTCGTTTATTTTTTTGCCCAATTCTTCATGGGTTAAGCCTAACTTTTCTCTTGCTTGTCTTACCTTGACGTCGTAATCATCGACAAGCTCGAGGGAGCTTTCAAAAGCTGCTTGTA
>JAVZJU010000007.1:53054-68172 GCA_038870595.1 Bathyarchaeia archaeon
CGAGGTCATCGTGGTTAACGAAAGGGGCGAAGTTTTAGCTGTTGGCAAAGCTGTGTTATCTGGGGAGGAGATGACGGCATTTAAAGTTGGCGTGGCGGTCAAGGTTAGACGTGGAATTTTGGAGGAAGGTTAAGTATAAGAAGCCTAACTGGGTTAGTGGTTAATGGAGGCTAAAGGCTGTTGATGCGTAGGCGAATAAGCCCCCGAGAAGCCAAGCGGATGATGCAACGCATGGGCTTGAGCATGGACGCCATCCCAGACGTTGAACAAGTCATCATAAAAACCATCAGTAAAGAAATAGTTATCGAGAATCCTGAAGTGGCGGTTGTTGACATTCAAGGACAGAAAATGTTCCAAGTGGCGGGTGGAAAAATAATAGAAAAGGCTGTTGAGCGCAAATTGGCTATACCCGAAGAGGATGTGAGGCTTGTGGCGGACCAAACTGGAAAAAGCCTTGAAGAGGCAAGAAAGGCTTTAGAGGAATGCGATGGTGACTTGGCAAAAGCCATCCTTTTGCTCCAGTCTAAACTATGATTAACCGCTTTGGATGAGATTTAATGGATTTTGACATCGTTGCAGCTGGGCATTTTAGCATAGACTTAATAAGTTTGCCGAATAGACAACTGCCCTACAATATTTTAGGCGGTTCAGTGACTTATGTTTCACTTTCAGCCAAACGTTTAGGCGCAAATGTTTCCATAATCTCAAAAGTTGGCGGAGACTTCCCACAAGCCTACTTATGGTGGCTTAGCCAGGAAGGCATAGATATTTCAAAAGTGGCCAAAATTATTCAGGAGAAAACCACAAGATTTGAGCTAAAATACGACAGTGACATGTCAAACCGCACCATGAGACTTGCCAGTAAAGCGCCACCAATACAGATTGAAGACTTGCCTAACTCTCTGCAGGCCAAAGCTGTTCATCTCGCTCCAATAGCCAACGAAATCCCATACGAAGTTGCCGAAAAACTGGCAAAATCTGCTGAAGTAGTATCCCTAGACCCTCAAGGACTTGTTCGAGTTTTCGATGAAAACGGTTACGTGGCAAACGAGGCGCCAAAGGGCAAGCGTATACTCGAACTTATAGACATATACAAGTCTTCACAAGACGAGGTTGAGGCTGCTACTGGCACGGCTGATTTACAGTCAGCCATAAAAGCTGTCCACGACTTTGGCGTCGAAACAGTTATAGTAACCATGGGCATGAAGGGCGCAGTGCTATCAATAGATGGAGCTACCTATGAAATTCCAGCATGCACGCCCAACAAGCTTGTAGACCCGACTGGTGCTGGAGACGCGTTTATCGGCGGTTTCTTAGCGGAATACGTTCGCGGCAAAGAAGCCCTGTGGTGTGCATGTGTTGGTTCTGCAGTAGCATCAACAGTCGTTGAAGGTGTTGGGCCAACATTCTTTGGCAATAAAGATGAGATTTACCGAAGAGCAAGCGTGCTCTACGAAAAAGGAATTAAGCATTGAAGTGCATTGTATTCAGTTAAAGCCGAAAAAGGCATAAGCTAATGTGGGGTTTAACCTTTGGGACGTGTCGCAAAGGGCGTTAAATGCAGTGTTTCAGGATGCAGCAAAGAGGCGAAGCGTTCCCTTTCAGCCGCCAAGGTTAGAACGGCCGGGTTAAGCATTGGAAGCGGTGAGGGGCGTGCGTACTTATGCGAAAACCATTACAAGGAATTTAAGAAACGAACAAAGAAGGAGAGGAAAATTGAACAGTGGCGGTATAAAGGCACTTAAAAACTAGAGAGGGAAGGGGAGGCGAAAATGAGAATACTGCAACTGCACTCCAACTACATCGAGTATAAGCCCATCCAGAAAGAAATCGCCATAGCTGAAGAAACAGACAAGGAAATAAAACGCTTAGAAGAAATCGTCGTTTTGTTCACGGCGGTGGAAGAAGGCGACGACGAAACAGTAGCCAAAAAAGCCATTGAAGAGGTTAAATCCTTCCTTGAAAAGTTGAAAGTGAACCGCGTTCTAATATATCCATACGCGCATCTCAGCAGCAACCTCGCAAAACCATCAGAAGCGCTAAAAGTTGTAAGGGCTATGGAAGCTTATGCAAGAGCTGAGGGCATAGAAACATACCGTGCGCCATTTGGTTGGAACAAGCAATTTACAATTTCGATAAAGGGGCACCCTCTGGCGGAGCAGTCCCGCGTTATATTGCCAGCAAAAGAGGAAAAGGAAGCCGAGAAAGTTTCAGAGGCGCTAAAGGCTGAGGAAAAGTTGGAGTCCTTCTGGTACATCTTGCAGCCTGACGGCAAAATGATTCCGGTGGAGGAGTTTGACTTCCGTGGGCATGAAAACCTTGGAAAGTTTGCTAAATACGAGATCACCAAGGTTAGGGCTAGCCAGCAGATGCCGCCCCATGTGCCTTTGATGAAGAGGCTTGAAATAGCCGACTACGAGGCTGGAAGCGACCCGGGAAATATTCGCTGGTACCCAAAGGGTAGACTCATAAAATCGCTTATAGAGCAGTATGTGACCGCTAAGATTATAGAGTATGGTGCTATGGAAGTTGAAACTCCGGTAATGTACGACTTCAGCCACCCAAGCTTGGCGGATTATATAAACCGTTTTCCAGCTAGGCAGTACCTCCTTAAATCCGAGGATAAAGAGCTCTTCCTACGATTCGCCGCGTGTTTTGGGCAGTTCTTGATGGTTCATGATACGCAGTTCTCTTATAGGCATATGCCCCTAAAAGTCTACGAGCTAACCCGCTACAGCTTCAGGAGAGAAAAAAGCGGCGAAGTTGTAGGTTTAAGAAGGCTAAGGGCTTTCACAATGCCCGATTGTCACGCTTTCTGCACAGACTTGGAACAAGCCAAAAAGGAGTTTGTTACGAGGTTTAAGCTTTGCATGGAAGTTTTAGAGGGTATAGGCTTATCAAAAGAGGATTATGAGGCGGCGATTCGCTTCACAAAGGACTTCTACGAAGAAAACAAAGACTTTATCGTAAATCTAGCCAAAATTTTCGGCAAGCCGGTCCTTGTTGAAATGTGGAAGGAACCCTTCTTTTATTTTAGGCTTAAATGGGATTTTAACTTCGTCGATAACCAAGACAAGGCTGCTGCGTTATCAACAGACCAGATAGACGTGGAAAATGCAAAAAGATACGACATAACTTATGTTGACGAGAAGGGCGAAAGGCATTATCCGCTTATACTGCATTGTTCTCCAAGCGGCGCTGTGGAACGCTGCGTATACGCCCTTTTGGAGAAAGCCTATAAGCAACAACAGGGAGGCGAACCTCCAATGCTTCCAGTGTGGCTCTCGCCAACACAAGTGCGCATAATCCCCATGTCCGACAAATACATTGAGCACTGCGAAAAACTAGCGGAAAAACTTGAAGCCAACCAAATCCGCGTTGACATAGACGACAGACCATTAACACTGCAAAAACGCGTTAGAGAAGCCGAAATAGAATGGATACCCTACATAATAGTTGCAGGGCAGAAGGAAATAGAGTCAGAAATACTCCCGGTAAGAGATAGAAAGGCTAAACAGATACGCAAAATGAAGCTTGAAGAACTCATAAGCGAAATCAAAAGCCACATACAGGACAAGCCTTTCAAACCGCTGCCCTTGCCAAAATGTGTTTCAAAAAGACCCCAATTCTATGGCTAAATATCAATAAAATTAACTGGAGCTGCCAAAACACATATCAACCCTAAGTGGCAAATTTCTGTTCTCCGAGAAGGGAAAATCAGATTGGATAAAGAGCTACTTGTTTATATAGATGGTGAATACTACCCAAAATCCCAAGCCAAAATATCTGTCTACGACCATGGACTTTTATATGGCGACGGGGTCTTCGAAGGAATCCGCGCCTACAATGGCGTAGTCTTCAAACTGAAAGAACACATTGATAGGCTTTTCCGTTCAGCCCACGCCATAATGCTGCAAATCCCAATAACAAAGGAGCAGATGATAAACATAGTTTTGGAAACCCTTCGCAAAAACAACCTAAAAGACGCTTACATCCGCCTATTAGTGACAAGAGGCGTGGGCGACCTTGGATTAGACCCAAGAAAATGCTCAAAACCCACAATAATCGTGATAACAGACACAATTGCACTTCATAAGAGTGAGGCAAAGGAAAAGGGCATAACTGCGATGCTAACATGGGTTAAACGAGACCCCGTAGACGCGACAAGCCACGAAATAAAATCATTAAACTACTTGAACAGCATACTCGCCAAAATAGAGGCGAATATTAACAGTGTGGACGAAGCCATATGCCTTGACAAGAATGGTTTCGTATGCGAAGGCGTAGCAGAAAACATATTTGTAGTAAAAAATGGGCGAATATGCACGCCGCCAAGCTACACCGGAGCCCTGCCCGGAATAACAGCTGAAGTAGTAAAAGAACTAGCCAAAAACCTCGGATACGAAGTTATAGAAAAGAACATAACGCCATACGAACTTTTCACAGCAGACGAGGTCTTCTTCACCGGAACAGCAGCAGAAATCGTCCCAGTTAGAGAGATAAATAAGAGACAGATAGGAAGCGGTAAACCTGGCCCGATAACAAAAAGGCTTATGGAAGAATTCTTAAAACTTGTTCAAGACCCAAAACATGGAATACCAGTCTATCAATAGCCAACACTTTAACGTTGATGAAGCAACGAACGCGCCTTAACGCTTTCACCTATTCTTTTCCATGAAGCTTTCCAGCAAATTCAAAGCCTCTTCAAGAGTTTCAATAGGCGGCAAGAAAACACCCCTAACATGGCCAGCACCATAAACTTGACAGAAACCAGAGCCATGAACAAACAGCACACCAGTTTCCTTCAAAAGCTCCAACACAAATTCAAGATCGGTCTTCCACCTTGAGCCAACACCATGAATCTTTGGGAAAACATAAAAAGCTGCTTCTGGTTTTGTGCAACTTATCCCTTCAATTTCATTCAGCCTTTTCCATGCGTAGTCTCTTCTAGCCCTAAGCTTTGAAACCGTCTCGTGAATATGGTCTTGCGGGCCTTTTAAAGCGGCCACACCAGCCTTTTGCACCGGAGTGTTGGCACAAATTCTTATCCTTGCCTCCTTTTCGACGCACTCCTTCAACTCTTTAAGCTCGCCCCTTGGGCTGTAGAAGTACACGTAGCCAAGTCTCCAACCAGTCATTAAGTAGGCTTTTGAAAAGCCGTTCATCCCTATAACCGGCACATCCTTTGCAAGACTTGCTGTGCTCACAAACTTCTTCTCGAAAACTAGCTGGTCATAAATCTCATCAGATATAACCGGAACACCATGCTCAGCAGCCAAATCCAAAATCTGCCTCAAGGTCTTCTCGTCGTAAAGGGCACCACACGGATTGTTAGGGTTAATAATAACAATTGCGCGAGTTCTGCTGGAAATCTTTCTTCTCAAATCCTCAACATTTGGCTGCCAGCCCCGCTCCTCAACAGTTTCGTAAGTGACAGGTTTTCCACCAAAAAACTTAGTATACGAAATGTAAGGCGGATAAGTTGGACCTGGGAGGAGAACCTCATCCCCAGCATCGACAAGGGCAGCCATAATCATCTGAATACCCTCAGAAATCCCAGACGTAACAATAACATCCGCAGCTGAAATATCCACGCCATTCAAACGGTTTTCCTTCTCGCTTATGGCTTCTCTAAGTTCAAACAAACCTTCAGAAGTAGAATAGGCGTTGGCTCCACCCCTAACAGCTTCAAATAAAGCTTGCTTAATATGTTCCGGCGTGTCAAAATCAAAAGCCACGGGGTCTCCTATGTTTAAATAATAAATTTTCTTGCCAACTTTCGCAAGTGTCTTGGCATAAACAATCACATCACGGATGGCATATTCGATAGTACGAGCCCTTTCGGTAACCTTTATGCACATTAATTCTCAACATCCCTTAGAGCAAAAGCTTTCAGGTTAAAAGATAAAAGGCTTGTGGAGTACCATTTATGGAATAAGCCAAGATAATGGAATTTTCACTTCTCCCAACTCTTCAGTGAAGACAGTTAACGTCAAAGTGTTACCTGAGCATTTCTGCTTGTCTAAGGCAAACAGCAAAACGACATTGCCGCCAACATTAATCACTTCGTCTTCTGGGAAAACATACTTATATCTAAATAAGTCTGTTGAGGCGTTGACTGTTAAAATAACTTCCGACAACGTAAGGTTCCAAAGGGAATACTCTAAGTTTGTAAGGACTATGGTCGCGTTTATATAGCTTGTTTCACCAGTCTCAAACTGTACAGTTGCGTTAAGTTCTGCCACCGGAAGAATAAATGTAAAATCAAATGAGTAATTTCCTGATGGAGTCGTATTCGATACGACATTTATTATCAGAGTCAAATTCCTATCATTGTAATTTTTAATGTAATTTGCCCAATCAAATGTGCAGTTTAGCGCCTTACTTTCACCAGGGGCAATTGGTCCATAAGGAAGCTGTGGACTAACTTCTGTAGTTCTATTTAGTATTTGTCCAGTTTTCTTAATCTTAATTTGTGTAATATTTATGGATTCAAGTGATGAAATATGATTAAGTATAGTTATGTTAAAATAGCCTCTATTCTTCAAATCGAAAATGCTTCCGCTGACGTTAACTATTATTGGCGACGGTGTTGTAATATTAAGAGTGGCTGAAAAATCTTGAAGGAAATATGCTGTAATTGTAATTTTTCGCCCTCTGTATTCTTTCCAACCCCATTCAAATTTGAACGTCAGCGATGTGTTTGGCATTATCCCAACTGAACCGCATTCAAACGGGTTAAGATATGTTCCATTATCCAGCTTACAACTTATTGTTGTAATATTCGCGTGACTTACAGATTCGGCGAAGTTAAAAATTGTTACATTAAAGTGGCTGGTGTCTTCCTCGCTGAAATCCACACTTTTGATGGAAACACTAAATCCTTTTAGTTCCAATTCCTTTCTAAAAACATATCCTTGCTCCGTATAGACTATAAGCGGAAGCGTCGCTGAAACTCCGAGCCAGCTAATATTAAGCCTAAAATCAGCAGATTCACGTGCTGGAATCGTAATTGGCCGTACCCTGACATTTGGATCCATTTTAGTATCAATTGCACCCCAAACTTCTATGTCATTTACTGTTACGTTAACCTCGGATTGGGGGTTGTTTGTCAACGTAATGTTACATTTTTTAACAGAGATCCTCGGGTTGAAGTTTACATTTATGCCAAGTTGGACAAAGGGTAGTTTTGTCTGCATATTTGCGGCTGTGGAGTCTGGAGAAAATACATGTACAATTATGGTTTTCCCGGCGAAACCGTAGCTACCAATAAGTTGTCCAAGTGTGACGTTTGTATTTTCTTTCTTCATTTTTATGCATGTTATGTTTTTAGACTCGCCTATGGAGACTACTATCCCGTTTTTAAGGGGTGGGTCTGTTTCAACAACATCATAGAGTTGCGTCTCCCCTTCGAGGCTTATCGCTATTCTGGAAATTTTTGCATCTGTTGGCGAGTATGAAGGATTTAACACGCTTATGGTGAACCGAGTGGCATCTTCCTTATTTATGTAAACACCAGTTATTGTGAGGGTTGTTCCTTCTGGTTTTTTGGTGTAGTAAGCGATGGTGAAGGCGTAAGAAACTATTCCGCCTATTATCGCTGAAATTATTATGAGGATTATAGTTAAGAGGGTTGAAACTGCTTTCACGTCTATTCGCACGTTCATAACCATCACGTTCCAAGCGTTTCTAGACTCATATTCTTTTGAAATAGATAAACATTCCTTTTAAATAGTTTCCAGAGGCAAATTTATAATACATGTTTTAACCGTTCTTAAAACTCTGCATGTCCTTGGGGGGAGACTTGTGACCGAATATGACGCAGTAGTGGTTGGAGCCGGTGTTATTGGCTTATCAACCGCCTATCACATTAAGAGGCACGATCCAAATTCGAAGATATTGGTTGTTGACAAGTTTAGCGCGGCAGGGCAAGGAAGCACCGCAAAGAGCATGTCTGCATTCCGTTGCTTGTTCTCTTCTCCGATAAATTATGTTCTTTCAAACTCTTCTGTTGACTTCTATAATCACGTGCAAACAGAGCTTGGTGTCGACTTAAAGTTGCTTTTTATTGGATATTTGTGGCTTTTAGGAGAGGAGGATTTTGTAGAAATGGCTCCAATTTTGAAAGAGTTAGCGGCTAGAAGCCTA
This sequence comes from Bathyarchaeia archaeon, assembly GCA_038870595.1. Taxonomy (GTDB): domain Archaea; phylum Thermoproteota; class Bathyarchaeia; order Bathyarchaeales; family Bathycorpusculaceae; genus JAGTQI01. Next base: position 61,203 of record JAVZJU010000007.1, read on the forward strand.
AAATATGGGGAGTATGAAGCTGAAGAACTTGCCAAGCTACTTGGCTTAACCATATGTTTACGCGGCGATGAGGAAGCCGAGCTTATAGGGTTAAAGGATGTTTATAAGGGAATTTTTATTCCAAAAGCTGGAGTTGTTGGCGCGGACTGTATCGTTAAATTTTATGAGGAAGAATTTTCGCGTCTCGGTGGGGAAATCCGCTATGGCGTTAAAGTCCAAGATTTGATAGTTGAGGCATGCCGGCCTCTTGGAATAACCGGAGAACCATTCTTTTGGCAAGAGTCAAGAGTTTCAGGTGTTAAAACGGATTCTGGAATAATCAAGGCGAAGAAAACAATTTTGGCGGCTGGTGCTTGGATTCCTCAGCTTTTAGACGGTGTCGGAATTGAATGTTTTATAAAACCTAAAAAGAGGCAAGTTTTCGCAGTGGAAGCCAAAAATCCCCTTATAAAGCGGTTGCTCTTTACAGAAGGATTCAATTCTGCTGGTTGCATTCCCTTCACTATTCTGCCAAAACCGAGAGTTTTAATAAGGCCGTTTCCAACAGAGGGAGTTTTTTGGCTTAGTTATGCTGATGATTTTCCAAGGGCTTTTAAGCTTGAGGATGATCCGCAGCCTGAGAAAAACTTTTACCAGTATGGAATTTACCAAGTTCTTGTGAAGTATTTTCCCCAGTTTAAAGATTGCCGCCCGTATTCTGCTTTTGCTGGGCTTTATGAGATTAACACTTTGGATGGGCATCCAGTGGTCTTTGAGGAGAGGGATCTAATCATTGTTGGAGGCGCAAGTGGGAGTGGCATTATGAAAGCGGATGCTATAGGTAGGATAGCCGCTGCCCTTTACAATGGCGAGGAATATGCGCTTCTTTATGGTGATAGGAAATTCAAGGTTAGCGATTTAAGCTTAAAGGAAAGGCATGTTAAGCCTGAGAAACTTCAAATTTAGATGGTTTTAACAGTGAATTTTATTAACGGTGAAGTATGATAGGTATGCTGTTTGCATTAAGGATGATGCATCATGTACGGTTGGAATGGTAAATTCTTAAGGGTGAACCTAACCAAAGAGAAGGCTGTTATTAAAGAGTATGACGCTACAATGGCGAGGAGTTTTCTTGGGGGCAGAGGATTTGCCGCCAAAATTTTATGGGATGAGCTGAAACCCGGAGTAGACCCTTTCTCACCAGAAAATAAGCTTATATTTGCTGCTGGACCTTTAACCGGCTTTGCTTTACCAAGCAGCGGGAAAATGGTTGTCGCAGCTAAGAGCCCGTTGACAGGTGGTTATGGTGATGGAAACATTGGGAGTTACGCTGCTATTCAAATGCGCAAAGCAGGTTACGACGCGATAATTGTTGATGGAAAGGCTGAGGCACCCATGGTTTTACTTATTGAAGACGGTACAACAGAATTTTTGGATGCAAAAGAGCTTTGGGGTTTGAACGCTTCTGAGACGGAGGATAAGTTGAGGAGTATCTACGGAACGACGGCTGGAATTCTAGTAATTGGGCAGGGCGGAGAAAACCTTGTGCGGTTCGCCAATGTTGTCTCTCAGAAGGGGCGAGGTGGCGGAAGACCGGGAATAGGTGCTGTGATGGGCTCTAAGAACCTCAAGGCTGTTGTCATCGTTAGTAGCGGCGAGTTGCCAGCTGCCCATCCGAAGGATTTGAAAGAGCTTGGTGCAGAGGCTTATAGAGAAGTTTTAACAAAACCGAATTATGCCTTCTGGAAGCGTCAAGGCACTATGATGACCATTGAGTGGAGCCAAGAAAACAGCGTCTTGCCCACATACAATTTTAGTGAGGGAGTTTTTGAGGACGCCGAAGCTATAGGTGGCTTTTCAATGGAGGAGATTAAATCTTCTCAAAAGGGCTGCCCCAACTGTAATATGACATGTGGCAACGTTGTAAAGGACGCAGACCGTAAAGAGTCTGAACTTGACTATGAGAATGTCGCCATGTTAGGCTCCAACATTGGCATTGGCGATTTAAAGAAGGTTGCAGCCCTCAATAGGATAGCCGACGAATTTGGATTAGACACAATTTCACTAGGCAATGTCATTGGCTTTGCTATGGAGGCTTCTGAAAAGGGGTTGATTGGCGAAAAAATTCCGTGGGGAAACTATAAGGCTGCTAAGACTCTAATTGAAGACATCGCCTATAAGCGTGGTATTGGTGCAACTCTTGGGGAGGGTGTGCGTCTTGCAGCTGAAAAAATTGGAGGCAACTCAAGCCGCTGGGCTATGCATGTGAAAGGATTAGAAATTTCAGCTTATGATTGTCATGCGGCGCCTGCGATGGCTCTTTCCTTTGCCACAAGCCCAATTGGGGCTCACCACAAAGATGCATGGGTTATATCTTGGGAAGTCAAGGTTGGAAGAGACCGATACAGCGAGGAGAAAGTTGACAAAGTCATAGAGTTACAGCGCATTCGAGGAGGCTTTTTCGAGTGCGCCACGGTTTGTAGGCTTCCATGGGTTGAGCTCAGCTTTGAACTTGAGTGGTACCCAAAGTTTCTACACGCAGCTACAGGCCTCGAGATAAGCTGGGATGAATTAAACCTCATAGCCGACAGAGTGTACGCTCTGATTCGAGCGTTTTGGGTGCGGGAGTATGGCAAGAACTGGAGTAAGGAAATGGACTTTCCACCAGCAAGATGGTTTGATGAACCGCTCACGGAGGGAAATTTGAAGGGCTCGAGACTTGACAGAGCAAAGTACGAGGTTATGCTTAACATGTATTACCGGAAAAAAGGATGGGACGAGCGAGGAATTCCAACAAAGGCTACGCTTGAGAAGCTTGGCTTAAAGGATGTTGCCAAACAGCTCAAGAAACGTGTTAAATTATGGGAGTGAAAGAAGCGGCAAATAAAACTTAACACTAGTATGATTTAGCGAAGTAAACCACCTCTTTTGATTCCTTGCCACAGTAGATGCAGTTGGAGAATGGTTCTTCCCTTTCAAACGGAATAAGCCTAATGGTTGCGCTTGTTTCCTCCTTTATTTTTTCCTCGCATTCCTGGCTGCCGCACCATGAAGCCTTTATGAATCCGCCCTTCTCCTTCAAGACTTGTTTGAACTCGTCGTAGGTTTTTACTGGAGTTATCATTTCTTCCAAGAACTTTTTAGCTTTGTTAAATAGGTTGCTTTGGATCGCCTCTAGAAGCTGCTGCACCGTGTCAATGAGGTTCTCTTCCTTCACTACTTGTTTTTCGAAAGTGTCTCTCCTCGCGATTGTTACTTGTCCTTGTTTTACGTCTTTTGGTCCTATTTCGATTCGCAGCGGCACACCTTTTAGTTCCCAGTCGTTAAATTTCCATCCTGGAGTGTACTCTTTCCTATCGTCCAAAACCGTGGAAATTCCTGCTTTCTGCAATTCTTCACGATTTTCTCTTGCTTTGGCAAGTATGGTGCTTGTGTCAGCAGCTTTGTAGGGTATGGGGATTATCACTGCTTGTATTGGGGCTATTTTTGGCGGTAAAACAAGTCCTTTATCATCACCGTGAACCATAACTAGGGCGCCTATAACCCGTGTTGATATGCCCCATGATGTTTGCCAAACATAGTGTTCCTTCTCGTCTTCGCCTATGAATTTTATGTCGAAAACTTTTGAGAAGTTTTGCCCAAGATTGTGGGACGTGCCCATTTGCAAGGCTTTGCCGTCGGGCATCATAGCCTCCAATGTTGTTGTGTATAAAGCTCCGGCGAACTTCTCGCTTTCAGTTTTTTTGCCGACCAGCACGGGAATAGCCAAATAATTCTCCATCAAGTCTTTGTACTCGTTGAGAATTCCCATAACCTCTTTATCTGCCTCTTCCTTTGTTGCGTGGGCTGTGTGTCCTTCTTGCCACAGGAACTCTCTTGTCCTAAGGAAAAGTTTGGTGGCTTTTGTCTCCCACCTCACAACACTGCACCATTGATTCAACTTTATTGGTAGATCTCTCCAACTTCTAATCCATTTGGCATACGTTGCATAAATTATAGTTTCAGATGTTGGTCTTATGGCGAGTCGCTCTTCTAGTGGTGTATCGCCGCCGATGGTGATCCATGCAACCTCTGGTACAAAACCGGCAAAGTGCTCTGCCTCTTTCCTTAGGAAACTTTCTGGTATGAAGAGGGGGAAGTACACGTTTTTATGTCCAGTCCTTTTTATTTTTGCATTGAAGATTTCTTGGATTTTCTCCCATATGGCATATGAAAGCTCTCTAAAGATCATGCATCCCTTTATTGGCGCGTAGTCTGCAAGACCGGATTTCAGCACAACTTGGGTGTACCATTCGGAGAAATCTTCAGATTTTTTGACCGTTATTCCCAAGTCTGACATTTCATCCTCTCCTCTGCTTTTGGTTGTTTATTAAATATAATTCTAGTGGGAGGTTGGTTATACTGGGCGCTTTCTGGAGGAGTTTAGCAAGGTGGAACTGAATCGCCCATTTTCAACCACTTGCTTCCTAAAAATACAACAAATTATTTAAAGTTTCTTCCGTGAAACAGAAGATTAACAATAAGTGTTTTAACTAGTAACAAACAACTTAAAGGACTAAGGATGTTTGAAGGCTGATAATGGTTGAAGGTTCTCCTTGTAATCGGAGATGGAATGGCTGATAGACCATTGAAAGAATTGGGCTGGAAAACTCCGTTAGAGGTTGCCAGAAAGCCTTCAATGGACCACATGGCAAGTGTTGGGATTTGTGGGATAATGGACCTGATAGCGCCTGGTATTCCGCCAGGAAGCGACACCGCCACACTTGCACTTTTGGGTTATGATGCTTTTGAGGTGTATTCAGGCAGGGGCGCATTTGAAGCGTTGGGGGCTGGAATAGACGTTATAGAAGGGGACATCTGTTTTAGATGCAATTTCGCGACTGTGGATGAAAACCTTGTGGTTTTAGATAGGAGGGCTGGCAGAATAGCTAACTCTGACGCTTCCGAACTTGCAGAAAGCCTCAAGAGAGTCAAGCTTTCAGACACTTCCGTTAGGTTTCTGTTCACCAACACTGTTCAACATCGAGCGGTTCTTGTCCTACGCGGTTCGAAACTCTCCCAAGCCGTCAGCGACTCTGACCCTGGAGTTGCTGGAGAAAAAGTTTTGGAAGTTAAACCATTAAACGGTAGTTTTGAGGCAAAGCATACCGCCAAAACCCTCAACGAGCTTATGCAGAGGTTTCACGAAACCCTAAAAAGGCATCCAATAAACAAGGAAAGGATTGCGCGTGGGCTTCCGCCGGCAAACGCTATTCTAGTTAGGGGGGCTGGCACTCTACCAAAAATTAAGCTTCTCAGCGAGATTTATGGTGTTAAGGCTGTATGTGTAGCTGCAACTTCGCTGATTCGCGGCGTGTGTAAGGCTGCTGGCATGAAACTATTAACGGTTAAAGGTGCCACTGGGATGCCGCAGACAGACTACATTGCCAAGGCGAAGGTTGCTGTTCAAGCGTTGGATGATAATGATTTGGTGTTGTTGCATGTTAAGGCTCCAGACGTTGCCAGCCATGATGGAAATGTTAGGCAGAAGGTTGAGGTTATCGAGAAAATTGACCGAATGCTTTCCTACATACTTAACAAGGTTGATTTAAGCGAAACTTATGTGGCTTTGACAGCTGACCATACAACATCATGTGTAACGGGTAATCATGAGGGCGACCCAGTTCCAGTAGCCATAATGGGTCCCTATGTGCGCAGCGACGACGTTGAAGAATTTAACGAGAGGGCATGCGCAAAAGGCGGTTTGGGAAGAATTAGAGGGAAAGACTTGATGCCAATCTTGATGAATTTTATTGGCAAGGTTAAAAAGTTTGGTGCCTAGTTATTGCACTGGCATGAGACGCCATTCCCGGTAATCCGTAACCACTTTGATATATCCTCTAAGCATTTTGTCTGTTTCCGCGTCTCCAGTGTCAACCCTTAAAATTCCGCCTTCTATGTCGCGGAGCTTGCTTTTTGTGGCGGCAACGATTATCTTGTTTTTCCCTACACGTTTTATGATTTCTGGGCTTATCTGCTGGTTTCCCCTCCCTAGAAGGATGCCTTGCCGCCCTATTGGCGACAAAACTATCCAAGTGTTCCGCCAATCCTCGACAGTTTCTAAAATCTTCTTCTCGTCCACGTCCAATGAGACTTTGCCACTTTTGTATATGTCAACACCCAAAACCGTTTTTGGAACACCAAGCAGCTCGGCTATGCATCTCACAGTTGTTCCCGGTCCAAGAATGTAAGTGGCGTTGGGCTGCATCTCTTCAACTATTGACTTAGCTATTGCCATCTGATTCTCTTTTTCATCAACCGTTTCTGGGCTGACCTGTTTGCTTCCCTGAATTCTCATAGGTAGGAAGGGTCCCTTCAAAAAGCCGTAAAGCCTAACCGCGAAAGTGTCGCTTCTGATAGCGGTTTCATCAGCATCCATAACCTCAAAATCAGTTATTTCCGCCTCGCCCCTAGCATAGGCTAAAACAACTTCAACGGCGTCTAAAGGGTTGACGGCAAAAACGCCGCTATACATTTTCACGCCTGATGGAATTCCTAAAACTGGCAGTTCAATGCCTCTCTTTTTAATTGCGTCTAGGATGTCCTTTGCCGTGCCATCTCCGCCAACAAAAACTATTAAGTCTACTTTTGCGTCAGCCAAAAGCTCCACAGCTTTTTTTGTGTCTTCTGCCGTTGTCTTTGTTCCAATTTTCATGGGCAAAATCTCAGCGGCAACGCTTGCCTCTTCTGCTTCCTTTTTGCCCATAATGCCGGGGCATGTTACTATCTTAATGAATTTTCCATGTGTGATTTCCTTAAGTTCTTGGAGGAACTCCACAGCCCTTTTTGGAGACACCGGTTTTGCTCCTCTTGCAATAGCCTCTTCTAAAACGCCATCAGTTCCCTTAAGCCCAACCCTCCCACCCATACCAGCAATAGGATTAACAATAAAGCCCATTTTCATAATTATCGAATACAAAGTTTCGCCGGCAACCTATAAACCATTTTGAAA
>JAVZJU010000008.1:0-45844 GCA_038870595.1 Bathyarchaeia archaeon
GCTTGCACACCATGGCTTCAGACATCGACCCAGTCGTTTATGGCACTGAAAACTGTCGAAAAGTGCACGCAACCTTAAAGTAACTGGTTGAGAAGGGCGACACGCCTTTTAAACCCTACAGCTTAGAGGATTTGCGGAGGCTTTTCGCTTTCCGTTCGAAAGACACTTTTATGAGCTTCGATGACTTCGTAAAGGTCGAGTCTAGAAAGGTTTTCCAAGGCAAGTTTATGGATAGAGACTATTTCATCCGTTTTGTAAAGGACCGGAATGAAGTTGGCGAGAAGTATGGTGATGTCCGCTACAAGAATTGTGGTTATGCGAAGATTGAGGCGGTTGTTGTTGATGATTCTGAAGCCATATTCACGCCGTGCACCTACAAAATTGAAAATGTCAAGATTGTTGAGGGACCAAAACTCGAGCCAATAAGGGAGATTGCATCCTTCCGCGGAAGGTTCTGCGAACAAGCGAGGAAAGGTGAGATTGTTGTGGCGCAGGGAAAACTTGAACAAGTAATGGACTATAGGAGTGACTATGAGTATTTTAGGCTGCTTCTTGGGAATAAGCCCACAGACTACATGATTCTAAAAGGCTAAAATTTTGATGGCTCTGCAACCTTTAAAACTTGCTCGTAGTAGCGAGGTCCATAGGTTAATGTTATTTGGTGGAAGCCCCCGCCGTTTCGTGTTTCAACTTTTTCAAGGTTTCCTTCAGCATAAACGGTCTCATCCTTCCACGCTTGCATCCTAAACTCCTCAAGATAGGAGACAACCCTTCTCAAGTCCTCAACACCTGGACCCTCAACAATCTTGACAGTTTCAACATTGTAGATTGAGGGCATGAAGGGCGCTTCAGAATCATCTTTTACGTATAGGAGTGCCTTAACCCAGCCTTCGCGGGTTATCCTCCTAATTTGGCTGTATTCGTTGATGATTTCGCTCCAATCCTTAACTGGTTCAAATTCAACCTTAATAGCCCTTTTAGAAGCTTCGTCGTGGAAAACTCCGTAGATTGTTTTGCGCCTCTGGTGCCAGACAAATTCTTTTGGGCTTATGTTCTTGAAGCGCCAAGCCTTCCCTTTAATGGGCGAGTCGTCCTCAAACTCGTTGGAAAACCGCGAGCCTTTATCTCTGTAAAGCTCTTGTAGGATTTCTCGTATCCGCTCCAAATTTTTCCTGCCATAAACAACTATGTCGATGTCAGAAAACCTCGGATGGTAAAAGCCTTGGAGAAGCGAACCGAAAACACCAAAATCCTCCATGGATAAGCCAGAACCGACCACGGTTACCTCAAGAACCTTTTGAAGAGCCTTTAAAAGCTCGTCTTTAGGCTCTTTTTCAATCAGCCTTTTTAGGGCTTCTTCCGGCTTTCTAACACCCGCCACGTTATATTGCCTTACGCCTACAACTTTTCTGCCAATAGGTTCATGCAAAATCATGTATTGCGGAAAGTTTGCTTCAACAAAACGCCAGCCCTCATCCGCATAAAACTTGTAAAAGACATTTGCGCCGTCGGTCCGGTAAGCTTTCGGGTTTGAGGATTTGAAAAGGCTGGAAGGCGCATACTCAGCATCACATATGAAACCGCCTGGAGGGTGAGTGTAGCCAAAAACTCGGAAAACTAAGCCTTCGCGTGTCACTATTGCGTCGCGGTCTCTGAGCCTTAAACTGGCCAAATGTACTCTTCCTCGCTTCCAGCGGTTCCAACAACAACTTGATGGAAGGCTTCGCCACTCCCAACTTTTTCCACGCGTTCCAGCATTCCCGAAACTTCTATTTTCTGGTTGTTTCTGGCTATGTTTCTGTAGCACCCAATCATAGAGACAACAGTTTCTGGAACCATTTCTTTTGGAAGTTTTGAGTTTTGGTTTAGTGGCGTGTAGTCCGCGATTTCGTATATGGCTGGGCGGAACATTGCTTCACCGTCATCCTTAACCCTACATTGGAACTTAACTGGTGCTAGTGGCGTGTAAGAGTATTCGCCATACTTAGTTGTCACTTCTTCTGGTTTGCGGACAGCATTATACATGAAAATCTTTTCGCAGTAACGCCCCTTAAACCGTCTCGCGGCGTCCAAACGGTTGTTAAAAACATAGCTTAGGGTTCCCTCCTTAACAAGCTTGTTAATTGCTTCCTCCACCTTGCGGAAGTTTCGGCCGCCACAGACAACGATGTCAATGTCAGACTCTTGAGAATGCATGTTTAAGGCTATGGAGCCGTGAACACCAAAATCTTCAGCGGCGACTTTTGAAGCGCTGGAAATTAAATCAACAAAATTAAGGGTTATTCTTTGCAGTTTATCCAGTTTTTTCGCTCTCAAAAGCCTTTGAAGGCATTCCCTTGGAACATAAACCCTCCCAATCTTTGTTAAAGGCGGGCTGATAACATCTTTTCTTCTATAGGGGCAATGGTAAACATAATCTGGAAAATGTGCTCGAAAAACTTCTAGGAAAGTTTGGTAGTTTTTCGCTGTGTAAAGCTTTTCAGCCCTAAAAAGCTCAGTTTGCCCATAAAGCCACGTCCTTTCTAGAAGGCGGACATTAAAGATTTCTTTAAACCTTGATGGAATGTACTTTAGAAAGGCGAAAACTCGCTTTTCTGGATGTTCATACCCAAAAACGTTTAGGATAAAGCCTTCGCTGGTTGTGAATGTATCTCCGTCCATTGGAAGCCAATTTTTAGGCGCAGCCGTCAAGGACACCTTGATAGAATTTGGCTAAGTGTTTTAAAAGCGTTGATGTTTAGGGAAAAACAATTTAAGATTAACAGTAAAGACTTTCTGGTGGTGTGCGGGTGAGTTCTCTACATCCATATGTAGTTTTTCTTCCAGCCGAGGAAAAAGACAACATATTAAGCGCAATTTTTGGCTCCAAGGCTTCCCTTGACATTTTAAGATTCTTCCTTAAAACCGGTATTTCGAACAAGGTTTACCAAAAAGACCTCGTTAGGGGGCTTTCTTACTCAAACAAGACGATAATTGAGAACTTGAAGGTTTTGGCCAAGCTTGGAATCTTAACAGAGGATATGGAGAAAAAACAGCATGAAGGGCGCATTGTTTGGGTTAAATCCTATATGCTTTCGGATGCCGGAAAATGGTTCGCCCTTCTATTGGCGGAGGAAAAAGAGCTTTCAGATAGGGAAAAGGCAGAAATACTACAGAACATTTTTAGAAGCTACATAAAATGGGTTAAAAGCCTATCAGAAAAACTCCACATGGATAAAGCCATGTTCAAAAGAATCTTTAGTGAAGAGATGGAAGGCTAGAAGGTGCAAAATTGAAAAACAAAGCCGCAGTAATAGCCGTCTTGGGAAGCAAAGAGTCCGGAAAAACAGCGACGATAGAAGCTCTAACAAGGGAGTTGACCAGCCGAGGCTACAAGGTAGCGGCTGTAAAACACATTCCAGAAAGGGACTTTACAATAGACACTAAGGGCAAGGACACTTGGAGATTCGCCGTAGCTGGAGCAAAAACTGTGGTGTGCGTCTCACCAAAAGAAATAGCTACCATAGAAAAGGGCGACATAAACGATTTGTCTCTTAAAGCTATAGTGGAAAAGTGCCGAGGAAGCGACATAATCCTAATTGAAGGTTTCAGAAAAATTTTGGGCAAAAACCCCAACGTGCCAAAAATAGTGGCAGTAAAATCTGAAGAAGAGGTTGATGAAGCCCTAAAAGCCTTCAAGCCCATAATAGCCTTTACAGGTCCATACTCGGCGATGGAAAAAGATTTGCCAACTCCATATTTTGATGTTCTCAAGGAGCAGGCTAAACTTGTGGAGCTTGTGGAAAAAATTATAAGGGAAAAAAGAGGTTTTTGAAGTAGCCCCTTTACAGAGCGCCCATGTTTATTTGTGGGGTTTGGAGATTCCGAGGGGGGAGAAGGGGGAGAAAGGAGAACTTTTCAAAAATATAGAAGCGAATTCTCCAAACCTTTCCACTTTATGGGCGCTCCTATAGGGCTTTAAACGCTTCAAACCATCTGTTGTATAGGGCTAGCATGTCGAGGGAAACACTTGGCTTCCTCTCCTCAAGAATTTGCCTAAAATCACTCATCCGCAAGGGCCTTGGCTTAGCAAGCTTGTTTGCAGCTTGACCGGACTCGAAGAATTCACCTATAACTTTTAGGTGGGCTGCTTGGCAGACGTCTTTTATGTCGCTCCCCGAAAAGCCTTCTGAAAGCCTAGCCAGCTCATGCAGATCCACATCTGGAGCCAAAAGCAAATTGCTCGTATAATGCTTAAACATCATCAAGCGGGCATGGTGGTCTGGGAGTGGCACAAGGATGCGCTTTTGAAAACGCCTAATAAACGGCCAGTCCAGATCCCAAGGCTTGTTTGTGGCGCCGATAACATATACGTGGATGTTTTTGCCCTTGTCTATTATGCCGTCCATCTCCTTCAAGAACTGGTTTCGCACTCGAACTTCGCCGCCAACTTCGTTGGAATGTTTCCCCATCAAAGAGTCCAATTCGTCAATGAAAATGATGGCTGGTTTCTTATCGTCCAAAGCAGATTTTCTAGCAGACTCAAAAAGACGAGCAACATTCTGCTCCGCCTCGCCCAACCACTTGGACATTATTGAGGCGGCATCCACAGAAATGAAAACAGCGTCAATCTCCGTTGCAGCGGCGGCAGCCAACAAAGTTTTGCCACATCCAGGCGGCCCAAATAGGAGTATACCCCTAGGCCATCCAAGCGGGAACAAGTCTGGTCTCTGAACCGGGTAGATTATGGCTTCCTTTATGGCCTTCTTTGCGGTATCAAGCCCAATAACCTCGTCCCACTTCACGTTTGGCTTTTCCTTAACAATTAAGTCTTCGTAAGTGGCCTTCTTCTCTTCGCCCATCTTTGCTCCTTCAACGCCTTTGACTTCCTCTGCTCTTGGCTCTGTTTGACCAACCGCGCCTTGCAGCACTTTAATTCTTTCTTGATAGGCTATGGCTCTTTGAATGTAAACCTTGTTTAGGCTGTAGTCTGGGTAAAGCTGAACAAGCTTCAGGAGGGTTTCTATAGCCTTCTGATACATGGTTATGGCCATGCCTCTTGCTCCCTGCTTGTCGAGGCGAACAGCCTCTAATGCGTAATTTGTGGCGGATTTTTCAAGTTCCTGCGACGCTTCCATGAAGGGTTCACCTTCTAGCTTCAATCTTTATCTTACCCTTAGCCCCAAGACTTTGGAGGGCTTTTTCAATATCTTCATATGAGGCGCCCAACTCCCGAGAACAACGCGTCAAGTCTATTTCTCCCCCACTTTTCCGAACATACTCCAAGAGAGCATCTTCAAGAGTCGGCTTCCCAACACGGAGCGAGATCTCTTGGATTTCGGCTTTTCGGAAGGAGATTAGGTTTTGGGAGCTGCCCCCTTCGGCTTCAACGGTTTCGCCGCCAACAGACTGAGAGCATGAAGCCGCTAGGGCAACCATCTGCTTAATCTGGGCTTGGGCAGGCTCCAATTTTGTCTCCAGCTTTGGCACTGGTGTTTCCTCCTGCATAGCGGGCGGTTCAGGAAGCTTCTCAGCCAACCTCTTCTCTAAGAAGCTTGAAACTTCCTTCAGTATTTGCTCTCCAGCTGGCGTGACTCCGTCAACAGGAATTACTACTTCATCAGCGGATATTTTTGTAGAATAGATTGTTTCTCCTATAACGTCGTTAATTTCACTAAGCTCTGAGGAAACCTCTGGTAAGACGTCGAAAAGCTGCTTTGAGACGCTTTGGAGGGTTCGCAGTGCGGGTTTTAAGTCAATGATTATGTCGCTTAGCTCTTTCACTGTTTCGAGGCGGAGGATAACCCTTTCAATGGCAAGCTCCACCTGCTGGAGAAAATTGATTAACTTTCGAACTTCGGCAAGCTCGTTTGCGCATATTGCAGCTCTTTCTTTATTGTTGGTTCTTAACGCCGTTACGCAGGTCTGGAATAGGCTTTTGTCTCTCTCCTTAAGCCTTAAGGATGCTTGAACTACTCTGTGTTGTTGGATTCGAAGTTTATGCACAGACTTGATTATAACTTCCCGTAGTGGTGGAGGGGTTTGGGTGAAAGGGTTTTTTATTTTAGCTCCCTCCGCCCGCTACGCCGAAGCCTAAATGCCGGATTCGCCTGCTTCTTTCACGTAAACTATGACTGGGGGCTCCGGTAAACTTGGAGACGAGGGAGTCGGGGCTTCTTCAACACGCTCTTCAGGAACGGTTTTCGGCGCCTCTCCCAATAGAATGTTTGAAAGCTTGTTCTTCATGCTTTCGAGGTCTGTTTTCTCCAAATTTGCCCGTTTTAGGCATTCTTGGATTTTTGCGAATGCCGCCTGATAGGATTGGTCGTCAACCTCGCCTATTTCATGCTCCACTTCCAGGTGGACAAGCGCGTAATTTAGCTCCCTAATCTCTTGGTTGCATCTTTCAATTTCTTTATCAATTCTTTCAAGCATGGTTTGGGCTTCACTTTTAAGCTGGTTTAGGGCGCCTTCAAAACTCCTATGCAAGTCTTCATAAACTTCTGGTGAAATCTTCTTTTTCTCCAGAAGTTCTTTTAGGGCTTGATCTTTACGCCATATAAGTGGAATCTGGTCGCAGAAAACCGAGGTGTCATATTTAACTTTTGAAAGGAAAATTACGTCTGAGCCGTCAACTTTTATGGTTCCAGCCGGATACTTAACGAAGCGCCCATCACTGTGCCTTATGTAAATGGCGTCCACTCCACCGTTGGGTTTAACGGCTAAGGATGCAACTTCGCCTATTGGGCGTCCATACTCGTCTCTAACAACTTTTCCAAGGGACAAAAAAAGATTGGGGTCTTGTGGCATATGCATTCCTCCATTTTATTGCTAAGATGTTTCCGTTGGGGATTTTTCTGGTAGCGGCACCTGCGGGATTCCTGCCGGAAGCTCTGGGAATTTCTCCTTAATTTTCTGTTCAGCTACAGCCGCTGCCTCTGTGAGGATTTTTTGGGCGTCTTCGTTGGCTGTTTCAAAGTTTATGGATAATCCTGTGCTTTGTCCAGCCTCAACTATTATTCCGCTTAGAAGGTTGCCTATTTGCCCCAACTCCCTCTCCGCTTCTGGGAAGATGTTAGCCATTCCAGTCTTTACGGCTCTGAGCACGCTTACTGCAGGACCAAGGGTTGAAACGACATCTCCAAGCTCTGAGACGGTGCGTAATCTTAAGACTATTTGTTCAAGGGCAAGCCTAGCTTGCATAATCATCTTTTCCATTTTCCTTATCTCAGCCAACTCGTTTGCGAAGACGTTTGCCCGAGCCATGTCATGCTTTGTATAAGCGTCAACAATCCTCGCAAATATTGACTTGTCTCTTTGGCTGAACCTTTCGCTGGCCTGATCCAGCTTCTGTATTTGGAGTTCTATGCGGCGGACAGCCATGTCAAGCCTTGGCTTTAATGGACCCGGCGGTCTGACAGCCTCTTTAATGCGTTCTGTTATTGGTTGCTCGTCGCGTCTCTCATCCCATCTTCTACTAAATTTTTCTGACAAGCTTGATTCCTCCAAGAAGAGGCTAAAGGGGCTTGGCAAATCTTTATACATTCTTAATATGCTTGCATTATCCACGTATATATGTAGAGCTATATGTGCCAGTTGAAACCGTTTTGAGCTTTAATTTTCCAGTGAAAAGAACTCCTTGCTGCTTTCTCGGAAATAGACAAAAAAGTGTAAGTTAGACTAAAAAGAGGCTTATAATTCAACTATTAGGCTAGGTGGAAAAGATGGGCGAAAGATTAAAGGTATTCGTTTTCGTCGCAATCCTTGGATTCTTCGCAGGAATCGTAGCTCAACTAACAATAGAGTACGTGATACCAGCGCTTGCAGCTATACTGCCAATTCTATTCAGTAAATATATCCTCGCAGGACTCGCAGGCGCCTTCCTAACACTCATAGTAGTTAGTATATGGGCGCACATTACGGGACCAAAAGAAACATAGCCTTTCCAAAACTTCCGTTCACCTTTTTACCCCTTCTTCCAGCGAATTGTTAGCTGATAGGCTGATTGCATAGCGTTTTATTTTGGACTCAGAAGCGGAAAAAGCAATCATCAGTTCAGTGTACCTCGATTTCTTCATTGTCCAAGAAATACAAAGTGTTAACGAAATTATTTATGTTTTGCAAAATATTGTAAGTTTGAAAAACGTGCGGGAGAGAAAATCTTTGGAAGGAAGCCATGTTGAGAATTATCGTTTAAGGCTTGAGAACGCTTCAAGTTATGGCGACATTTGGGAGGTTGTTAAGGACACTGTTGCTTTTTCTTTGAATCAGCGGAGGGCGGGGATGATGCTTTTCCTTGACGATTTGCCCATACAGTTGGGTGCTTACCACCCTATTGGAACGAACAACATTATTTTGAACCGCATTCTCGTTAAGGCTGTTGAAGCTTCTACAAAGTCGAAGCGGGTGGTAAACGCCTTAATATATAATCTGCTCATCCACGAGTATCTCCACGCTTTGGGACACGTCTCTGAATTGAAGGTTAGGCAGCTAGTCTATCATATTGCAAAGGATTGCTTTGGCGAGGAGCACGTAGCCACAGCCATAGCCAAAAGCAGTCCATGGGCTTTGCTGAAGAGCATACCTCTAGACAAGGCTTTTCACGCCAAACGGGTCATGGAAATAGTTAAGGATTTTGAGAAGACAGACCAAAGATACATAGTTTAGGCAGGCGGATGCGAACTATGTGCGGCATATTTGGCTTCATACTAAAAAAGCCCCTAAAAGTTGCATATGCACTGAAGGTTCTCCAAAAGCTTGAAAGGCATCAATATCCAAATGAGCCTAAACCAGTTGGGGGCTATGGCGCTGGAATAGCCACCCTCACGAGTTCTGGTACCGTCTTGCTTGAGAAGGTTGGAAGGGTCGATGGTTCACCAGTGGAACGCTTGGCAGAAACGTGCAAACTTGACAAAGCAGCGGTTTTGGTTGGGCACGTGCGGCTGCCAAGCCCATGGTTTATGGGAACAGCCCACTTTAGGGAAACAGCTCAACCATATGTTGCACGGTGCCTTTCTGGTTTAACGGTGGTTTCAGCCCACAACGGAAACGTGACAAACTACAAGGCTATTAGGGAAAGGCTTGGCGGAAAACACGTTTTCGAGTCTGAAAGAGCCGAACTTATAGATTCAGAGGTTATACCACACTTGTTTGAAGAACTCCTATTTGAGAAGAACAGCCCAGAAGAAGCCTTAAACACGCTTTACTCAGCCATAGAAGGACCAAACACCGTAAGCCTCCTACAAATCGAAAAAGAGCAGGTGCTCCTCCACATTCTTCATAAGGGAAGAACGAGAGGCTTAACTATATGGAAAAACGAGAAAGGTGAAATCATTTTCTGTTCGAGAAAAGAGCCGCTTATTGAGGAGCTCAGCGGCACGCTTGATGAAGGCAAATTTACGGAACAAGATTCAATACCCTACGGCGAAGAGCGAAGCCTTAAAACAACATTCATGTTCAAGTTTTAACCGAGCTTTAGGGTTTTTCCGACAAGATTTCCCAGCGGCTTCTAAGCCAGCCCTTCACCATCTGCTCCTTCAGTCGCTTCTTAATTATTCTAAAGCTTTGGAAAAGTCGTTTAAGTTCATCCTCATCTACAAAATGGTGGAGGACGCCCTTTTCAGGGCCGTCCATGTCCATAAACGTGTTTTCTTCCACTTTGACGCCTTCCCCATATCTGTGGCTTCTTTTCGAGTGGAAGTTTACAATGAAAAGCCCACGGCTTTTTAGGATTCTATGAATTTCCCCTATTGTTTGTTTTATCTCCTTAAACCTCTGATGATAAATTGTGTTCAAGCATATGACCACGTCAAAGCTGGAGTTAATGAAAGGAAGCAGTTTCATGTCGCATCTTACAAGAGACGCGTTTAAGCCGTTTGCTTTAAGCCTTTCCTTAGTCTTTTTTAAGCCAGTTTTGGACATGTCTGCACCATAGGCTTCAAAAGATTGCATAGCCATGTAGACGACGTGCCTACCAGCGCCGCAGCCTAAATCAAGAACTTTCAGCGCTTTCCGCTTTCTCAACAATTTGACAATACCAATAATTAATTCGTCGGGTTCTTCCGGCGCATATTCAGCACGATTTAGGATATAATCCCATTCGGTCATAATTTATTTCCAACGCGAACTGCTCACTATCGTAGTGTAACTGTTTAGCCTTCATATTACTCTTCTTCGTAGTTTAGCTATCAGTAAAGGATAAGTGGCTTTTTAACAGAAAATTAGCTGGCGGAATAATGGGAAAAGCTTCAAGTTCTGATGTTTTCAGTCTTCTTGACCAGCCAATACGAGAAGGGTTAACTGAGCTTGGCTTTTCAAAACCCACCTTGCCACAAGTTTTGGCTATCCCCTACATTTTGGCTGGAGAAAACGTCCTCTTGATTGCGCCAACTGGAAGCGGCAAAACTGAGGCTGTTCTTTTACCAGTTTTCTCAAACTTTATCCAACAAAAAGACGAGAGGGGGATATCAATTGTTTATGTTACGCCTTTAAGGGCTTTGAACCGCGACCTTTTGAAACGCCTAGCCTTTTGGGCTTCGAGGCTTGGCGTAACGGTTGAGGTTAGGCACGGCGACACAGAGTTAAGGCTACGGAGAAAGCAAGCGGTTTCGCCGCCCAACATGCTTGTTACAACTCCAGAAACTCTTCAAGCTGTTCTTCCGGGAGCACGCATGAAGGAGCACCTAAAGCATGTGAAATGGGTGGTTGTGGACGAGGTGCATGAGCTTGCCTCCAGCAAGCGAGGCGCCCAATTGACAGTAGCTCTTGAACGCCTATACGAGATAGTCGGCAAAGAGTTTCAGAGGGTAGGCTTATCAGCCACCGTTGGCAACTTGGAGCAGGTTGCTCAATTCATAGCTGGAACAAGCAGAAGCATAAGGGTTGTTCAAGCTTCACTTTCGAAAGGCTACAAGTACACCGTTGAGAATCCTACACCAATAGAAGCGGATTACGAATTGGCTGGAAAAATTGGCATTTCACCTGAAGGTGCTGCCAGAATAAGGCGCATAGCTGAGCTTGTAGACAGCCACAAGTCCACGCTCATTTTTGTGAATAGTAGAACTGTGGCAGAAATGCTTGGACACCGCTTCACCCAGCTTGGCAGAGGCGACATAGCCGTTCATCATGGTTCCTTGTCGAAGGAGGAGCGCATCCAAATTGAGGACGACTTTAAGACTGGAGTTTTGAAGGCTATAATTTGCACGAGCACATTGGAGCTTGGCATAGACATTGGAACGGTAGACCTAGTCATCCAATACTTCTCGCCTAGGCAAGTTTCCAGTTTGATCCAAAGAGTTGGGAGAAGCGGACACCGCTTGGATATGCTTTCCGAAGGCGTAATAGTAACAGCTTTTCCGGACGATTTGCTGGAGTCTTTGGCGGCTGTTAGAAAAGCTTACAATGGCAGAATTGAGCCGGTTTTAATTCATGAAAACGCCTTGGACGTTTTAGCCCATCAAGTTGCCGGCATACTCATGGACAAGGAAAGCATAACCATAGACGAGCTTTTGGCTATTCTCCGAAGAGCCTACCCATATAGGCATCTAGCCAAACAAACCCTTTTAAAAGTGGTACACTTTTTAGCCAACCTCAACCAATTAAAAATCGACGAGGAAGAAAAGGTTTTGAGAAAAACAAGGAAAACGAGGGGCTACTACTATGAGAACCTTTCAATGATTCCGGATGAGAGACGCTACCCGATAATAAACATCCTAACAGACAGGCGAATCGGCACATTAGGCGACGAGTTCATGGCTTTAAAAGCCCGAGTAGGCTTAAACATAATTGTCCGCGGAAAAGTTTGGCGAATAGTCCAAATAGAAGACGAAACTGGCACTGTTTATGTTGTTCCATCAGAAGACCGGTTCGCAGCCATCCCGGGATGGGACGGCGAAATGCTACCAGTTCCATTCGATCTAGCACAGGAAACTGGAAAAATCCGCCAAGAGATTGGCGAATTACTGAAGACTTTGGGAAATGCAGATGCTGTAGCGGAAAAGGTTGCGGAAAAGTTCAACATGAAAATAGAGGCGTTAAAAGAAGCAGTTAAGGAGGTTGAAGAACATGTGGGTCAAGGGGCACCATTGCCAACACACGACCATATTCTCGTCGAGGCTTTTGACAAGTATTTGGTTGTGCATGCTTGTTTCGGCGAGATTGTAAACAGCACTTTAGGAGGCATTTTCGACGCAATTCTTTCTGATAAAGAGCTTATTGTGGGCTGGTGGAACGACGGTTACCGCATCCTAATAGAGGCTCCTCGAAAAATCTCGCCCCAAGAAGTTGAGAAAATGCCAGAGACGCTTTTCAGCTTAAGCGATGAACAAGTTGAAGAAGCCTTCAAAGATCATTTGGAGGCAAAGTTTCCATACGCCTACAAAATGAAGTTTGTGGCTGAAAGGTTCGGCGCCATCCCAAGGGGAAAAACCATGGGTCCAAAGAGGCAGAGTCAGCTTCCAGCAATGTTTAAGGGAACACCCATCTACGACGAGACCTTAAGGGAAGCAATGCTCGAGAAAGCCGACTTGGAAAAAGTTAAGGAGATAATGCGAAACATTAAAAGTGGAAAAATTAAAGTTAGCACCTTGCATAGAGCGGAGAATCCAACGCCGCTAGCCTATCATATTTTTGCGAAGTATAGCGACATTTCAGAGCTCATGGCCCCAGAACGCATCATACTAAGCAACATTGAAAAAATGAAGAGGGCAATAGATGGGAAAATGGCGACGTTGATGTGCATTGAATGTGGAGAGTGGGCTTCAGAAAAGAGGATTAAAGAGCTGCCAGAACACCCCAAATGCGAAAAATGTGGTTCAAGGCTTTTGGCACTTCTATACCCGGGCCAAGAGGCAAAACACCTCCAAGAAATACTGAGGAAAAGGCGTGGGGGCAAAAGCCTAACAGAAGATGAGCTTAAAGAAATAGCTCATGCAAGACGCACAGCCGACCTAATCCTTAGTCATGGAAGAAAGGCGATAATAGCCCTAAAAGTTAAGGGCGTTGGACCGGAAACAGCCTTCAGAATCCTCGGAAAAATGCACCCCAGCGAAGAAGAGTTCTACATGGACCTTTTAAAGGCGAAAATCCAATACTTGAAGACAAGGGAATTCTGGGAAGACAAGGAGAGCTGCCTGAAAACTTTCGCCTAGAAGCTAGCTGGTGCGGAAAGTTTGGCTGAAATCAACTCTCGTGGGGAGCTTAAGCCCACTTTAGGATTGCTTGACGCAACAGCCATAAGTATAGGCGCCATAGTTGGCGCAGGTATATATGTTGTGATCGGCATAGCCGCTGGTTCCGCCGGTCCAGCCTTAATTGTTTCTATGGTTTTGGCTGCTGCGATATCCATGCTTACGGCTATGAGCTTTGCCGAATTAACCGCTTGGAAGCCTATAGAGGGAAGCATTTATGAGTATGCTTATCAGCTGATTTCGCCTTTTGCTGGCTTCTTAACTGGTTGGATGTGGGTTATCTCCAACACCTTTGCCGGTGCAGCCGTCTCTCTTGGATTTGCAAACTATTCATGCGCCCTTTTTCCATCGCTACCGCCAAACATTGTGGCGGCTGTTTTCTGCTTCCTCTTTACAGTGCTTAATTATTTTGGAATACGCCAATCAGCCCTCTTAAACAATATGCTTGTGGCAGCTAAACTTTCCATTTTGGGATTCTTCACGATTTACGGGTTCTTCCACGTTAACCCCTCAAATTTTGTCTCCTTTAATCCTTTTCAAGTTGGAGTTTTGTCCGGCGCATTTTACATTTTCTTTGCTTATGGAGGGTTTGCAAGAGTTGCCGTAGTGGCGGAAGAGGTTAAGGACGCTAGGAAAAACGTGCCTAGGGCTATAATGCTTTCTCTGGCAATATCAACAGTGGTTTACATTTTAGTGGGTTTTGTGGCCGTTGGACTTGTGGACGCCTCAAGGCTTACTGGTTCAAAATCGCCACTTGCAGAGGCTATAAGCGTTACCGGAAACAGCCTCGCGGTCTACACAGTTTCAGCTGGCGGTTTAATTGCAACAGCAAGTGTTCTATTAACAGCCGTTTTGGGGGTTTCCCGCATGGCCTACGCCATGGCGCGGAGAAAAGATTTACCCCAAGCCCTGAGTAGACTTCATAAAAAATATAACACGCCATACTTAGCCATATGGATTGTTGGTGTAGCCATGATACTGCTTGTCCTTTTCATTGACATAACAAGGGTTGTAGCCATAAGCAACTTCGCATTGCTCTTCTATTATGCTTTAGCTAACATTTCAGCCTTAAGGCTAAAGGCTTATAATAGAATGTACCCAAAAATAGCGCCGCTTTTTGGGGCAATCTCATGTATAACCCTTTTAATTTTCACGATTTTCACTTTGCCCCAAGCATGGATTGTGGGCGTTGCAACGCTGGCTGTTGGCGTTGTCTATTATGGCTTAAAAAGTCTTAAGGGGCGTGGCTGTTTGTGAAAACCATGGATTTGAAAAAACCTTAACAGCCCTCCCTATTTCCTTTCCATATTCGCCAGTATAATACGCCCTCACAATTTTTTTAAGGGCATTTGGCTTTAACAAGATGTTGCTGTTAACTACAATTATCAGTTCTCCGAAAGCCCCATCAACCCCCATCCTCACCGCTTCAACCTTTCCCAGAGGAGCAAAGCTTTTAATGACTCTGCCTTTAATGTTGGGCCATCGCCTTCGCCATTTTTGGATCGTTGCCCATGCAATTTCATATGTATAGTCACTGCTTCCATCATCCACAACCATGATTTCGCAGAAGTTTGAGTATTCTGCCGCGCTTTTGAAAAGACTTGTTAAAAATTCTGGAATGCACTTTTCTCCGTTATAGACTGGAACGATTACGGAGATGGCTGGATAACGAACTCTCTTGAACAGCCCAGCTTTCTCGCATAGTTTCCGTCTCCTTTGCATTGGAATTGCCCGGCCCTCTCCTTTCTCAGCCTCTACTTAGCCCCTTTTCAAGATAAAGCATGTATTCCTCAGCTGAAAATATGTCGAAAAACTATATTCCAAAACGCATATCGCCAAATTGTATTAAAGGTTAAGAAGACATAAATACTCATCACTTAACGTTTCTGATTCCGAGGAAAAGTCATGGAAGACTTATCGCGTTACTATGCACTTCTAAAAGACCCGGCAAGGCGAAAAATAATTGAGATTTTGGGCACTCAAGAGAAAGTGGGGTTTAAGGAACTACGCGAAGCTTTAGGCTTAGGCGTCGGCACCGTCTATTACCACCTTGACATGCTTTCAGACTTTCTCGAACAAGACAAGCAGCGCAAGTATAGGCTGAACGCAAAGGGACAAATGCTCTACAGAGTCCTAAAGGAGGGAAGCATACCGGCAAACCTCGGAATAAGCGAAACCCTAAGCAACCACGCGGCAAAGTGGCTTTTTCTTTCACCACTCTTCGCCAAAACAATAAAGCCTTTAAGACTGCTGCCCTTCTCCCTGCTAATCCTCTTTTTAGGGGCTTACGGAGCAGCCGCCGCAAGGCTTGAACCAGCCTTATTCTTCTATTTTGAATATTCTACGCGCAGTTCAACAAGCACAATAGCCCTATTCATATTCAACTGGATAGGGCTATTCCTATTCACAGAAGCCCTAGCCTTCACGCTCTTCAAACGCACGGGAAATGAACTACAACTTTTCACATGCATCGGACTGGCTGCCCTCCCGCTGGCGATTTTCCCATACATATACATTGCTGTTCCAGAAGCCCTAAGCGGATTCAACCTATACTACATAGAAATTGAAATGATAAGACAAGCCATATTAATAGTTCTGCAAATTTGGAGCCTGCTACTTGTTTCTGCAGCAGTCTGCTACGGAAAAGGCATAAGGCTAGACAAGGGGATAATCATAAGCCTCATATCTATCTACATAAATATAGCTATATTATTTATGTTTGGAAAGTTTACATGAATGCTGCGAGGCATACACTTATTGGTTGATGGGGGGCTATTCCTTACACCGCGGTAAAGCTAGACTGTGAAGTAAATGATTGCTGCAGCAATTACGAAAATTATTGCGCCTATTATTAGAAGGGGAAGGAACAACCATGCAAAGGGCCTCACAAATAATATCTCTAAACCACCAAGTCCAGGTAACGCTTCTGGCCCTGTGAGATCATGATAGTCAGACCCGTATGTTGGGCTAGGACCCGCAGTTATCGGTATTGTATGTGAAATTGTGTAACTCACTTTTACATCGATGAATAGCGTGACCACCGATGTTGTAAGGAGCAGAGATGATGTGAATATTAATATGGCTACAACTTTGTCTGTTAGACGTGTCTCGCGTCTTAGAACACCTACTTTTGCTAAAACTCCGCTAACTAGAAATATCGTTCCAAGGTAACTAAATAGAACGAAGAGCGATGATCCAAGCATCGTTAAACTTAACAACCCTAAAGAGTATGAAAACACAGCTAACATTATAGCTAAACCGCTAAAGTATTCTTCAAGATGCGCCCTTAGCTTATACATTGTGAAGACTATGTTTTCCAAAACCTTTTGAGGCATAAATCATCACCATTAACTAAATAAATAAAACCGCGATTAGTTATACAGCCTTTTACATGGCTATTTTGTTTTAAAAACCTTTGCAAATCCATAATAGTAAAAAACCAAATAACAGAGAAGCACCTCCCACTATTATCAAAGGCTTTATCCACGGGGTAAGAACACGCTCAATCTGAAGATTTAAATTGCCATAAGCACTTACATCGATTGATGGTACTGGATTATATCCATATTCAAAGACTGTTGTAGGCGGCTGGACTGGCCCTCCAGCACGCCAACCGCCCAAAACATTATACTTGAAGGTAATGCCGATAAATAAGGTAATCATGGCTGTTGTAAAGGCTAACGCTGATACAAAGAAAAATGTTAAGGGCAATATTCCTTTTGACTTCCATGATGAAGGAAATAGCCCTAACTTGTACAGTATTCCACTTGCAAATGTAATTGTTCCGATATAACTGCACACAACAAAGATGGGCGAATTTAAAGCTGTTAAGCATGATATGCCGATTAGATAAGAAATCAGACCTACACAGATAAATATTTCACCGACATGTTCGTGTAAAAAGGAAGATAGTCTACCCATAATTCAGTCACTGTATATCATGTGAAAATTTACTTAAAAGTTTAACGGCGCCTAAAATTTTAAAGCTTATTTCGCGTGTACTAACATATTCTTTTTAATGCCCCTAGAACGTTAACTTTGCCAGATGAACATTCATCGATTCCTTCATAAGTTTGAAAGCTTTTATGGAGGCTGAAAATAAAAGTTCTATGTTTCTAGAACTTTTGATGGGTAAAGTTCGGGTTTTTTGGAAGCGGTTTTCTTAATAAGCTGTTTAATATAGTCTTTTTCGGTGAAAAAGCATGAAAAACGGAAGAAAAACGATATTGGCTTTGAGTTTAGGTCTGCTGCTGATTGCGCCGGTACTTGCAGTTTTAAGCCCAAGGGTAAATGCAGACGACTCTGTTGAGAACGTTCAAAGCTTACCAGTTGAGGAAGGGCCATGGAACATAATATGGTATAAGTTTGAGACGCCTCTGATAACACTGATCTTTCCTGCTGACGGCAAGAAGCCCATGTTCTTGTGGTGGTATACTAATGATAGCAGCAACATATATGTGGTGAAGTTTCAAGGCGTTATCGAGTATCTAATGCTTGACAAGCCTTATTATAGGCATAGGTTCCACGCAGACAACACCACAATAGATGCAACGCTGTGGAGTAACTATATCGAACCAAAGTTTCGTTCAAGATATGGCATTGGTAATTGGTATAGGCTGCGATTCTTAGGAATTCTAGCAGACCTACATAGGGCTTATTTGCCTTTCAGTGCTTGTAACTGGACGTTAAGCGGGCCGGTGTTTGTTGAAGGCAAAGACTATTGGTCCTTCAACTTCACACTGACAGACGTATATGGTCATCGAGGATTAGAGTTTGCGGAGAACAACATTGAGATAAGATGCAGGTTCTATAACAAGACTGTTACGGAGACCCCAGACCCGAAATACTCAAACTACAGTTATACTGTTGCCGCTGGACAGTTGAAATTCGACTTTGTCGTGAAACATTGGGAGTGGAACATAGACAAAATCAACCAGTTCCTCAAAGAATACGATATTGACAAGGAGATACCAGAAAGCCGAACAGGATTAGCCCTATGGATTAAAATGGCTTCGATAAAACTTGAAGATTTGCCGCATGTCGGTGAAGAGGTTCAGAACCAAGCAGAAAACCATGTTGAGGCTTGTTCCCGAATGCGGGAAGCAGCGATAAACGGAGAATACTATATTGTGGGTAGAAACGAGACAGGTCAGGATGAAAAGCCCGTGCAGGCTACGCTTCAGCTTAGGGAGAGATTTAGGGAGCGCATTAGGCTGCACTACGCTGTTGGAAAGACGGATGTGCCTGTGGGTTTCTTGGAGTTTGTTCCATGGGCTAGGCTGCTTAACGAAACAGGAGGCACTGTTGAATTTGTTAATGTTACTGCTTCTTATGTTGCTGCTGGCGGTCATTTGAGGCTTTTCATTTGCTACCCGTACTTTGGCAATTACACGCTGGAGCATGATCCAACAATAGGTTTAACATCAGCTCCGCTGATTCCTGAGCTTATAAATCAGAAAGTTCTACTGGTTTTGCTTGGCGCCACCGCTGGCATAGTCTTGGTTGTTGCTGCTATAAAAGTCCGGAAGAAGCCCATCAACATATTAGCTGTTAAATAAAATCCCTTTTCCTTTTTTATTTTTGTTTTGGGAATAAAAGTTTATATTGTGTATTGCTACGTAATATTTGGGATTTAGATGGGCCACAGAAGAGGAGAAAACGATGAAATCCGCTGGCAAGTAATAAAGGCGATGCTGGACGAATTTCCAAACTTAAGAGAAAGAGTTAAGGTCTACATCGAAAAGCAGAAACGAAAGGAAAAGGCTTAGACGCTTCTAGACGTGATTTCTTTTCAGCAAATGCGGTGGTGGAACCTTAACATTATTTTTGCCATTCTCATTTTCAGATTTAAGAAGCCCTGTCAACTCGCGGTAGCGTTGGAGAAAATCTAAGCCCTTAGGTGTCGCCTTATAAATCTCCTTATCCTTCTCAACAATCTTATCAATAAGGTTAACCTTAAACATAAACTCCAAATAATCGTTGAGTTGTGTGAAGCTTAAGTTAGCCCTATACATAATCTGAGTTTTTAATACGCCGTCCTTAGCTATGTCTAAAATTTCGGCAATTATGTAGAGTTTGTCTCTTCTCTTCTGGGATGGGTTAGCGCCCCAAACATTCATTTCCACAATATTCATCTTCCACAAATTCCTCTACAATAAAAAGGGGCCTACAGCATGTTTTAAGCGGTGTTTCCCAAAAACCACTATTACAATTATCGAAATATTCTCTAGAACAAACTTCTATAAGAAAAAACTTTAATCCTAAACAAAGAAATATCGCCTTTAAGAGGGCGAAACAGGAATGCTGATTGGGTTAATGGCTGATACGCATGATAACTTGCCAATGGTAGAAAAAGCCATAAAAAAGTTAAACGAAGAAAAAGTTGAGCTTGTGCTCCATGCGGGGGATTACGTTGCGCCCTTCGTTATACCGAAATTTAGGGATTTAAAGGCTAAGCTGATAGGTGTTTTCGGAAATAACGATGGGGATCGCGAGCTTTTAAAAAAGAGGTTTAGCGAAAACGAGAGGCTAGAGATTCGGGGAAACTTTGCAGAAATAAACATTGGAAAAGTCAGAATCGCGTTACTGCACGGAACTGAAGAGGAACTTTTAAAGGCTATAATCAACAGCGGAAACTTTGATGTTGTTGTCCACGGACACACTCATAAGGCTGAAACCTACAAGAAGGGTAAAACATTGGTGGTAAATCCTGGTGAAGTCTGTGGCTACTTAAGTCGAAAATCAACCATCGCGTTGCTTGACGCGGAAAAACTTGATGCGAAAATAATAGATTTATTTTAAACAGTTAGTGAATTAATTCGGTTTTAGCTGGAGTTGTATGGCTGCCTTCTACTATTAGCCAGTTTAAAGAGTCCCACAAGTTCTTCGTCTTTTGCTCCTTTTCGTATGGGCGTTAGGATGTCTACCGTGTTGTCGTTTCTCATTAAGCATGGTTTGAGTTTTCCGTCGCTTGTTAGGCGTAGGCGTGTGCAGTGCCAACAGAAATCCGTGTTCTCAATTGGGTGGACAACTTCAACTTTTACGTTTGGCAAGTGATATATGTGGCGGTTTTGCATGTATTTTCTGGCTTCGATTTTTATGGCTTTCTGCTTTAGCATCTCCTCATACTCGTTTAGGGGCTTGTGATAGGCGGCGTAGTATTCGCCGCTTACATTTACGGGTTCAAGCTCAATAAGCTGTAGAATCGCGCCGACTTCCCTTGCAAAGTTAATCATTTCCGGCACTTGAGAGTCATTAACTCCTCTCAAAACAAGCATGTTTAGCTTTACTGGGTTAAGTCCCGCCTCAACAGCCGCCCTAACACCATTTAAAACGTCTTCTAATTTGCCGCCGGTGAGTTTGCAGTAGGTTTCGCCGTCAATTGTTGGCAAGTTTATGTTTACACGCTTTAAGCCGTTCGCCTTAAGCTCTTTTGCTAGGGGGTCAAGCATTGTTCCATTGGTTGTCATTGAAAGCTCCTCCAAACCCGGTATAGAGGCTAAATCCTTAACTATTTTTATTATGTCCTTGCGGAGCAGTGGTTCCCCGCCTGTAAGCTTAATTCTTGAGATGCCTAGGCTGATGGCTATTTTTGAGATGCGCACAACCTCTTCAGCCGTCATTTCCGTTGTGTTTTCGGTTTTGTCTTCGCCTTCAGCGTGGCAGAAGCTGCAATGCAAATTGCACGGTTTTGTGAGGGCTATTCGTAGGTTTAAGAGTTTGCGTCCGTAGTTGTCGACCAGCACCATCGTTATTCCCGCGCGTGCTTAACGATGTGTGCAGCCTCCGGCAATATAAGCTTTTCAAGACAAAGTCCAGCAGCGTCCATGGAACCTGGAATGCAAAAGAAAACCTTGCCTTTCGCAATTCCGGCGACAGCCCTTGACAAGACTGCGGCGGAGCCAATCTCATTATAGCTTAAAAATCTGAAAATTTCGCCGAATCCGGGCAAAGTTTTCTCAAAGAAGGGAGAAACTGTTTCAATGGTTATGTCGGAGGGCGCTATTCCCGTTCCGCCACAAAAAATAACAGCGTCTACGTCCGAGTTTAGGGCGTACCTCACGCCATCTTCAATGAGGGTCTTATCGTCGGGTATAAGCCTTCTAAAGAAAACTGCGTATCCAGCGCGTTTAACCAGTCTTTCAATTAGGTCGCCTGATTCATCGCTAACTTTTTCGCCTTTCTTTAGCTGGTTGTAGCGGGATGTGCTTACAACAAAGATTCCAAAACTAAGCTTTTTAGGGGCTTCAGCTCTATGCCTACGCGTGCTTTCACTCATTCCTAACCGTTTCCTTTAAGCCTTTAAACGACAGATTCTCTTCTTTTATGTATTGCCTTTATAATTTTCTTACGAGTTAATAGGCGAACGCTAATTGTGCCAGCAATTAAGATGACTATTATTGCGGAAGGCTGAAACTCCGGAATTAGGTTGGGTGAAACCCGAATCAAAGTAAGAAGAGCCACTTTTATATGGCTTTCAAGCTCGTCTGACTCCACCCAATTTAGGTTTTCCGTCGAAGTCGAATTGTCATATGATGTGTGAATCCGCCCAGCAACGCCTCTACTCCATAAATCGCTATACAAAAGCGGATAGGAAATAATCATAGCGCTTGACGCTACAGAAGGAGCGTCTGAAATACCCAAATCCTTGTGCCAGAACAATTGAATTGCATTGTTAACGTTTGAAGGAACGCGAAATGACTCTTGATCTGAACCGCCCGGATCTTCTGTTGCAATCGTTACCCCCAAGTCTTGGGCTGCCTTAATTACTTTCTGTGCCAGTTGGCTATTCGGAGTTTCTGTGACATATAAATTGTCACTTCCAATACAGTCAAGGTTTATTACAGCCTCGATGTTAGCCATTTCACTTTTATGCTCCTTAATGAAATGCGCTGAACCAACAAGATCAAGCTCCTCGCCGGCGAAAGCCACAAACAAAATCGTGTAGGCTGGTTGATAATATCCCTCTTGTATGGCTTGAGTGATGACTTTGGCGAGTTCTATTACGCCAGCCACGCCGGCACCATTATCGCAAAAGCCGCAGCACATGACAGTGTCGTAATGAGCTGAAACTATGACAATTTTTTGAGGGTCACTCATGCTTTCGATTTTTCCGACAACATTATAGTGGGTGCCGTTTTGACTTATGCGCGCCTTAATTTCCACGAAGGCGGATAAGCGTGAGTCAGCCTCTTCTTTCTGTCTAATCATCAAGCCATCAGCATAATTTACAAAGCCAACAGGGATTTGGTGATCCCAGAAGTATGTGCCAAGTCCGCTTAATGGTAAGCCTCCAGCCGAGGAATGCATGGGCGGAGTGAAGTTCATCCAGCCATACCACCATGTAAAGATAACAGCTGTGGGACGCTGAGCCTCTAACTTTTCTTTAAATGTTTGCTCCCAAGAAGAGCTCCAACGAACCTCCCTGCCAATCAAAACTATTTTATCAGTAGTGTTTACAGCGTCCCATGCGGTCATATTTATAGAGTTTAAGCCTACTTCACTTCGGTTTGCTGCCGGTGGCAATGGAAGAACAACAAGGTCTTCAAAGTAACCTAACCACAATGGTTGACTGTAATGTTCGCATTGAAAGGAGTTGATAATAATGCTGTTATTCACAGTCCCGGGGTCCCCGTCTTCGTCTATAACTAACAAGGGCTTAGCTTCCAGAGTCCAGTTTACAAAAGTGAAGGACTCAAGCCAAGCGTTTAAACCAAAACTTTCAAACTGTTCTTTAATCCAAAAAGCCGCTTCATAAGCGCCACTTGAACCCGACGAACGGAAATCTGGGTAAGCTAAGGAAATCTTTTCTAACGCCAGGTCATAACTGTAAGCGCGTGTGCCATTAACAAGCTCGACAATTTGGGTTTCGACGGGATCTAAAGATGGACTTTGAAAACTGTTAGCTTTTTTGCCGTTGAACCATGGAACGAGCAAAGCTGTGATCAAAAACAGCAAAGGGAAAACAAGAATTCGTTTAGCCATTAATGCATACCACAGTTATTTTGGATATGTTAAGCCCAAATAAAGTTTGTTGAAAAAGTGCGTGATTTTCACTTTTTAATTTTCTCAACAACACGGATTTCTTCAATAACTGTGGATGGATACTGCCCTCTTTCGTCCTTCTCGTACTGCTTTACCATATCCCATATTGTAAGGAGGCTTATGGCTGTCGCCACCAGCGCCTCCATTTCAACACCAGTTTGAGCTTCGGTTTTCACAGTAGAAGAAACTTTAACGGTGGAATCGTCTAGGATTTCAATGTCCACTTTAACGTTTGTTAGGGGTAGCGGGTGGCAGAAGGGTATTAGAATGCTTGTTTCTTTTGCCGCCAAGGTTCCGGCAATTTTAGCCGTGTAAAACGGGTCGCCCTTCTCGACTTTTCCGCTTTTTATCAAGTTTATGGTTTCCGGTTTTAGCTTAATTCTACCTGTGGTTGTTGCCTCACGATAAACTTTTGGCTTTCCAGTTATGTCAACCATTGCCACGTCAAATCACAGCTCCATTCAGAGTTTAGAAAGCGAGCTTATTATTTAATGGTTCTGAAAGGTTGGGCTGCGCTTTTTGGTTTTCTCCCAACTTTCGATTAGGTTTTGAACAGCCTTAGCCTTTGCAGAGTTTACATCAAGGCGGTATAGGTGAATCCTTCCAAACCTTTTGTGTTTTAGAATTCCTTCGTCTTCAAGAATTTTCAAGTGTTCCATTGTTGTTTTGTAATTTGCGCCTATTCTCCTAGCAATCTCTGAGACATTCAGTTCCCCCATTTGGTTAAGGATTTTCAAAATTTTTATGCGAAGCCTGTTTCCAAGAACTTCTTCTATTTGCATATTGCATGAAAGTCTGGCGCATCCCTATTTAAGTTTGATCTTGATACATGTTGTCCACGACTTTAATCCATCTCGTCGCCAATATCTGGTCGAAGTCTTCGCTCTTCGGGTTTAGGTCTGAAGCTACCAAATGCCAGTGGTCGTTTATTGTGGCGAACGTGCTGTCCAAAATTACAAATTTTGGCGTATACTTGAAGACTTCACGTCCTATTTGGGATATTATGTTTAGGGCGCGTTCATAAGCCTTGTAGGGTATGGTGTGCTGGTGCCGCTTATAGATTATCATGATTCTTTCTCTGTGTCCCTTAAGATTCTTGGTTCGCAAAACAATGAAGGAGTCATCCTCGTAGAAGACTTTCTCTTTTTGGAGGTCTAGCTCGCATAAGGGGCAGTTAGCCGTCATCACGCATACCGCCTAGTCATCAGAATAATAAAATGTATGAAGGAGCATATGTGTTTATTGCATCACTTTCCTTCAATTTCCCTTCCTAAAAGGGTGGTTAGCTCCCTCTCCAACTCTTGGGCCGGAATCCATGGAAGACATATAAGTGTGGTTCTTCCCCGTTGACCAGCGGATGAGACGCTTTTCTTAAT
Organism: Bathyarchaeia archaeon; assembly: GCA_038870595.1. GTDB lineage: Archaea > Thermoproteota > Bathyarchaeia > Bathyarchaeales > Bathycorpusculaceae > JAGTQI01. The sequence continues at coordinate 24,587 of JAVZJU010000008.1, forward strand.
TATGCCTGTGGTTGAAAGCATTTGCAAGTACTTCCAGAGTTGCGTGTGAGTATGGGGTTGCACCTTAAACTCTTCGCATACAACAGCGTAGGCCCGTTCCACTTCTGTTAGGGAGGCGTAAGCTCTATCACTGTTTTCTTTAAAGAACCGCGCCAAGCCCAGTAAAAAGAGTTTCTCATGTATGCTTAATGTGGCAAGATCGCTTTTCTTTGCGATAGTATATATGCTTGACACAGCGTTTCTAACACATTCAGGCGTTACAATACCCAAATCTTCAGCGTCAGCATATTTCCCAGCCCTCCACAAGAGTTCTATGGCGAAGCGGGCGTTTCCGCCTTCTGAACTTGCCAGTTCAGCAATGAGATTTACAGTTTCTTCTTGAACGGTTAGAGGTTTAAAGGCTAGTTGAACCCTATCGTTTATGATATCTGTTAGTTGTTCTCGGCTGTAGGGTTCAAGGCGTATTATGTTGGACTGCAGTGTGCTCCTAGTGCTTGGGTCAAGTCCTTCAATAGCTTTTAAGTTTTTCAATACGCATATTAAGGAAATTCTCTGAGGCTTGTCAAGCCTTGCCTCTTGTAGGCGTGTGAGCTTGTAAACTGGTTCGGCTCCTTCCCTCTCAACCAGGCTTTCAAACTCGTCTAGGGTTAGGATGGCATAGGCGTTCTGCTCGTCCAAAACTTGTAAGAAAATGTTTAGCAGCTCTTCTGCTGAGAAGCCGCGTTTCGGAAATGTTGGATGGAAAGATGAAACTGCATGGTGGAGTATGAGGAATAGGCTTCCTCGGTACTGGCGACAGTTGACATGAATATAGTTAAGGTTTATTCCCCTTTGTCTTGCTTGCTGTGCTATGTCTGCCCCAAACCTTTGGGAAAGGGCTGTTTTTCCGGTTCCAACAGCTCCCACTATCAAGAATCTTTGAGCCATTTTTCCCGGTGCGGTCAGCGCGAAGCTAAAAAATTCTGTGAGCAGCCGCATTTCAGCTTCTCTGTGGTGGAGTTTGCTCGGAACATAGTTTATGTCAAGCTTTGCCTCGTCCTTGAACACGCTTCTGTAGGCTGGCAACTCTCTAAACCTAGAGAGAGATACGCTTAAACCTCTGTTATGTTTTTCCCTCAAAATTTGCATTTGCCTTTTAAGAACACAAAACTTTTAAGCTGATTCTCGTATTTTACAGCGAAAAGTGAAATGATTCCAAAATATTTCTTTCTAACAAAGGGCGTCGGAAAACACAAGGAGCAACTCCAATCCTTCGAGTTGGCATTGCGAAATGCTGGTATACAACACTGCAACATAGTGAATGTTTCAAGCATAATACCGCCCGGCTGCAAGCTCGTTCCAAAAGAGAAAGGACTAAAAATGCTTAGACCTGGCGAAATAACCTTCGTCGTTTTGGCTAGAAACCAGACAAATGAACCTCATAGGCTTATTGCTGCTTCGATAGGTGTGGCAATCCCCTCTGGCAAGAACAATTATGGTTATTTGTCAGAGCACCATTCCTTTGGGCAGACAGATGAGGTGGCTGGAGACTACGCTGAGGATTTGGCTGCAACTATGCTGGCAACAACTATGGGGATCCCCTTTGACCCCGAGACGGCTTGGGATGAGCGGAAACAACAGTTCAGGGCAAGCGGACTCATCATTAAAACTACGAATATAACGCAGTCAGCTACAGGCGACAAGAACGGACTATGGACAACTGTTGTTGCTGCGGCTGTCTTTGTTCCAGGAGGGAAAAAGTAGCCATCTAAACTCGCCTTTTTCTTTGCCTTTCATCTAAAAGGATATTAGGTTATAGCATCCTAAAACCAGCATTGATGGTGAAAAAGCCTTGTCCTTAAAACTCGAAACTCCGTTAATTCTGGTTAACTTCAAAACTTATTTGGAGGCAACTGGCAGGAGGGCTGTTGAGCTGGCAAAAAAGGCTGAGAGGGTAAGCAGCGAAACCGGCATTCAGATAGGCGTGGCTCCCCAGTTCACGGACATAGCCGCTGTTGCAAAAGCTACGGAAATTCCAGTTTTCGCCCAGCATATTGACCCTATAGAGCCTGGAAGCTATACTGGTCACGTTTCAGCGGAAGCCATAAAAGAAGCTGGAGCGGTTGGAACTATTATTAACCATTCTGAGAGGCAGCTTAGGCTTTCTGAAATTGACGCAGCCGTGAAAATAGCCAAGAATAGGGGACTCGTTTCGGTTGTTTGCGCCAACAACCAAAGCATTAGTGCGGCTGTGGCTGCCCTAAATCCCGATGTGGTTGCCGTTGAACCCCCAGAACTTATTGGAACGGGGATACCGGTTTCGAAGGCTAAGCCGGAAATTGTCAAAGCCACTGTTGAGCTTGTGAGAAAGGTAAACCGAGAAGTTGTGATTCTATGCGGGGCTGGTATAAGCCACGGTGAAGATGTGACTGCGGCCTTAAAACTTGGGACTCAAGGTGTGTTAGTGGCAAGCGCTGTTGTGAAAACAAAAGACCAATATAGGGTTTTACTGGAATTTGCTGAAAAAGCAATGGTTTAGGGGAGCAGCCCTTTGAAGGTTGAAGCGGAATGCGCGGCGTGCATAATCAGTAGAGGGGCAGCTGAAATAAAGGAGGCAACAACCAATCCAGCCTTACGTTTCAGAGCCATGATGGAGCTTCTCTACATGCTCAGTAAGGAGTTTAAGCCCTCAGCTGTTCCAGCGGATTTAGGCACGAAAAGGGACCGCCTAATTAAAAAGGTTACTGGAAACAACGACCCATACAAGAGGAGCAAGCGGCTATGCAACGAAAACGCTTTGAAGCTCTTGCCATATGCCAGAAAACTTGTTGAGGAAGGTTACACATTGCAGGATAGGTTTAAGAGGGCATGCCTCTGCGCCATGGTTGGCAACACCATGGAGTTCGACATTCCCGGGCACAAGTTCACGTTTAAGGGTTTAAGGAAAAGCCTAAGGGATGCGGGAAAAGACCTAGTTATCGACGATATTAGCAAAATCTATGGAGTGGCAAAAAATTCTGGCACGGTTCTTTATTTGGCGGATAATGCTGGCGAAATAGTTTTTGACACCCTTGTTGTTGAGCAGCTTAAGAACATGGGACTAACGGTCATTGCTGCTGTTAAGGGCGGACCAGTCATAAACGATGCAACATTGGAGGATGCCGAAATCTCCGGCATGAGCAAAATTGCGGATAAGGTCATAACAACTGGGACGGATGCTGTTGGCTTTGCCCCAAAAGAGGTTTCAGCCGAGTTCCTAAAAGTTTACGAGGCTGCGGATGTGGTTTTCGCCAAGGGTATGGGGTATGCTGAAACACTGACAGAATATGAATTGAAGAAGCCTCATGCTTTGCTTTTTAGGGCTAAGTGCGAGCCCGTGGCAAACTTTTTTGCTGTGCCAAGAGAGAAGAATGTTGCGAAGTTGATGCCGTAAATGAAGAGGTTTACGCCATCCATAAGCCTAGACAGAAGAGCCCTTTCAAATTTTGAGGACTCGCTGCAGAGAGAGTGGATTATAACAAACGGTTTGGGAGGATACGCCTCATCAACAGTTTTGGGAATAAACACGAGAAAATATCATGGAGTCCTTGTGGCGGCTTTTCACCCGCCGAGAAACCGAAAGGTTTGCGTGGCTAAGCTGGACGAGGAGCTAAGGATTGGAAACGCCTTTTACCCAGCCTTTGCCAACGAATTTCAAAACGGCATATACCCGAAGGGACACGAGTTTCTCCAAGAGTTCCACTTATCCCCGTTCCCAAAATTCGTGTACAATGTGCAGAATGTTAGGTTTTCAAAGGCTCTTTTCATGCCATATGAGAAAAACGCCACTATTACCGCCTACGAGTTCTTGAACGCCGACAACGTAGACGTTGAAGTTCGAATTTTCCCGCTCATAACGTGTAGGCATTTCCACTCAGTTGTGGACAGGTGGCGTGACCAGCCAAAATTTACTCAAAAAACATATGGCAGAGGGGTCAAAATAAACATTGAAAAACCGCAAGCCACAATAATTTTGGAAGCAACAAATGGGGCTTATTCACAAGCTGAAAGGTGGGTTGAGAGGGTTTATTTCCGCGAAGAGCACAATCGTGGGGAGAGCCACCTTGACGACTGGTATCAGCCTGGATTTTTCAAAATAAAGGTTGGAAAGAAATCTTCTGAAAGGTTTGCGTTAACTGCCATGGCTGGCGAAGACGAGTTAAGGGTGGAGAAAATGGCGGATGAGATGCCGGCCACAATGTATGACGTGGAAAATTTGTATAATGTTGAGCGTGAACGCCGCGAAAAACTGCTTGAAAAGTTTTACGATGAGCATAAGGGCGTTGAGGAAAGAGACTGGCTTAGCTGGCTTGTTTATGCAGCAGACATGTTTATTGTTGGAAGCTTTGGAAAGGCTTGGAAGTCCGTTGTTGCTGGCTACCATTGGTTTGAGGATTGGGGAAGAGACACCTTCATAGCCTTGCCGGGGCTAATGCTTGTCACTGGAAGATTTGAAGATGCCAGACAAACCTTTCTAACGTTCAACCAGCATTTTATGAACGGTTTAATCCCAAACTTTATTTCAGACGCTGATGCCAAACCAGTTTACAACGCTGTTGACGCCACATTATGGTTTGTGAACGCCGTCCTCCAATATTTGAAATATACTGGCGACTTTGAATTCGTCCATGAAAACCTGTGGGAAAACATGAAAGCTATTGTCGAAAACTTTGAAAAGGGAAAAAGCCCAAAAATCCGCATAGATGATGATGGGCTTATTCTTCATGGACCACAGCTAACATGGATGGACACGGCCATAAACGGACAACCCGTAACGCCGAGGGCTGGCAAGGCTGTGGAGGTTCAAGCATTATGGTATAACGCACTTAAAACATTGGAAATTTTGGCTAGAAAATTCAAGGAAATGAGCACGGCTGAAAAATTTGCGCTGTTAGCTGAAAAAGCCAAAGGAAGCTTTAATGCAAAGTTTTGGAACCAAGAGAAGGGCTGCTTGTTCGACGTTGTTGATGAGCACGGCTTAGGCGATTCCTCTATTAGACCTAACCAAATTATAGCAGTGGCATTGGATTTTCCGATACTTGACAAAATGAAAAGCAGTAAAGTGGTAAACGTTGTGCGCCGAGAACTTTTAACACCGTTTGGGTTGAGAACCCTTGCAAAAAGCGACCCGAGATATGTGGGCGTTTACCGTGGAGACAGACGAAGCAGAGACCTAGCCTACCACAATGGCACTGTTTGGCCTTGGCTTCTAGGCCCCTTTGTGAAGGCTTATTTGAAGACTGAGGGTTATGGCGAGTACACGCGGGAATACGCCTTTAGAAGCTTTCTCGCGCCACTTTTGACAACGCAGGTTTTTGTGGCTGGTCTTGGAGCCGTAAGTGAAGTTTATGATGGTGATTCACCCCACAAGGCCGGAGGTTGCGTAGCCCAAGCTTGGGGTATAGCGGAGCCATTAAGGGCTTACGTTGAAGATGTTCTCTATTTTAGACCGCCGTTTGAGAGGGAAATTTTCAAAATTTTAGGGTGAAATGACTTTTCTTAGGCTTTCTGCTGCTGTTTCTGGAGAAACCGTGTTGATGTACATGCCTGTGCTTTTTTCGAATCCAGCCCATATGGAAAGTTTCGGGTAAACCTCCAAATGCCAATGATAGTAGGAACCAGCATCCTTTTCTAGAGCTATATGGAAGCCGAAATTGTAAGGCGGGTCGTTTAAGAGGTTTTTCAGCGCGCCAAGGCATGCTTTAAGGGTTTTTGCGAAGTTTTCCTTCACCTTCTCGGAGAGTTTGAGGGGTGAAACTTCATGTTTTTTGGGGAATATCCAAAACTCTAGTGGGTTGACGCTTGCATATGGCGCAAATGCAAGAAAGTCTTGGTTTTCCATTATAAATCGGGGACTGTCTCGCTCTTTCTCCATGATTTCGCAAAAGATGCAGCTACTGTTTTTACGCCAGTAACGCCGACTGGCAGCCAACTCCTCTCTGACAATTTTTGGTGTGAAAGGTGTTGCCATTATTTGGCTGTGGGCATGGGAAAGCGAAGCCCCAGCCTCTAAGCCGTGATTACGGAATATGGAGACATAACGCACATACGGTTTTGTGGAAAGCTCGCGAAGCCTATCTAAGTAAGCGTTTATAACGTGAACTAGTTGAGGAAACCGCGCGTCTGATGGGTGCTCATCATGGTTTGGCGATTCCACTAAAACTTCGTGATGCCCGACAGCATTAACTAAAGCCAAATCGCGATGACTTTTCACAATCTTTCCCCTTAGTGTTTCTTGTGGCGGGCTGAAGGCCGGGAAAAGGTTTGGAAAACAGCGGATAGCCCAGTTTTTATGCCTAAAGCCGTTTTCATCCTTCGTCTTCTCAATCTTCCCGTCGGATTCCACATAGACAAGCAGCGCTGGTGGTGTCATATGCTCGTTTCCCGGGCAGAAGGGACAAACACCTGTTTTAACTTGTGCTTTCTCCTTTTTTGCGAAGTCTGTAGGTCTGCGTCCCCGCTCTGTGGCGATCACTACCCACCTGTCTAGGAGGTAATCCTTGCGAAGTTCGTTGTGAGGCATGCCTACAAACTCCAGTTTACGTTAAAGTTTGCCCCTTCCACTTCCCAGAAAGCTGACTCGAAAACTTCTTTCTCTTCTTCTGGTTCTGTTTCCTCTCCTGTTTCCGTTATTGCTTCACCTCCTTCTTCTTGACTTTCTAAGTACATTTCGTTTGGGACGTCTGGGGATGCTAGTATCCTGACGTATTTGGCATAAATTTGGTTTTTTCGACCCATTCAATCACGCCCCTTGAGACTTTCTATGAGGTCTTCTAATTCCTTCCTACTAAATAGGGAGAGAACAAGGATAGATGTGGTGAGGAAGCAGAAAATTATTGAGAATTCTAGTAAACCATAGAATATTATCGTTGTGGATATTGGCATGTGAAGTCCTAAGTTTTCTAGCGCTAAGTTGAATACCCGCCCTACCCCAAAGTAGTAAAGTATTGGTCCAATGAAGGGAACGAAGCCAAGAAGGGAACCAAGACTAGCGATCAGGTACATTGAAATAGTGAGTTCACAAACCCATCCTGCTTCGAAGATAGATATTATGAAAGCAATGACTCCTATGAGTAGTGAAAGAAGCATGATCCTCAGTGAAAGAAGTATGATCCTCTTTGTTCCTCTCTTTTCACTCATAGTTTACACCACGCAACCGTCTTTTACACCTTCTTTTTCACAGTCAACTTTAGTGAGAGTGAACATTCCCCAAACAACTCTGCTTTAAGGATTAAAATTTGCCCCTGTAGGATTTAGAGTTTTCTAACATGGTTTGGCTTGCCCTAAAACCAATAGTGCGGGCCCCTCTATACTTTTTCACTTTTAACAGGCGCCATGCGCGATTATTTGTTTGAAAGTTTTTGCGCTCTTCCTGATTTTTCGCCTTTTTGTTTGGAGATCTACTGCGAATAAGCCGAACTTCATTTTGAATCCTTTAGCCCACTCATAATTGTCCGTTAAAGCCCAGTGGAAATAGCCTCTAACGTCAATTTTCTCCTCTTTTATGGCTCTTTCCAAAACTGCAACGTGGTCTTCGAGGAACTTTGGTCTGAGCCTATCCTCCGAGTCGGCTATCCCGTTTTCTGTTATGTAAAGCGGTTTGGCAAACTTTGCCATAGCCTTTAAGGCTTCCAGCAAGCCTTCTGGAAAGATTTCCCATCCCATGTCTGATGTTGGCTTGCCGTCGGACGATTGGCTGTTGGGCTGGCATCCAAAACCATAGTTTGGCACGATTTCTGGCACTGCTGGGATTCCGGCGAACAACTTAGCCAGCAAGTTTCGCTTACCTTTAATCACAAAACGCGTGTAATAGTTTACGCCAAGCCAGTCCAAGCGATTAGCCAAATAGCCCTTCACTTCACCTTTCTCTTTTACACCGTTTAAATTCTCATCAAGCCAGCCTTCCGCAACAGCCCTTGGGAAAAACTGGTTGTGTAAATTGTCCATAAAACGCGCAGCTTGAACGTCGAGCTTTTCGCTTTCGCTTAGGGGATGGACTGGAATAACGTTGTGTATAAGCCCAACATAAGCTTGGCTTGAACTGTCACCGTCAGCCTTTACATTGTCCCACTTTTTTATGGCATCGTAAGCGTGAGCATGTGCCAAAACCATGTTTTTGGCAGCCTTCTTAGCAGCCATAAAATTGTTCACGCCTGGCGGGAAGCCGGACTGCGCCATCATGTAGCCTGCCTCGCAGACAGCCATTGGCTCGTTTAGGGTTGCCCAGTTGTCAATTAAATCGCCAAAACTCCAAGCCATGAAAGCCGCATATTTTGTAAACTCGATTATGGCGGTTTCTTCAAGCCAGCCTTTTGGTCCTCGTCTAAGCCTTGTCGCCCGCGCAGTCAAAGGGTTGTGAAGCCAGATGGGAAGTGTGAAATGGTTTAGGCAGACGAAAACCTTGAAGCCTTTCACCTTCAAATCTTCTATGATGAGTCTATAATGGTTTAAAGCCTCCTTATTCGCCATTTTTTCTAACTCTTCAACGGCTTTGCTGTCCACCTCCACTTTTGAAATGTTGCCGTCAGAAGCCCGTTCAACGCCAATATCAACAGCGGTGGTACTCCTAGGAAAGATTCTGCTCCATTCCACGCCAATCCTATAAGCGTTTAACCCAAGCTTTTCCGCAAGTTCATGGTCCTTTGCATACAAGTGCCAATAATCTACGCCATTTTCTGGCAGGTCGCCACTTACTATGCCCCGCCTAATGTTTTCTGCGTCATGCACCCAAACAAACCAGTCAGTGTTGGCGTCCACGCCATCGCCAGAAGGATCACCCATCTCAAACTGGAAGCCGCTTTCCGAAGCACCCCACAAGAACCTTTTGCCCAGACTCAAACACTGCCACTCCAACATGGGGCTAAAGGGAGCGGCGGTGGGTCACTGAGGTTCGACGCCCAGAATCCACCCACTCCCCCAAACCCTACACTCGTACCCGCGCCCCCTTGAGCGCCAAACGTCCAGGCTTAGGTTGCTCCCTCCCGGGCCTAGCCAGGTTCACCTGGCAAACGCCGGAGCAGGCTTCCCTACGGAAGCCGCCCAGCGACCGCCAGCCCCAAGGGACGGATAGTCAAAGCTTCGGAAGTGAGGTTGTGGGCAGCCACGGACGCCTCAGCCTCAGCTTTCGGCCCGTCCTATAGAGGGTTTACGGTACAGGGGACCCCTAGCCCCCCGCCTAAGACCCACCGCCAAAACATTCTGAAGCGTATTCAAAACTATAAAACTTTACCCTAGGCTTTTGTCTAGCCAGTCCAAATAGTCTTTTAGGCCTTTCACTATTGGCAGTGCTATTATTTCTGGCACTTGGTAGCTGTGGAGGGCTTTCACCTTCTCAGAAAGCTTGTCAAATAGATCTTTTCTGGTTTTCATTAGGATTAGGTGTTCTTGGACATTGTCTATTTTGCCCTGCCACCAGAAAAGCGAGTGCATCGGGCCTATTATGTTAGCGCATGCTATTAGCCGCTCCTCAAGCAGCGTATTGGCGATTTTCTCTGCTTCTTTTCTGCTGGATGTTGTGGTTAAGACGATTATATGGTTTTTATCCATCTTAGACCCTCTCTTCTGTGGTGCGGCGGAGGTAAGTCATTTATTTTGATTGAGAAGAACTTGTTTTAAGGCTTTAGCTGTTGTTGGCGGTGATCTGTGGTGAAGACGATTGGTTTGGTTACTAGCGGCGGTGATGCTCCGGGGATGAATGCAGCTATTAGGGCGGTTACACGTTTGGCTTATTCGGAGGGCTTTCATGTTTTGGGTTTTGAAAGGGGCTGGGAAGGCTTAATCAACAATCGTTTTAGGCTTTTGACGCCGCGTTCTGTCGGCGGAATTATTCAGTTGGGCGGCACTATTCTTTTGACTTCTCGTTGTCCGGAGTTTAAAACACGAGAAGGCATTAGAAGGGCTGCTGATAGCCTCGCCGCCAACAATGTGGATGGACTTGTCGTTATTGGTGGGGAGGGCTCTTTTAGGGGCGCCTTAGAGCTTAGCCGCGAAACAGACGCCTTAATAGTTGGGGTTCCAGCCACCATAGACAACGATGTTTATGGTTCTGACGAGACTATTGGTTTTGACACGGCTGTTAATACGGCTGTTGCTGAAATTGACAAGATTAGGGACACGGCCATATCCCATGAAAGAGTTTTCGTCGTAGAAGTCATGGGACGGCGAAGGGGATTTTTGGCTTTGACTGTAGGCTTAACCGTTGGCGCTGAAGTCATTTTGGTTCCAGAAGTCCCAGTAAACATGGAAGAAGTTTTCAGAACAGTTAAGGAGAATACAGCCAAGGGCAAACGGTCAGGTATAATTGTGGCAGCTGAAGGCGTAGGCGACACCCGCAAAATAGCTGAAGAAATCGAGGCTAACACTGGAGCAGAAGTCCGCCTAAGCATTGTTGGCTACGCCCAGCGAGGAGGAAGCCCAACCGCCAGAAGCCGCCTCTTAGCAAGCCTATTCGCAGAAGAAGCCGTACGCCTAATCATACAAGGCATCGGAAGCCGCGTAGTCGGATTGCAGAAAGGCGAAATAACAAACATAAGCCTAAAAGAATCATGTAAAAACCAAAAACCCCTAGACACAAGACTTCTAGAACTGGCAAAAACATTAGCAACATAATGTCTCTCAACAGAATATATAATTGCATTAAAGATTGAATTGATATCTTCTTTTCACGCATTATTCCTTCGGTGATCATTTTCCTCCACAATGGGGACATCTATCATGTTCGGCTATGTTATATAGTGTGCCGCAGTACTGACAACGGACTTTAACTATTTCTTTGCTAACAATGGTTTCTTTCTCTCGAACTATCGGCGTGCTAGTCGCCGCCATTTGTTCTCGTCTAAACTTTTCAGCTGGAGTTATCCACTCGTCTCCCCACTTAACTAATCCTTTTGATTGAGGATCTTCTTCGGATTCCCTTTTTTTCTTTTTGAAGAACTGCAAAACCCTTTCCCTAAACATATTTTTACTTTGAGAAATTTATAAATATTTAGAGAAATAACTGTAAACGGTGTTCAAAATGTCTGAAACTGCCTATATGGGTAATGGAGTAGATTCAAAAACTTTGGAAGAAGCGAAGCAACGCATATTTGCTTCCGACGAGAAACTATTCTGTGCTATTAAGGGTATCGCCTATAAAGATGAAAGGAAAGGTAGACGTGAATATTCGGTTAGAAGGTCAGGTCTACTCTTAATCACAAGCAAGCGAGCTGTGTTTTATTGTCCTATGATGTTTGGAAGATACGATCAAATTATCTTTCCATACGATCAAATTTCCTCAGTAACAAGTTACAAAGGTATGTTTGGCGATGAACTTCATTTAATGGTTGGAGCAAATGAGATGGTAATCCACAATATACCAAAAGGTGATGGAGACGTAGCCGCCAGAAATATTCGGGATTTAATCGCCACCATGAAAGCCCAGCCTTTAGTGGTAACGGCTATTCCATCCGCTCCGCAAACGGACATCGCCGAGCAAATTGAAAAACTTGGCAAATTAAAGGAAAAAGGATTGATATCAGACGAAGAATTTGAACGCATGAAGAAGGAGCTGCTAAAAAAACTATAGACATACCAAAAAGTTCCATCTTTCTATATTTTTGTTCTGTAGGTGGAATATGCGTTTTAAGTTTACGATATGTTCAGCCGAAGAAGACGCTGGCTATATTGTACAGTTCTAGGTCTACGGTTTTTCTTTTGCCCACCACATCTTTAAGCGGCACTGGAACTATACGGTTTCCTTGGAGGGCTGTCATGCAGCCAAACCTTCCCTCGTGAGCATGGTCTATGGCTGCTACGCCGAATCTTGTGGCTAGTATGCGGTCGAAGGCTGTTGGCGATCCGCCCCGCTGCAAGTGCCCAAGCACAACCACGCGGGTTTCTATGCCAGTGCGCTGCTCAATCTCCCTAGCCAAATAGTAGCCTATTCCGCCTAGGCTTATGTGGCCGAACTCGTCTATGCGTTCGCTGTAGACTATTTCTTTTCCGCCTTTCGGTTTGGCGCCTTCAGCCACCACTATTAGGCTGAAGTTTCTTCCGCGCCGCTGCCTACTCTTAATGTATTCACAGACTTCTTCTATGTCGAAGGGCTTTTCTGGGATCAGGATAGCGTCTGCTCCTCCGGCGAGTCCGGCTGCTAGGGCTATATGTCCCGTATATCGTCCCATGACTTCTAGGATTATGACGCGGTTGTGGGCTTCTGCTGTGCTGTGGAGCTTGTCTAGGGCTTCTGTTGCTATGGCCACAGCCGTGTGAAAACCAAAAGTGTAGTCTGTCTCCACCAAGTCGTTATCTATTGTTTTTGGAACGCCTACACATTTAAGTCCGTAATCAGCCATCTTGTGGGCTACGCTTAGGGTGTCGTCTCCACCTATGGCTATGACAGCGTCTATACCGGCTTTTCTAGCGTTTTCCATTATTTGTTCTGGTCCCCTTTCACGTTTGAACGGGTTAGTCCGAGAAGTGCCAAGGATTGAGCCTCCCCTTGGAAGTATGCCAGCAACAGCCTCAAAGTCCAATGGAACTAATTTTCCTTCCAGCAGCCCACGCCAGCCTTCCTTTATACCTATTATCTCGTCTCCGTAGGTTTGTATTCCCCGACGGACAACAGCCCTTATAACAGCGTTTATTCCCGGAGCGTCTCCCCCTCCACTTAATACGCCTATTCGCATTTTGTTTTTCCTTCCTTCTAGGCTTTTCCAGAACTCCCAAAAAGTCGCATTTTCGCCTTAACAACCGCTTTCATGGCTTCTTTCGCCGGACCCAAAATTTTTCTAGGGTCGAACTCTTTCGGCGAGTTTGCCAAGACTTCACGAACCGTAGCTGTAAAAGCCAGTCTTAAGTCTGTGTCTATGTTTATCTTTGTTATTCCAAGCGAAATCGCCTTTCTAATATGCTCTTCAGGTATGCCCTTTGCCCCGGCTAGTTCTGCACCGTATTTTGTGGCTTTCTCGATTATCCATCGTGGAACGCTTGAGGCACCATGCAACACCAGCGGCACCTCAACCTTTTCCCGTATCTGCTTTAACCTTTCGAAATCAAGTTGAGGTTCGCCCTTAAACTTGTAGGCGCCGTGAGAGGTGCCAATAGAAACTGCCAACGCATCCACACCAGTTCGCTTAACGAATTCTTCGGCTTCCTTCGGGTCGGTTAGGACAGCCTCCCTCTCCTCAACCGTTTTTTCCTCAACGCCAGCTAGCCTTCCAAGCTCTCCCTCAACTGAGACACCCCTTTGATGGGCTAGATCTACAGCACTCTTTGTTAAAGCGATGTTTTCCTTAAAGGGCAAGTGGGAGCCATCGATCATCACAGACGTGAAACCCGCCTCTAAGCACTTTTTTACAGTTTCCATATCTTCTCCGTGGTCAAGATGTAGCGACATCGGCACCGGCAGGGTTTCAGCTGCCGTTTTAACAAGCCTTGCCAAATAGTTTAGCCCGCCATATTTTATGGCGCCAGGGGTTACAGCCACTATTAACGGCGACTTTTCTTCAACTGCGGCTTCTACAACTGCCAGTAGGCTTTCAAGGTTTTGGATGTTGAAGGCTCCAACTGCGTAGGCTTCCCTTTGAGCCCTTTTTAATAGTTCTTTATTTGTTACAAGCATATTGATTTCACTGCCAGTGATATCTTGTAGCTGGAGAATATAAAGCATTTACAGATTGCTGGGCTGGATTTGACGTATTTAGCCGAAATCAAGATTCAAAACATTGTTCCATCTTCGAAGCAGACGACGGGAAAAGGTTATTCTACCACAAACGCATTTTAAGGCTAGAAATCACAGAAGCGTGATAAAATGAGTGAAAGCGACTTCAAGGCAGGCTTAATCCACTTGGCTCCTGTGCTGACAAGCGTGCTCATTGGTGTTTTATGCGCCTATCTTCTTTTCGCTTCCCCGATTGAGCTTTATAGTGTTACCCCGTTTCCAGGAGATCCAACCGGCTCCCTTGGAAATGCCATATACTTTGTTGTTTTGGTCGGAGCTGGTGCAACAATTTTGTTACTTCTCTTGAAGAGGAAAAGGGATAGGCTTATCGCCATTGTTACTGGTTCCTCTATAGCTACGGCTGCTTTTCTTCTCTCATTTGTTTACTTTTCCGCCACTCTTGAGCTTATTGGTTTTTCATTTATCGAAATTCTTGTTCCCATATCAGCCTTTCTAACAGTGTTTGTTTGCTACATAATTTTTAAGACCCGAAGCAGGGTTGGCGACTTTATCGTACTTTTGTTAGGCGGCGCCCTTGGAGCTTTTCTGGGAGCATGTGTTCCCACCCTAAGCGCTATTCTCATCTTATGTTTTCTGGCCGTTTACGACGCCTTTGCTGTTTATCATGGGCCAGTGGGCAAGATTGCCCGCGAGGGGTTGGAAAAGTTTAGGGGTTTAAGTTTCGCTTTTAGGGATATTCACATGGGGCTTGGTGACTTAACCTTCTATTCCATGCTTGCTGGACACATGCTCATCTATTTTGGCTTACTGCCCTGTATGGCGTCTGTGGCTGGCATTTTGTTAGGCTGCTTTTTAGCCTTTAAAATGCTTGAGAAGGGCGGGGTTTTTCCAGGACTGCCCTTCCCGATAGCTTTTGGTCTGGTTTTCGGCTTTCTCGTTGTTCTATTTTCCTAATGGATGGAATTCGAGTTTATTAGGCTAGCACTAGGCGGGTTTTGTTTGCGTCCACTTCCACTATTTTGCAGTTTTTAAATTCCTTTGTCTGTCCGGAAACATCCTTCAGTATTATTTTTCCGCCTTCGGCTTTCGCGTAGACAACGTCGTTCCAAACTTCCTTTCCATTTAGGATAACCTTAAACTCACACATGCTGTTTTCGCCTTTATTGCATTGAGAGGTTAGTGTTTTGCTATATTTTTTGCGGTTTGGCTTACTGATTTTTGATATGGATTTTGGGTTCATAACCCTAATTATGCTTATAATGGAAAGGCATAAGGGTGGTGTGCAGAATTTGACTTTGTGGCATGAAATCGAAGACCTTCAAAAGAAAAAAGCAGAGCTGGAATTTCAGCTTCATTCGCTGGAAGAGAAGGAGAAAACCTTAGAGGAAAGGGCTCGGCTGCTGGAGGAAAAGCTAGCCATCAAAGAGCTAGAGCAAAGGGTTAGGATTAAGACTGAAAGCATCGAAAAGCTCGAGTCCCGCATAAATGAACTTGAGCAGAGGCTTGGCGTTTCCACAAACATCACGGGTGTTCCAGAGCCGGAACCAATGAAAGTTCAGCAGAGTGAAAACAGCTTTAATCTTAGGAAGCTCTTCGGCGAATAAACCGGCTTTGAAGTCTTGTCTGTTAGGGACGGATAATGCTGAAGGGTTGGATAGTTGACCTTCTAGATTTTATTCATAAACTATGGTTTTTGATGTGTGTATTGGGCGGTTATTGAATAAAACAGTTATAATGTTGGATGGCTAATAACCACTGTAGAGAACTGGCAAGATGAATTTGGATGGAGAAGAAAGGCGCCAAATCCAGCGAGTCTGCGATATCCAATATATTTAGTCTGCTTGTTGAAACCAGCGAGAAAGAAAAGCGAAAACGCAGAGAAGAGCTTCTTGCACCCTTGAGAGTTAAGGAGTTCTTTGTCGGTGGAAGCATAACGATAGACAAGCGCACATGCAAAGGCGTGGAATGTAAGTTGTGCATTAAGACTTGTCCCACCAACGCCTTGTTCTGGAGGAGCGGCGGCGAGGTCGGCATAACAGAAGAACTGTGCATATACTGTGGCGCATGCGTTCTAAACTGTATCGTGGATAACTGCATAAAAATAACAAGGAAAAGAGAAAACGGCGAAACAGAAAGGTTCAGCACACCCCGAGCCTTCACAATGTTGGAAAACGCCATAAACGCCAAAAAGCGCCACGAGAGAGCTAGGACGATATTCCCAACAACCACAGAATACTTAAGGCTGTATAAGCCGCAAATGACATGATTACGCATGCAAGCATGTCAATTTTGTTGTTGGTGGAGAACTGCAAAATTGGACTAGTCCCTCTCGTTGGTGCGCAAAATCGCGAACGATAAATTTTGTGAAAAAGAAAACTGAAATAAAATAGGGGTTACGGGTTTTGCCATTTTTCTTGTAGGAATTTTGGTATTTCCGATGAGTCTCTTGGTCCCACTAGGACTTGCCATCCGCTTAGTTCTTCTATTTCCCCGCTTAGGCGTGCCGCCTTCCCCGGAATTATGAGTTTTCTGTGTTTCACCTTGTTTTCTATACCTGAGGCTTTTATTGCTTCGGCTACTTTTTCTGCTGTTAGTTTGCGTCCGGCTACTGCGCTGTCTACGGCTATGCCTTCCGTGTCAACCACCAGCAAATACGCGTTTACTTTTGCTGACTCTATGTCTGAAGCCACTGTGTAGTAGGTTAGGGCGAAGTTGGTTGTGAACATGACTGGCGAGTTCTCATCTGGAGTGCCAAAAACTTTCAAGCCTGGTTCTACGGCTACTGGTTTGCGTGGGTCCGTGTAGATGTTAGCCCTTAAAACAACGTTTGGTAATAGCGCCCATCCGTCTAGGCTGTGCATTATGAGGATGTCGGCGAAACGCACTATTAGCATAGCCGCCAAGTAGGCTTCTCTCCACTTGACGATTTCCGGGGCTATTCCGGCGCTTTCAAGCCAAACGGTCATGGGAACACCCATTAGTGGAAAGCCTAAAAGCTCATCGCCTTGCTTGCAAGCTAAACGCCTAATCATGGTGAAATTGTTCAATGTGTCAGCCAAGCCCTCGCCAGCGAAAGTGCCCGGGTCCAAAACCAAGTCTTCTACGCCATACTCTAGAAGCGTCTTCGCCAGAGACTTCAAAAGTTTAAGGTTGTTGGGAGCAAAAACAGCTAGGGGACAGCCGTACATTAGGGCGAGTTCAGCCATCTCCCTCCAATTATCCTTAGTAGCCGCATATAATAGCGGTCGTGCTTTTGGTGCAGCCATCAAGCCAGCCTCCAAAACCGCTGGATTCAGCGAGCACAAAATCATGGGCAGTTTGGTGTTTTCAGCCACTTTCTTGACTGTTGCCTTAAACTTGTCTGGGTCATTGGAAGTGGAGCGAACAGCAACCATGTCCAGCTTTAAAATCTGCCCGATGTATTCGTAGCGGAACTCTTCAACTCGCTTAATTCGGCTTAGGATTTCTTCTTCTGGCATTTCGTCTGTTACGTCTATGGCTATGGCTGTTGGGTTAAAGTATGTAAGCTCGTGGCGATACATGACAAGTTTTCCGCCAATTTTAACAGCCCCTTCGCCGGTGCCAACAACGACCTCTTTTATGGCTGGTTTCAGCATCTCCTTAAGCTGTTTGTAGGCTTTCTCAAACTCCTTCTTTAGTAGGGGCGGACACTTTTCAACCGGGACCTCACGGTTTACCACCTTTGTGGCGAAAGCCATGCAGTTTTCTTCACCGCACTCCTTACAGTTTGTGCGGGGCAAAAGCTTGTAAACGTCTATAGGGCTGAGTTCCTTAACGCCAACCTTGCCTTTACCTTCCTTTCCACTCATCTTCCTAAACCTCCATTAAAACGCCTAAACTTTGGCAGTAACCCACTCAACAAGCCTATCAGCATTGCCAGACCTGCTGCCCATAAGCTGAGCTATAACATCCTTAACTGTTTTGACGGCTGCTGGATGCATCATCATGAAAAGGTCTACGCCAGCCAACAGAAGGGTCAAAGCCGTAACAACTTCCCACAATGGACCCCTAAGCTCACGGGGCTCCCATTCCGGAGTCATCTTCAGCCAAGCCTCACGGGCTGCCCAAGCGTTTGTTGTTCCAGAGGACATGGGATGTGCCAGCTCAGGGTCGCCCATTAAGGCTGCAAGGCGAGCTCTCTCCATATTTGTGAAGGCGTAGTCTAAACCGTAGCCCAAAGCCGCCGTTGTCAAGTCCATGACAATATCCTCTTTTGGCAGATAATCGTATAGTCGGCGGTTCAACTCTCTAGCCAAGTTCAAGTCCATAGGCGTAAAAGAAAGCGCCACATGCCCGTTTTTCTTAACGAATTTGGCGCAGCGTTCAACATCCATATCCCGTGTAATAGAGCTGATTAGGAAACGTTCGCCTGCAAAGGTTTCACAAACTTCTTGGAAGACATCTGTGTCCTTCACCGGGTCGCCGCAACCGCCAATAATTAATGGCACATCCACTGCTTGAGCAACAGCCTCGACAGTTTTAACAGCCTCTTTTGGCGAGGCGTCCTTCACAAGGGGGTCGATGCTGATTAGGTGGATGGTTATCATATCTGCGCCGAACTTTTCAACAGCCAGTTTAGCCCAAGCCGCCGGGTCGCCCAAAACATCCTTAACATGCATTTTAACAGCCTTGGCTAATGGTACTTCCATGTCAAAAACGTCAAGGGATATGACTGGCGGATGGGGTGTAAGCCTCTCAAAAGTGTAGAAGGCTGGAGTGGTTTCGCCGCCAATAACCACTGTTTTGCCCCTTGTTCCACCCTCACTTTTTGTGGCTCCAAGCTTGACTTCCACAACTTTACCCGGATAGGTTTCAACTGGTGGAACAAATTCAGCCTCAATTATTTGGGTGGGCTTAGCCTTAACCGGCGGAGCAACTTTTGGCGGCGCAATCACCGGAGCCGCAACAGCGCCGGGTTGAAGCCAAATTTCCAGGTCGCCAACTTCCATCTCGAAGTCTTCAAGCTCAATTTCTTGAAGCTTTGTTAGAAGCTCCAGAAGCCTCGAGTTCAGCTTTAACCCTAAAACACTTTCGTCTTTCTCCTTCTTTTCACCCAAGTTTCTTTCACCTTTTCTCTGGTTTCTCGCTTTTAACAGAACGTATTATGACACGTTTAGCGTAGATTTTGGCGTCCTTCAGTATGATTTTGTATCCGCCAGCAGTTATTGGCAGTGTTGCCGCAGTGATTGTTGGCGCCATGGCTGGTGCGGCTTCTTCCCGCGCTTCAGCAGCTTCTGCTGGGACAGCCTCTGGAACGGCTACAACCTCCTCTTTCCAGCGTTCAACAACTGGGTGATTGCGCTCCTTTAAGAACGTCTTCAGCTCATCTATTGTTTTGGCGTCTTCTTCTGTGGCGATTTTGTCAACAAGCTCTGCTGGAATAAAGCTCTTAACACGCTCCTTAACCTCTTTAGGCATCCAGACAACACGTTTGTAGCCGCCGTCGGCTTGCAGAAACTTTGGAGAACGCATGTACTCGATGGATATGCCGTGGAAACCGTCTACTTGACGCCCGCCAGCCGTTGAGTCCGCCAACGTGGAGAAGGCTAAACCGTTTACGGTTACTTCCTTGTAGCCTCTGTGGACTATGCCGAAGCCATCCACCTCTGGAATGTAGAAGGCAACGCCCTCAAAGCAGCCACAAGAAGTGTGCGGATAACCGAAAGCTGTGTAAAGCCAAACACGGTTTATCTCGCCTAAAGTCCTCTTCTTAACAGCCTCGTTCACGCCTGCATACTCGCCCTTAACGGAATCTGACAGCTCGCCCCTGTCAATTTCAAATATGGGTCCTTTAGGGTCTATGTTGGCTGAAGCCCTAGCGTCAAACCAGCTTATGGCGCCACAATTAGAATAGCGTTGAGGAGTTATCACACAGCAGTGGGTCGGCGCGAAAGACTGGCATAAAATGCAGCCATAAAACTTGTCCACTTCCTCGTCTTTAAGCCCCCTAGCTCGGGCGTCTCTTGCCTCGTAAATCTGTAGTGCTTGGGGATAAAGCTCCTTTACTTTCTCGGCGTCGGTTATGAAGGTTACTTGCATTTTCTCGATTATTGGGAGTTCGCTCTTAAACAGCCTATGCAAGACCTTGCCAATATATTGAAAGGAGTTTAAGCCCTTCTGGTAGGACTTCTTGCTCAATCGTAGCCAAATGTCGTAACGCTGGTTTAGATGCATAAAACCCTCAATATAGTTGCAGTAGGCGTGAATACGCCTCTCAATAACGCCTTCCAGCTCTGGCTCAAGTTTGGCACCAGTCACTTCGATAAGAATGCCAAACGGGTAGGTTTTGCCCTCCTCCATGTCCTTAATGTCCGGTCCGATGATGGTTATTTTTCCGTCTTCAACTTCCTCTGGCTTTTTGACTCTTGCTAATTCGAATTTTTCTTTGACGTCCGGTCCGCCGAGCTCCACATACATTTCCTTTCTTCGGATGCGTTCGCCCTCGTAGATTACGCCCACGTCGACGGGTATGTCCTGAAACATGCTCATTTTCTATTTCGCCTCCTTCAAACTTTCTCCATTATGACTTTAAGGTTTTTCACCCACTCCTCGTGGGAAAGGTTTGGGAAAGACCAACTTGCATGGGGATGATAAACATTATCCAAAGAGATAGTCTTCAAGTGTTGGGCGAAGTGCTTCAACCCCGACAAAATTGTCCACTCCATGTAATAGTAGAGCCCAACAAACAAGGCTAGGTCATGCTGCCCCTTGCCGTCAACACCAGCCCAATCTGGGTCAACAAGGCGGTTTCCAATGTCAACCGCCGGCATGAAGGCAGCAGGCTTAAAACCCCGCTTCGTAAACTCGCCTATCATGTGGGCTGTAGCCACAACTGGAATGCTGCTCTTCTTTGAAAACTCGATTATGAAGTCTATGAGTTTTCCGCCATCAAAATCTATTTCAGCTGCCTTATGCCCAACAACAAGCACTGGACGTTTAGCCCTCTTAATCATGGCTGCAACAACTTCAGGTTTCGCTATAACCAAAGCCTTTTTTGGTCCGGGAATTTCAGCTGTTTGCCAAGGTTCAGCCGCCATAAACGCTCACCCCTATTACTCCTTCCTTTTTCTTATAAGCCTAGGCAGAAGCGTCGGGTCTGGGATTATCGTCTCTTTCCAGCCCTTCTCTTCTAGAATCTTTATGATTTCATCCTTCATTGTTACTGGAATGTCGGCGACTGTCCGCACGAAGCGGTGAATGTCCTCTGGCATTGTTCCATACAACCGCTTATGCAAATCAATATAATGCGTCAATTTTATGGCGCGTCCTTTCGTAGTGTCGTTAGGACGCATACAAAGCTTGGCAATCATAACCATGGCTTCCTCCTTAGTTTCAGCCGTGTAGAACAGGTGTTCAGGCGCTGGTCCAACATAGACTTTTTCGCCAGTCCTGGCGTCATAAACGTACCAATCTTCTTCGCGGTCAGCCCTTCCCAACAACATGCGCCTATACTTTATGCCGTGGGGACCAACAATCACTGGAACGCCCAAACGCCAGAAGCCAGAAGCTATTGAGGCAGCTTTTTGGGAGTAGGCTCCCCAAGCAACGCCTACAGCGCC
>JAVZJU010000009.1:0-43296 GCA_038870595.1 Bathyarchaeia archaeon
ACTATAGAGGTAGAGTCACTATTGGCGGTTTTCTCAGCTAAAAATTCATAGAAAAGGCTAGAGGGAGGGGAAGGTCACTTTAAACAGTTTTCAACAACCATTTTCCCGATAGCCAAAATCTATAGAGAGGGGCTATCAATTTTGCAGTTCGCCACCCTCAGCAAAATTGACATTTAAAGCATATGCTTTAAGGCTTCTGCGCCCCGCATTCCAAGCTGAACGCCTAACCCTTTAGCCTTTGTTGTGGCGGCTTTAATCTCGGCATTTAAAACATCCTCGAAGGTTTTTACTCCGCTCACCATGGCTGCTGCCACGCTTAGGCGTTCTGCAGCCTCAATGTTTAGGAAGCCGCACATAACGAAGCCCTTCTCCGCCACAACCAGCAGTAGCGGCGGCGAATCTGGAAGCTCAACCCTAACGCCTAAACATGTTTTCTCGCCTACCTTAACCTGAGCAACACTTATCAAAGCTTTCACCAGCCCCAGCCTATAGGTTATTATGTTGTAATTTTTAAATAAGAATTGCCACACAAAAGAAGCGAAAAACATGCTGACAAAGTTAAAAGCCAAAGTGCAGTCAGCCATAAAAACACAGGCACAAATAGCCAACAGGTTAGGCTTAACGCCAAACACTATTAGCGCCATAGGCATAATTTTAGCCCTATTCTCGGCGATAGCCTATGCCATTGGACGCCAAGCAGTAACTCTGACCTTGGCTGTTATTCTGCTGCTTCTTTCGGGATACTGCGACATGCTGGACGGAGCCTTGGCAAGGCTATGCGAAAAAGAAACACCCTTCGGCGGCTTCTTGGACTCCCTTCTTGATAGGTATGCGGACTCGGCGGTCTATGTGGGCATAATATTGGGCGGACTATGCTCAGCTTCGTGGGGGCTTATAGCCCTTATAGGCTCTTTACTGGTGAGCTATTCCCGTGCCAGAGCAGAAGCAGCAGGCATAAAAATGGAGACTGTTGGCTTGGCTGAAAGGGCTGAACGCATAATCATAATTGCAGCTGCAAGCATAGCCGAAATATTCTTTGTAGGCATAATGGAAGCCAGCATGATATTGTTGGCCGTGCTTACAAACCTAACAGTACTTCAGAGAAGCCTATACGCCTATAAAGCGTTAAAGAAGAAGGGAGAAACGGAAGGCTAAAACCTTCTGCCAATGCGAAGTTTGCGCTCTTCTCTGGCGCGAACCTTCACAATACCATAATGGACAGCGCATGAAACACAATAATATTTTGTGTCAACCGGCGCAGAAATATAAGCACCTTTTTGACGTAACTCCTTGGCTAAGGCTGGGTCCACCAGAGAAAGCCTCCGCGTCACTTTTTTGGCTTTATCCCGCGGCACCAGCTCCCCACAGTTGGCGCATTGAACAAAACCGCTTCTACCTTTACCACCTTTTGACCTTCCGCGGCTTTTTCTTTTGTATGGCATAACACAACCCACTAGCGATTCTATGCATGATATAGCCATGCACAACTATATATCTGTTCTCAATTTCAAAATGCAAGCTATGTTAGCCCTAGAATCAATTCTGGGAACGATCTTCCCCGTAGACGAAGTAAACAAGGTTGTTACGCCTGGACCATGCCCAGAAGTGACGCAGTTTGTGTGGACGACTATGCCCACTGAAACAGCGCCTTTACGGTAGATTCGTCCATAAGAATGATCCGCATCTAATATGGCTACCAAGTCGCCGAGCCTCAAATCGTCAAGCCCATACTCCTTCCGTGCGGCTTCATCAAAAAGCTGTATGTCATAATCACCAGAATAAGTTTGGTTGGCGCCTAAACCAGAACCCATAATCGCTGCAGGAATAACATGCGTCACCGGAACCTCCAACTTGTCACCAGTAGGCTTCGGGTCTAAAGCCTCCAGAAAACGAGGGTCCACATTCATAACCTTAATGTCTGGAAAATCTAAAAGTTTCAAGCCGACGCCTAAAGCCTTCACCAGTACCTTGTCGCCCAACATAAGCTTCTCAAGGGTTTCAGGCTGAAAATCCACAAGCACATGCTCTATCCCGCCATGCTTGCCAGTAACGACGCCTTTCGCGCCTTTAGCGTCGCCAGAAACCACAACAGCCTCGTTTCCAACACATGAAAGCACGTTTAGGGCTGTGTTGGCACCACGACCAAAGGCGGGATCATTCTCCTTGTTCTCTATACTCACACCGGGTTCAACATGGTCTGCTTCCCAGCCGCAAGCCGGGTCGCCAACCCTCACATTGTAGGTTATTCCGCCCACGCCAGGCAAGACCATAGGCACTCCCTCAGCGGAAATATTGTATATGCCCCTTCCATAAATTGGGCTTGCAACCTCACCGACAACGGATATCTTAACCAGTTTGTCAACATTTGTCCTTAACATGGCTTTTCTCCTCGACGGAATAAAGTCAACACGGGTCTTGGATAATAAGTTTCCCCTAAAATTGATGTAATCGCCTAGAACATAACAAGTCTTAAATGCCTCTTCCTATTTTGAGTTGAGTGAACAGAAACCACACAAAACTAGCCAGTGGCGAAACAGATGGCTGAGATTGGTTTAAGGTCAAGAATGCTGGTTAGAGACGTCATGAGCAGCCCAGTGATAACCGTAGATGAAGATGCAACAGCAAATCGTGTTGCAGAGCTAATGGAAAGGCATGAATTAGGATGCATAATAGTGACTAGCAAAGAAGGAAAACCCATCGGGATTATAACTGAAAGAGACCTTGTCACAAGAGTTCTTGCAAAAAACGTCAAACCCGATGCTTTAAAGGCAAAGGACGTCATGACAACCCCCCTAATAACAATAGAGCCGGACGAAACAATAAGTGAAGCCGCCAGAAAAATGAGCAGGTTAAACATCAGAAGGTTGGGCGTCGTCTACAAGGGACAACTCATTGGAATTCTCTCCAGCAAGGACATATTGGCCGTCATGCCAGAACTCATTGAAACAATACAGGAGAGAGCCCTAATAGAAGGAGAAAACCTAGCCCAAACAACCATAACAGAAGAGGAAGAAACGTCCTCTTTGGCTGGGTACTGCGACCGCTGTGGCGGATGGTCTGAAAACCTTAAAGAGGTGGATGGAGAATTCCTCTGTGAAGACTGCAGAGCCGAATTGGAAAGCGAATGAAAAGAGTTTAAAGGGGCGATTTTTTGCGTGTCAAAGAAATATTGAATGATAAGCACCCCTTCATTTATGATGATGAGCTTGCAACAAAAGCCCGCGCCCTCATCCGCGACTTCTCCCTAAGAATTCTACCCGTCACAAATAGAGAAAGAAAACTTTTGGGGATGGTTTCCCGCGGTGCAGTTATGACGATATCCTCGTCTATTTCCCCAATAAAGGTGAAGGGTATAATGACAAAACCAAAGCATGTCGCCACAATAGAAGATGACGCCTTCGAAACAGTTAGGGCTATGTTGCGTGTAGACGAATGGTGTTCACCAGTTGTAAATAACCGAACAGAAAACCTATTGGAAGGAGTTTTAGGCTTAGAAAATTTCATAGAAAACATAATTAAAACGAGCCCTGAAAAACTTGCAAAACCAATTTCAGAAATAATGACGACAAACCTTCTAACGTGTTCTCCAGACGAAGAGGTTGACGATGTCTGGCGTCTGATGCAAAACAAATCTTTAGCTGGGTTTCCTGTTGTTGCCAAAAACAAGCTTGTGGGTATTGTTACACAGAAAGACCTTCTTGAAAGCGGAGCACTCATGCCAACATTTGAGTCGCACAAAGGAAGGTTCAAAGCTTCAACGAAAATTTCAGCCGTTATGAAGACAAACGTGATAGCCGTTCAGCCATCGGTAAAGGCTATAAGGGTTGCAAAAGTGATGGTTTCAAAAGATATTGGGCGAGTTCCAGTAGTAGACAAAGAGGGAAGACTAATAGGCATAGTGGACCGAGAAGACATAGCAAGGCTCATAATCAAGTGAGAAGGGAATGGAAAAATGAGTAGAGAAACTTTCAGGAGAACATTGAGGGGCAAAGGACCAGTCTCATTAAAGGGCTCAGCAGCCAAGAAACGCGAAGGCGACGTGATGCACATAGCAAAAAGCCCCGTCATAACAATGGCTCCAACAACACCCATACACGACGCCATAAAAATAATGGCAAAAGAGGGATTCCGAAGAATCCCCATAGCCGACCCAGGCACAAAAACCTTGGCTGGCATAGTAACAGCCACCGACATAGTTGACTACCTTGGCGGAGGCAAAAAGTTCGAGATAGTCCAGCAGAAGTTTTCAGGAAACATCTTCAAAGCGATAAACGAGCCCATAAAACTCATAATGAACCAGAAAGTTTTCACAGTTAAAACCTCAGCGGACATAAGTGAGGCAATCCAGCTTATGAAGGAGAAGAATGTTGGCGGCTTGCCAGTTGTGGATGAAGAAAACCATGTCAAGGCAATAGTTACCGAGAGGGATGTAGCTCGCATGTTCGCAGATAGAATAAGCGGAATAAAAGTTTCACAGCTTATGACTGAAAAAGTTGTAACAGCGCTGCCTAAGACAACAATCTTCGAAGCGGAGAAAACCATGATTGGACAAGGCTTCAGAAGGCTCCCAATAGTTTCAGACGGAAAAGTCGTAGGCATAGTAACATCCATGGACATAATACGCTTCTTCGGCTCAGGCGAAGTCTTCAAACATCTAAAATCAGGAATAATAACGCAGGTTTTGAACACCCCAGCCCTTGAAATAGCCACAAAGGAAGTCACAACAATCACGCCAGACGCGGATGTTGGACAAGCAGCAAAAATCATGCGGGAGAAAAACCTCGGCGCCTTACCAGTAGTCCAAAACGAGAAGCTTGTTGGAATAATAACCGAAAGGGACTTCTTCAAAATAATCAAGTAAAATATTAGGCAATTTTATGCCAAAGGAAGCACCCTGCCTCAAAGTTCAAAAAATTAATGGAGAAAAAGCCATAACAACAGCCCATAAACTAAAACTAGTTAACAAGGAACTGAAAGTACAAAGAGACAACAATTACATTTATATCCCCCTCGCAAAAAGCCCCTCGCAAGAAGAAATCCAAGCTCTCCAAAAACAAACCGTACACCTTGAAATCACAACCCAAATTTTTCCAGAAATGAAAAAGCGTCTAAAAACATCTATGGAATTTTTAGAGGACAAACTTCCACCATACTTGTTGGCTTGTGTTCCGCGAGCCATGGACATTATCGGTGACATAGCCGTAATTGAAATCCCACCAGAACTTGAAAACTATAAAACAGAAATTGGAAATGCAATCCTACAAGCCCACAAAAACTTGCGGACAGTTCTTGCAAAGGCCGGAGCAGTAAAAGGCGAATACCGCACAAGAGAATACATGATAGTAGTTGGGGAACCTAAAACAGAAACCATACATAAAGAGCACGGCTGCCTATACCATGTCGACCTAGCCAAAGCCTACTTCTCACCACGCCTGTCCCATGAACACAAACGCGTGGCATCAATGGTCAAAGAGGGCGAAACAATTGTAGACATGTTCGCAGGAGTCGGACCATTCTCAATCCTCACAGCAAAAACCCATGAGCGTGTTAAGGTTTACGCCATAGACATAAACCCAGAAGCAATAGCTTTACTCGAAAAGAATGTTAGGCTGAATAGGGTTGAGGGAAAAGTCCACCCAATCCTAGGCGACGCAAAGCAAATTGTTAAACAAAAACTTCGCGAACAAGCAAACCGTGTCATAATGAACTTGCCAGAAAAAGCCATAGAGTTTGTAGAAGCCGCATGTGAAGCGCTGAAACCCGAGGGGGGCATCGTACACTTCTATGGCTTTATTACGGCAGAGGAACCCTTAGAAAAATTGGAACTACGATTTAAAGAAGAGGTTAAAAAATTCGGGAGAACGGTGACGAAAATTTTCCACTCAAGAACTGTTCGCGAAACAGCCCCATACCACTGGCAAGCCGTCATAGACGCCAAAATTAGCTAAACCTCTACTGTTAAGGTTATCCTAACCCTTTGTTCTGGGTTTTGAAGCTTCCTCACGAGAACCCTTGACAAGTCGCAGGCTGCCTTATCCGCATTTATTGCCAAAGTTCTACCGCAAATGTATCCACTTTTTCTCACAACCATGTCTGTCGGATGCGACAAAATCAGCATTGGACTTCCAAAAGCCCTCACCACATCAACAACACCACCAGCATCTATAAAAATTGTCAGCCTCGCGTCCCTTTTACGGAGAAAATTCCTAAACTCTGGTTTTAAGTCCAATAAGCTTTTATCAGCTGAAACCGCAACAATACAGTCGCCTCTAACGGTTAGCTCTTTCCCCTTAGTTATCTCAAGCGTGGTGGTGTGAGACGCTCTTATGTTCTCATGTCCAAACGCCGTTATAACCTCGGCTACTCTCATAAAAGCGCCCTTATTACAGTTCCTTCGCAAGATATAGCGCAGTTTTGGCATTATCATAGAGCTTTTCATTGTAGCCGCAGATTTTGAAGCTGTTCTTAAAATAAAGGTTTAAGGCTGGAATGTTGTCTATTGCGGTGTCAAACATGATAACCCTCGCGCCGTTTTCTCTTGCAAAATCCTCCATAGCACTCAGTAAAAGGGAGCCTATCCCTCTGCGCCTATAACCAGCATCAACGAGAAGGCTTATCACATAAGCGCTTCTATTCCACCTATAAACATGTACCCTAGAAAAACCCACAACGTCGCCGCCTTCCTCAGCGACAAAGAATCTGCACTTCTCATTGGGGCTTTCAAAATTGAAGATAGCCTCTAAATCCTCGTTTAAGGGCTCTTTATTCCTCTTAATTAGCTCTATTATTTTTGGCAGATCTTCAAGTTTTGCCATACGAATTTTTGGCATTTTACTCCAAAACCTCTATTGAGTCCACTTTACCATCACCGTCCAAATCAAAGCCTTGAATCACCTTGGCAAAGGCGTCCTCGCCCCTATAATTCCCCAACGTCTTATCATGAAAGTTTGTCAAAGCCAAAACACAAGCCTTAGTACCAACAGCCTTATTCCCAGCCAAAACCACAACCCGCTTGCTCTTGTCCCACGGATTAACAATCTTAGCCACAAGCCCAACAGCATCAGCCGTATAAACCTGCCCAGTCTTAGTTGAAACCAAACCACCAAACAAGAAACCCTGCTCAGACGGCTGCATATTAAACTTTAAAGGTAGATACTCATTCAACTCTTGCGTCAATAGATTTGTTCCAGGTCCACCCACAAGAATCAGATTGTTCTTCTCCTCCTTTTCAGCCTTAACATCCACGTCAAGTTTCACAGCAAAATCTCCCGGCATTCTCGTAAATTGTCCAAGAAAGAAAGCTAAATGAGAAGCATAGTGTCCGTCCCGAGCGCTTGTTTTAAAGGGTCCATGAGGTGTCGGACTGCCTACAACAATTTTGCCATCAAAACATCCGTCTCTGCGAATGAACTCGCCAAAAAACCTTTGGACTTGCTCACCGACACTGACCAGCGGAAGTTTCTCCACAGTTTTGTATCCTTTTGGTAGCTCTACCCCAAAGGCTGGAGAGGCTGCCGTGTAATATTTGGCTATGGCTCCCTTCTTCTCTTCTTGCCTTGCAATGGTTATAGCTCCAGCCCTAATCAACTTCCGTATGTGATAGTAAACCTTCTGCTCGTGAATTCCCAACTCCTTTGCAATTTCAAGGGGGTACATCGCCCTCTCAGAAAGCATAACTAAAATTTTCCAACTAAGCCTATTCAAAATGAGCTTAAGCTTCTGCGGATCTTCGAAAACCTTAATCTCCTTAACCATCTGCGTTTTGCCATCATCATGCAGCAGCAGTTTTTTACCCATGACTTTTCCATATGCATAGTCGTGCTCTATTATTAAAATTTTTATTACGGTGAACGAAAGAGATAACCACACAAGCCAATAAAAGAAGGATAAAAATGATTGGCTGCTACGTGACGGGCATACTTCCAAGACCAAAGGAGCTGGTTGAGGCCACAAGAGTCTATGAAAGACGGAAAATAAGCGCTGAAGAGCTGGAAAAAGCCTTCAAAGTAGCAACAATAAAAGCTATAGAGGCACAAGTATCTGCTGGGCTAAGTTATGTCACGGACGGAATGCTCAAATGGCAAGATTTGCTGAGGCCTTTCACTGAAAATCTTGAAGGCTTAAAAGCTGGAGCCCTTGCAAGATGGTTCAACAACAACACCTTCTATAGAAAGCCCATAGTTCAAGGCGAAATCAAACATAAAAAGGATATAGTCACAAAACTAGCCTACATAGAATATCTACCAAGAAAAATTCCATGGAAAGCCATATTGCCAGCACCCTACACGTTGGCAAGGCTTTCAGAAAACAAGTTTTACAAAAATGAAAGGGAACTAATGTTCAGCTACGCCGAAATCCTAAAAGCCGAAATCGAAAGCCTAGCAAAAAAGGGTTTCAAATACATTCAGCTAAGCGACCCAGCCCTTGTCTACAACCCATCAAAAGAGACAATTTCTAAGGACATGCTTACCGACGTTAAGGAAGCTCTAAAAAAAACTGTGAAAGGTGCAGACGCGAAAATTTGTCTTCAAACATTTTTCGGAGATTTTTCACAAATTATGCCGGAAGCCTTAGACTTTCCAGTCGATGACTTAGGGATAGACCTCTACGAAACAAGTTTGGAAAAACTGAAGGGATACGAATTCGATAAAGGTGTTGCCTTGGGGCTTGTGGACGCCCGCGGTTCCCTAGTAGAAGATGAAAACGAGCTTGCCACGGTGGCTAAAGAGCTTATTCAATCAATCTACTCATCAAAGATCCGCGACGTCCTCATTTGTCCAAACTGCGATTTGGATTTTCTACCTTGGGAAAGAGCGGAAGAAAAAATGAGAGTTATGAGCCGCGTAACCAAGCGCCTAAGGGCGGAGTTGGGCATTCATGAATAAGCTTTTCCCAACACAAGAAATAGGAAGCCTTGCCAAACCAGCATGGAGAGTCAAGGGGTACAGAGGCGAACCACTTTCTGAAAGCGAAATAGTCGAAGCCATAGAATGGAGTCGGAGGCTAGGAATAGAGGGTGTAGACGAGCTTGTGAAGATTTTGAAAAGCAAGGAAAGGACGCCAAAGGATAAAAGAGCAATTCTTGAATGGTCGGCGAAGTTTGTCATCCGCTTCTTTGAAAAGGCGGGACTCGACATACTTTTTGATGGGGAACAATGGCGCTCAGAAATGTACGAACATGTTATTAGAAACGTGGAAGGCTTCAAATTTCTAGGATATGTAAAATCCTTCGACTATAGATACTTTAACAAGGCTGCATGCATATTCAAGCCAAAATATGTAAAACCTTTCTATGTTGAAGAATTCACGTTTACACGAAAAAACACTAACAGAGAGGTTAAGGTGCCCTTCACGGGTCCTTACACGCTTGTCGACTGGACATTTAACGAATATTATGAGAAAAAGCTCAGCGGCAAAATCAAAAATTTTAAACGTAGGAAATTTGAAGCTCGTAAGGAGTTTCTCTTCGACTTGATAAAGGAGGTTGTGAGACCAGAGATTAGCAAACTTGTAGATGCTGGAGCCAAATGGATTCAGATAGACGAGCCAGCAGCAACCACGAACCCGTCAGCTGAAGAAATGGAGTTATTTGTGGACGCTTTCAACAAGACCGTTAAAGGGTTCAACTGCACCTTCAGTCTCCATAACTGCTACAGCAATTATGAAGTGCTGGCAAAATATGCAGGCCAACTGCGAAACTGTAGCCAACTAGCCCTTGAATTCGCCAATAGGGACGGTAGACAAATAGGAACTGGCGAAGTTCGAATAGGCTATAGGGAACTGAAACTCTTCGAGGATTATGGCTTCAAAGGAAATTATGGCTTAGGCGTCATAGACGTTCACACAGACTTTATTGAACCACCAGAACTTGTAAGGGATAGAATACTTCACGCCGCCAAAATCGTTGGAGACCCCAGCAGAATATTTGTGAGCACTGACTGTGGATTAAGAACTAGAACATGGGAAGTAAGCTTTGTTAAATTGGAAAACATGGTTTTAGGCGCCGAGCTGGCGAGAGAGATTTTGGTTTAAAGCAAACAATTATAAAATTTTTAACAACGCCATCAAAAAATTAATTGAAAATCAGCCCCTTAACGGCAAATAAGAAACGGAAAAGCCTATAAAAAATTTTTAGAGCTGAAATTTTTCTCTTAAAAATGCTTATTACCATAAACAGCCCCCTACATATGGCTGCAAAACCAGCAAAGGAACGGCGCAACAAGTATGTGTGGAATATTCGGCTGCATTTTGAAGGAAGGTGCTGCCGCACCATTAATACGTAAAGCCCTTAAAAGGCTTGAATACCGCGGCTATGACTCCGTAGGTGAAGCAACAATCCATGATGGAAAACTTCACATCAAAAAAGATGCTGGGAAAATAGACGAGGTTCACAAAATCCATAATCTTGACGACTTGCCAGGTTCCATAGGCATAGGCCACACAAGGTGGGCTACGCATGGGGCACCTTTAATGGTTAATGCGCACCCCCATGTTGATTGTAGCGGTCAAATAGCTGTTGTCCATAATGGGATTATTGAGAACTTTGCGGAGCTTAAGCTTGAACTTGAAGGAAAAGGCCACGTCTTCCAGTCTAGAACGGATACTGAAGTGATAGCCCACCTTATTGAAGAAGCATTTAAAACAAATCCTTCTTTTGGGCTTGTGAACGCCGTTCTTGAGGCTGTGCGGAGGCTTGACGGTTCCTACGCGATTGCAGTAATCTCACCAAAAGAACCAGATAAAATAGTTTGCGCCAGACACGAAAGCCCGCTTGTAATAGGAATCGGAGAAAACGCTTTTTACTGCGCATCAGACATTCCAGCCTTTTTGCCACTAACTAACAAGGCGGTAATAATAGAAGACGGAGAGCTAGCGATCCTATCTTTTGAAGGTGTTGAAATTAGAAAAATTGCAGATTTAAGCCCCGTCATCCGAGAGCCAAAGTTTATCGATTGGACTCCTGAAATGGCTGTTAAGCAAGGCTTCACCCACTTTATGTTGAAGGAGATTCATGAGCAGCCCGCATGCCTACGGAACACTTTGAGGCTACAGGAACATTATCTTGATTTGATGGCAACGTTCTTGGACCGTGCCAAAGAAGTGTTCCTAGTGGCTTGTGGCACATCATATCACGCGTGTTTAGCAGCTTCATATATGTTTTCTAAACTCGCCTTTCTAGCCACATATCCAGTCATAGCCTCAGAATTCATAGAGCAGCACGGCAAATCAGTAAACATCGACAGCACAATATTGGCTGTGAGCCAATCAGGCGAAACGGCGGATACGCTTGCTGCGGTAAACGTCGCCCGCCAAAGAGCAGCAACGGTTCTCGGACTTACAAATGTTATTGGCTCAACACTAACAAGGGTTTCACGAGTCTACATCAGCCAACAGTCTGGACCAGAAATTGGCGTGGCTGCAACCAAGACTTTTACTTCACAACTTTCGGTTCTCGCCCAGCTTGCCCTTAGGCTTGCAAAAAAGAGGGGCAAAGTTTCGCAGGATGAAATGGACTTTATAGAGGCTAAGTTAAAGAAGCTTCCAGACATTGTGGAAACAGTAATTACTACACAAGAGGAGAAAGTTAAAGCCATAGCGAAAAAGTACAAGGATGCAAAGGTTTTCTTCTTTTTAGGGCGTGGTATAAGCACAGCCACAGCCTATGAGGGCAGACTTAAACTTATGGAAATCGCTTACATTCCGTCAATAGCATTTCCAGCTGGCGAAAGCAAACACGGACCGATAAGCCTGATTGAAGAGGGGTTCCCGGTAGTTTTCATATGCCCCGAAGACGATACCCACAAGACCATTATAGGGAATATTATGGAGATGAAAGCCAGAGGTGCCTCAATAATAGCCATCATCGAAGAAGGTGACACAGAAGTAAAAAGGCTTGCAGATTATTACATTGAAGTGCCAAAGGGCATACCAGATATTTTGTCGCCCATACCATTCGTTGTTCCACTGCAGCTTCTAGCATATTATATGGCTGTTGAAAGGGGATACGACCCCGACAAGCCAAGAAACTTAGCTAAGTCTGTAACCGTAAAGTAGCGCATTCAAACTTGTAATGCAAATCAGTTAAATGTCCCAATCCCTCTATCTTGATATGGTGCAAAATTTGGAGAGAGACTGGGAACGGCTAACTGAAAATCTGATAAAGGAGGGTGTGCTCCGCTCCCCAAAAGTGATTAAGGCAATGCGTAAAGTGCCAAGAGCAAAGTTTCTGCCAGAAAACATGCAATCCTACAGCGCCGTGGACACGCCACTTCCAATCGGCTTTGGGCAGACAGTTTCAGCGCCACATAGCCTTGGCCTCAGCCTTGGCTAGGCGAAACATGGTTGCAATAATGAATGAAGCCCTCCAATTGGAAGTAGGCAACAAAGTCCTCGAGGTGGGCGCAGGGTCAGGATGGCACGCCGCCACGATAGCCGAAATAGTGGCGCCAAGTGAGGCACCCAGAAGCGAGTGGGGACACGTCTACACGGTCGAAATAATTGAGGGACTGGCGGAATTCGCGAGAAGAAACATCATGAAGGCGGGTTACGGCGACCGAGTCACAATAATCTGTGCGGACGGTTCTATAGGATACCCAGAAAAAGCGCCATATGACAGAATAGTTGTTACAGCAGCAGCCCCAGACATACCAAAACCACTAGTTGAACAGCTGAAAAATGGCGGAGTAATGCTTATCCCCATTGGAAGCATGCACCTATTCCAAAGCTTGATAAAAGTTGTGAAAAGCGCTGATGGAAAAATTAGGCAAGAAAATCTCGGTGGCGTGGCTTTTGTACCCTTAACCGGGCGCTATGGACATAAACTCTAGCGTTATTCTAGCCAATTTCGAGTTTTTCTTTATACGCCGTTAAATCAAGAAAACCGTGTCCGCTTATATTCATGCAGATTACTTTTTCAACCCCAGCTTTTTCGGCTTTTAGTGCTTCATCTATTCCGGCTCGGATGGCGTAGCTGGATTCTGGAGCCGGTAACCATCCCTCGCTTTGTAGGAAAATCTTTGCAGCTTCAAAAATAACCTTTTCATCTGCAGGATAAGCCACCGCTTTCACTAGGCCATGATGCCTTAAAAGGCTTATTATTGGAGCAGCTGCATGATACCGCAAGCCATCGGCTTTTATCGGCGGCATCTCAACTTTATGTCCTAAAGTGTAAACTTTCAGAAGCGGTGTATATTCAGCCACGTCGCAGAAGTCATAGCGATATTCGCCCATAACAAGGTTTGGTGCAGCAAGTGATTGAGCTGCCAAAAACTCGCATTCCCTTTTTCCCCTTAAAACTTCGCCTATGAAAGGTAGGGCTATACCTCCAAAATTTGAGCCTCCTCCAAGGCAGCCGATTATCAAGTCCGGTTTTTCATCTACGAGATCAAATTGTCTTATGGTTTCTAACCCTATTATGGACTGGTGCATTAGCACGTGGTTAAGAACAGAGCCCAAACAGTAAACAGCGTCCTCATGAGTCTCAGCATACTCTAGGCCTTCAGAAATTGCTATTCCCAGCGAGCCAGGATGCTCAGAATTTTTTAAAAGAACTTCCTTGCCAATCTTTGTCTGCTGACTTGGCGAAGCGTAAACCTTTGCGCCCAGAAGCTTCATTAATGTTCTTCTATCAGTCTTCCAGTCATAGACAGATTTAACCCAAAAAACCACACAATCCAAACCTAAAAGCCTTGCAGCATAAGAGAGGGCTGTTCCCCACTGTCCAGCACCAGTTTCCGTTGTGAGAGTCGTTTTTCCTTCTTTCATGGCGTAGTAGGCTTGAGCAACCGCCGTGTTGGTTTTATGAGAACCTGTTGGAGACAAATCCTCGCGCTTATAATAAAGCCTAACCTTCTTAAGCCCCAAATATTTTTCCAATCTCATCGCACGATAGAGAGGTCTAGGTCTACCCGTGTGAAGGTAAAGTTCACGTATTTCTTCCGGAATTGGGATCCACCGCTCACTTGACATCTCTTGCCTTAAACACTCCTCAACCATGGTCTTAGCCAAAAACTCCATTCGTGACGGCCCGATTTCCGGCTCTTTCGGGGGTGGAAGCGGCTCGGGTAAGTCCGGCAGGATGTTATACCACTTTGTTGGAAGCTCGTCTACTGGAAGCGAAATTTGGCTGCGCACCCTCCTTTCACCTCTATGAGAGACTGTTCTATTCAGTGCAAGATGGATTAAAGATTTCCTATGTGCATCCTATCCAAACCATCTTTCAAGCGTTGTTTTTCCCTTAAGCTTAGATATTCCCTTTTGCATTTTTTCCAAAGCTTTTCTAACACGGTCTTCAGAAAAGTCCCTTTGGCGGCAGATAAAGTCTACAATCCCTTCTACTTCAGGCTCCCGCCACTCTATTTTATAGTTGTCTGTCACTTTTGGATATAGAAAAATCTCCTTAATTTTTTCCGGTTCAACCGGAAACTCAGCATTTTTAATGTGAGGCAAAGCATTTTCTAGACTCCCATACTCTTTTATAAGTTTTAAAGCGGTTTTCGGTCCAAGCCCCTTTATGCCTTCGGGATTAAAGTCTGTTCCCACCAAGATTCCCACGTCAATTAACTGTTCATGAGTTATTCCACATTCTTTCAAAACCTGCTCAAGTTCAATGACTTCGGGCTCAACTTCAATGTAAACATTTTTTCCAGGAAGCTTTCGCTTTCCAGAAATTGTCACATTTCTAACAAGGCGGGGTGCGCCAAAAAGTAAGCTGTCATAGTCTTGGCTTGCGCAATAGTCGGCGTCTCCCCGCTTAACCACGTGGGCGGCTTGGGCCTCGCCTTCGCTTGGAGCTTGAATCCATGGGATGCCCATCAAATCCAAGAGGCGTTTGCTGTCCTCAGCCATGTAATCTTTAAGGCTTGAAGTTGCTTGAGCATACATTCTGGCTTCTTCAATTCTACCTTCCCTTACGGCTTGCTCATACTTTATCAGAGCTTCTTCCTTAGCCTTCATACGCCTCTTAATTTCAACCTCCTTCAGGGTTGGCGGCACTCCATCGAAGACATAAATGGGTTTGATTCCCAACTCTACGAGGTTGCTTGTTCTGTAAAGGAGGCCACTCAGATGGCTTGTGATGCGCCCACTGCTATCCTTTAATGGTGCGCCGTCTGGCTGTCGGATTATGGCCAAAAACTGGTATAGAGCATTGTAGGCGTCTATGGCTATAACTTTTCCACTTAAATCCTCAAGTCTTACGACCGTTTTCGGGACAATGTCGCGAAGGTTCACTCCCAAAATGGTTCCCGCTGAATAGTGCATAAGTTAAAGTGAGATAATAAATTTGCGAATACTCCCGGTACAGCACATTTTATAAGGAAGCTTAACAATTACAACCATCACCGTTGAGGAATGGAAATGGCTGAAAAGACAACGACAATAACATTGGTCACATGTACAAGCTGTGGCAAGCCCATCCCGCCCGGAGCAGAGTCAACAAAGTTTCTCTGCCCAAACTGTGGAGAAATCATAATTAGACGCTGCACAAAATGCCGAAAGTTTGGACGCCAATACAAGTGTCCAAAATGCGGTTTTATTGGACCGTAGGAGGTGTAAAATTTTTGGGAAGTGTTATAATCTCTTACAAAATTTTTCCGACCGATATAACTGTGAACTTTGAGAATTTGAAGAAGAAGATTGAGGCTTCTCTGCCGGAGTTTGCCACCATTTATGGTTACGGCGAAGAGCCTATAGCTTTTGGCTTGAACGCTTTAATTTGCGCCATCAAAATTCCAGAAGACAAAAGCGGAGTGCTTGAGGAACTGGAGAAAAGGTTTGAACAGATAAGTGAAATAAGCCAGATACAAACAATAATGGTGAGAAGGATAAGCAGATAAGGTTAAACCTTTATATAGAAATTTAACGTGTTTCGAAGCAGAGCAACCAATATTTACGGAAGGGTTTTAAGTGAGCGAAGTTCAGCTTCGAGTCGGAGATGCAAGGCAGAGAGACGTTGGCAGAGGCATAGCTAGAATAGACCAGCGAACAATGCAGAAGCTCGGCATAAGCGCTGGCGACGTAATAGAAATAGTCGGCAAAAGGACAACTTCAGCCATAGCATGGCCAGCCTATAGTGAAGACCAGAACCGCGACATAATACGCATAGACGGATTCACCCGCAAAAACGCCGGAGTGGCCATAAACGAATACGTCATAGTAAGACCAGCAAAAGTCAAAGAAGCACTAAACGTCACACTTGCGCCGGTGGACATGCGCCTAAACGTGGACGAAGACTTCACAAACTTTGTCAAAAACCGCTTAATGGAAAGAACCCTAGTCGAGGGAGATACCACGCTTGTTATGATGCTTGGCCATGCCATACCCTTTGTTGTAACGAAGACCCGTCCCCACGGGATTGTCAAAGTGACCCCAGAAACCAAATTAACAATTCTCAGCGAACCAGCCCCCGAAGGAAAAGGAGTACCAAGAACAACCTACGAAGATATCGGCGGATTACATGAGGAAATTCAAAGAG
The DNA here is from genome assembly GCA_038870595.1 of Bathyarchaeia archaeon. Classification (GTDB taxonomy): domain Archaea; phylum Thermoproteota; class Bathyarchaeia; order Bathyarchaeales; family Bathycorpusculaceae; genus JAGTQI01. The sequence continues at coordinate 16,475 of JAVZJU010000009.1, forward strand.
TGCGGGAGATGGTGGAGCTTCCATTAAGGCATCCTGAGCTCTTCCAGAGACTAGGCATAGAACCGCCAAAAGGAGTGTTGCTGCATGGACCGCCTGGCTGTGGTAAGACTTTGCTAGCTAGAGCTGTGGCAAACGAGTCAGAGGCCAACTTCTTCTCTATAAACGGACCAGAAATAATGAGCAAATTTTATGGTGAGTCTGAAGCACGACTTAGAGAAATTTTCCAACAAGCTCAGCAAAATGCTCCAAGCATAATATTCATCGACGAACTGGATGCTATAGCGCCTAAACGGGAAGAGGTAACAGGTGAGGTTGAAAGGCGTGTCGTGGCGCAACTCTTAGCCTTAATGGACGGCTTATCTGGAAGGGGAAATGTCATAGTAATAGGCGCAACCAACAGGCCTAACGCTCTTGACCCAGCTCTCCGCAGGCCTGGAAGATTTGATAGAGAAATCGAGATAGGCGTACCTGACAAACAAGGGAGATACGAGATTCTCCAGATTCACACGCGAGGAATGCCGCTGGCCGAAGATGTGGACCTTAAAAAGCTCGCTGAAATGACTCATGGTTATACTGGCGCAGACTTGGCAGCACTTTGCAGAGAGACAGCTATGAAAGCGCTAAGACGCTACTTGCCACAGATAAACCTTGAAGAGGAGCGCATACCACCAGAAGTTCTGGAAAAAATGGAGGTTAAGATGGAAGACTTCTTAAACGCCTACAAGGAAGTTACGCCCACAGCCATGCGAGAAGTGTATGTTGAAGTTCCAGCGGTTCACTGGGAAGACATAGGAGGACTAGACGAGGTTAAACAGGAGCTCAGAGAGGCCGTTGAATGGCCTTTAAAGCATCCAGACATCTTCAAGCGGATGGGGATAAAGCCTCCTAAGGGCATACTACTCTACGGACCGCCTGGTTGTGGCAAAACTTTACTTGCTAGAGCTGTGGCAACAGAAAGTGAAGCTAACTTCATAACAATTAAGGGACCAGAAGTTTTCTCCAAATGGGTTGGCGAATCTGAAAAAGCCATAAGGGAAGTTTTCAGAAAAGCGCGAATGGCGGCACCAGCAGTCATATTCTTCGACGAAATTGATTCACTTGTACCTCGTCGCGGATTAGGATTTGCAGATAGCGGTGTAACAGAACGTGTAATAAGCCAACTTCTAACAGAAATGGATGGCATAGTCACTCTAGAAGACATTGTTGTGATTGCTGCTACAAACAGGCCCGACATCGTTGACCCGGCAGTGCTTCGCCCTGGAAGGTTTGATAGGCTTATATATGTTCCGGAACCAGACGAGAAAAGCCGCCTACAAATACTCAAAATTTACATCAGAAACATGCCCCTCGCCAAAGACGTAAGCCTAGAAACTTTGGCGACAATAACAAAGAACTATTCCGGCGCAGACATTGAAGCTGTCTGCAGAGAAGCCGCCATGCAAGCTCTAAGAAGGGACATAAACGCAAAAGAAGTTACAATGAAAGATTTTGAAGAGGCTTTAAAGCGAATTGGGCCTTCCATAACGCCAGACATGGAGAAATGGTACAAGAGTTTCATGCAGCAAGTCCGGCAAGTGCAAAAGCCAGCAACACCAGTAGCCTAAGAGGAAAATCGCATGCCAACAAAACTGTGGAAAACCCAACCCATTTATCATGCGCTGCTTGAAATCCTAAAAAAGAAAGGCGCCATGACGGATACCGAGCTTTTCGAATACTTAAGCGAGGAATTCAAAGACATCGGGTACAAAGACTTCAACAAAGCACTCATGCAGCTTGAAATAGGCGGAAAAATACGCACAACATCCCTTGTCCACGGAAAGAAAAGAGTCGAACTCATAACCTAAAATTTTCAAAACACCTTTGGAACTGTAAACGTGTAAACAAATGGAAAACTTTTCAGACGTGGTAGTCGTTGGAGGTGGTCCATGCGGTTCCTTCAGTGCCCTACACCTTTCAAAAAGAGGCTTTAACGTAAAAGTCTTCGAAGAACACGGCGAAATCGGTGTTCCATGCCACTGCGCCGGGCATGTAAGCATTAACGGCTTAAAAAATCTTGGACTTTACCCGCTTCCTAAAGGAATTGTTGAGAACACATTTTTTGGAGCGAAGGTTCATTCTCCAAGCGGCAAAGTGCTTACTTTTCGGTTAGCTAAACCAATAACCTGTACAGTTAACCGCATCTTATTTGACAAGCACATTGCAGAGCTAGCCCAAAAAGCTGGTGCAAACTATAGCATGAACGCAAGAGTTGAATCTTTAGCATTTGCAGACGGATTTGTGAAAGGCGTTGTTATTAAAAGGTGTGGCAAATCCTCTAAATTTTTTGGCAAGATAGTTTTGGATGCTGAGGGAATATCTGCAAGAATTTTGAGACAAGCGTCGTTGCTACCGCCTGAAAGCGAAAAAATTGTCAAAGGAGCCCAGGTTGAAGTTGAAAATGTTAAAAATGTTGAAACGGACATGGTCGAAGTAATCCTTGGTAGCCGTTATGCACCGGGATTTTATGCTTGGGTTATCCCAAAAAACGAAGAGGAAGCAAAAATTGGTTTGGCAACCAAAACCGGAGACCCGAGGGCGTTTCTGCGAAGGCTAATGCGTAAACATCCAGCGGTCTCAGCGAAATTGCAAAATGCAAAAGTAATCAAAGAATCTTATCATCCAATAACATTGGGTGGACCAATAGCAAAAGCATACTCAAACGGCTTTCTTGTGGTTGGCGATGCAGCTTCACAAGTGAAACCTACAACTGGTGGCGGGATAATATTTGGCTTGAACTGCGTAAGGATTGCCGCTGGCGTTATTGCGGAGGCGCTGGAGAAAAGTGATTTTTCGGCAGAATTTTTAAGCGCATATCAGAAGCGTTTCACGAAAATGTTTGGCTTTGACATTAAAGCTATGCTTAAGGTTAGGGAAATTTTGGACAATTTTTCAGACGAAAAATTAGACGCCATCATAAGCCTCTGTGAAAAAATACGACTAAATGAGGCTTTGAAGGATTTAAAGGAGATAGACTTCCAGGGGAGAGCACTCCTCAAATTGGCACAGAGCCCAAAGGCTTTAACGGTGCTTGCCCTTCTCTTTCTCAATTACTTATTAGGGAAACCTTAAAACTAGACTTTGGCAATGTAGCAGTGGCTGAACCTCCTATGAGCGAGTTCCGTTACAAGCAAGTCATCGTTTTTCGTTCAGACCTAAAGCTTAGCAAGGGGAAAGTGGCAGCTCAAGCTGGACACGCTGCAGTTTCCGCGGCTGAGGAGGCCCGCAAACATTGGAGGGAATGGTGGGAAGCTTGGTTAAAGGAGGGACAGTGCAAGGTTGTTGTGAAAGTCAAAGGCGAAGCAGAACTCCTAGCGCTGGAGAAACAGGCGAAAGAAATGGCTTTACCTTGCGCCTTAATCATTGACAGGGGATTGACAGAAATCCCTCCCGGGACAATAACATGTTTGGGAATAGGTCCAGCCCCAACCGAAAAGATTGACAAAATTACCGGAAATCTTCCGCTCTTATGATTGAGGTTTAAAATTGCGCGTTTCAAGGCTTGAAAAAAGCATTGGAATTGAGGTTTACGCTACAAGTTCTCCGGGCATTGGAGGCGTGATAAGGCAGTCATGTGAAGACTTCATCGTCGAAGAATTACTCTTAAACGGCTCAAAAGCGGAAGTACACACTTCTGATATATTACCGCCAATCCATGAACAGCCCTTAACCAGCCGTTACTTGCTTTGTGTTTTAATTAAGCGAAACTGGGATACTTTCCAAGCTCTTGAGGTTATCGCAGAACAGCTAGGTATAAGCCCTCAAAAAATCCAAATTGCTGGAATAAAGGACGCAAAAGCCGTCACCGCCCAACACATAACAATAAGAGACGTTAAGCCGGAAGACGTTAAAAATGTAAGCATCAAGGACATAAAAATAGTTCCATTGGGCTATTTTAAAACCAAACTTTCGCCCTATTACTTGCTTGGAAACTCCTTCAAAATAGTGATACGAGCTATAAGCCACACAAAAGCAACAATAAAGCAAAGAATAGAAAAGGTTGTTAAGGAAATTGAAGCGTTGGGCGGAGTGCCAAACTTTTTTGGGCATCAACGCTTTGGCACAATCCGCCCAATAACCCACCTTGTTGGAAAAGCAATTGTTAAAGGCGATTTTCGCAAAGCAGCAATGCTTTTTCTCGCTAAATCCTACTCCCTTGAACATCCAGAGTCGAGAACCGCCCGGGAAGAACTTCACCGTACGCAAGACTTCAAGAAAGCCTGGAAAGCCTTTCCAAAACACTTGTATTACGAGCGTTTAATGCTTAAACACTTGGCAAAGAAACCGAAGGACTTCAAAGGCGCCTTCAAAAGACTGCCCATAAAACTGTGCATACTTTTCCCTCAAGCCTATCAAGCCTACCTCTTTAACAGATTTTTAAGCAGAAGAATAGCATTAGGGCTTCCATTAAACGCCGCAGAAGTTGGAGACTACATTGTCAAAATTGAGGCTGCCGGGTTGCCGAGCGAAAGACTACGCGAAATCGCAAGCCAAGAGAAACTGTCTAAAATAAACAGCGCCATAGCCTCTGGGAAAATGCGCTTAGCAATACCCTTAGCCGGCTTTAGACATCGACTGTCAGAGGGTACTCAAGGCGAAATTGAAAAACAGATTCTTAAGGAAGAAGGTATAGCCCTCGAAAACTTTAAAGTAAAAGGTATGCCGGAACTAAGTCTAAAAGGCAGTTTGCGCACAGCCTTAACAACATTAAAAGATTTCAGAGTAGAAGAAATATCAAGAGACTCTGCTAACCCCAAAAAGAACATGGTAAAGGTAAGCTTTACCCTACATCGTGGATCATATGCCACAGTGTTCCTAAGAGAACTTATGAAGCCCCGCAACCCAATCAGAGCAGGATTCTAAAAGCATTTTTAGTCTATTTTATAATCTTCTCTGCATTTTCTAGAAGCTCCATTTTTCTAATCGCTGGTAGGACGACATTTGCAGCGTACTGATGCCCATCAGCCATCCCAAAACTTTTAGAAGCTCTTTCTAGAAGGTTAACAGCCCCTGGCAGTTTTCCACTGTCGATTAGTTGTTGCATGGGTTTTGGCACCCGCACAGACGCCTTTGCAAGGTTTTCCTTAAGTCTTCCCCATTTCGGTATTTCCGGCGGCACGTTGACAAAGCCCAGTATGTACTTGTTGGGCTTTATTAATCGTGACTGATAAGATATGAAGGAGCAGAACTGCCCAATGACCTTTGTTCCCATACCCGCATACAAGTTTCCAGCATCAAACCATTGGATGTGCTCCGTTTCCCTAAGCCTCTCACGATATAATATCCCCAAAAGCTTGCGATTAGCCTCTTTTCGCTTCTCCTCCAAGGCGTTAATTCTTTCATCTATTTCCGGGCTTATTCCTTCCAGGCACGCCTTTATACCCAGATCAGGGCCGTCTTCGTAATAGCCAACAGCGCCCAAAATTTGGAGTTTCGAAAACAAAGCATCCACATTAACCTTCAACCTTGTAATTTCAAAACCCTTCCCCTTTTTCTGAATTATCCCGGTTTTTAAGGTTTCCTCCAAAACAATCTCATTGATTGACTTAAAACCTTCTGGAATTTCGTAGCTTCCCACGAGAGCCAAGTATCCCAGGTCAAAATTGTTTCTATTTAGAGCCTTTACAAAAAGGTAGCAGCATGTAGCCCCTGAAAAGTCTGTCTCGCCCTTAAAGCCGAAATTTTCAAGGTTTAAATCTAAAACTTTGGGGTCTTTGGAAATTTTTGGGTCGTGATGATCTAATATTATGGTCAGGTTTCGTCCCTTATTGCATTCAGATATTAGGTCCGCATGCGATGAACCTATATCCACATAAAAAATCGTTTGCCCAGACTTTGAGTGTACGTCCTCAATCACTTCTGCGTAGACCTTTTCCAAACAGAAAGTCTCTGTTTTTATTCCTTCCCTCTCCAGAGCCTTTTGGGTTATTGCTGCTGAACACAAGCCATCAGCATCATCATGATGAATAATAACTGCTTCTTTTGGCGCTTCTTTCCTTAAAATTGAGATTACACTTGCGGTGTAGTGGTCAAAATCTTGCAATGACATTTTAGAGGCCTCTAACCAATGGTCTTTAAGAGATCTGAACGGGTCATTATTCCAATAACCTTTTTGCCCCTTGCCACCAAGACCCCTTGCCGCCTCTCGAGCAGTGGGCGAACAGCGCTGATGCTTGTTTCTTCTGAAACTATTGGCAGCGGCGGATCCATCACATTTTTAACCTTCTCGTTTGCAATGTTTGAACCCAGTTTTCTAATGATGCTCTCTTCAGTTATCGTCCCAACAACCTTGTGTCCATCAATCACTGGAATTTGGGAAATGGCGTGTCTAACCATTATTTCGCTAACCTTCAATATGTTGTCTTCAGGTCTTGCAAAAATCACACCCCTCGTCATTAAGTCCTTACACTTCACTTCTTTTCCCTCAGTTAAGACTTTCAAGATTTTGTTAACTGTTGATAGCCTGGGGTCAACTTTCTCCTGTTCAATTTTCGCAATATGCGCTTGTGAAACTCCAACGAGTTCCGCCAGCTTTTTCTGAGTTAGCTTAGCCTCCACTCGCAGTTTCCTAAGCATGGAGCCCGTTATTATCAATAATAACCACCAGTTATCCTAAATGCAAAGTTAATACAGCAAAATATATATTTTCTTTTATACATAAACCGAAACTTCACGTGTACTCATGGAGGATTAACTTGCGAAACATAATAGTTGAAAGGTTGAGGCAGACTCCCCTTGAAAAGCAAAGACTAGAAATTGTGGAAAGGAAAGGCTTGGGGCACCCAGACTACATTTGTGACGCTGTTATGGAGCAAATATCCCTACGCCTAAGCAAAGAGTACTTGAAGAAAGCTGGTACAATACTTCATCATAATGTGGATAAATCGCTACTTGTGGCTGGGCAGTCTGAACTCAAATTTGGAGGAGGCTTCGTAAAGCAACCGATGCTATTCGTTTTCGGCGACAGGGCCACCACAGAGTTTGGCGGCATAAAAATAAACGTTGAAGAAATTGCCATAAGCGTTGCAAAGGAATGGTTTAAGAAAAATATGCGATTTGTAGACCCAAACAAACACATAAAATATCAAGTGGAGCTTAAGCCAGGTTCAGCTGGATTAATTGACATTTTCAAGCGTAAGGGGAAAGTTTTAGGGGCTAACGACACATCCGCCGCCGTCGGATATGCACCAATGACAAGGACCGAGAAAATAGTGCTAAACACAGAGCAATTCTTGAATTCTAAAGAATTTAAGCAGCGGCACCCTGAGTCCGGCGAAGACATAAAGGTTATGGGTTCACGGAACAATAATAACCTGAACTTGACGGTATCCATGGCTTTTGTGGACCGCTTCATAAATAGTGAGGAGGACTATTTTGAGAAAAAGGCAAAAATCCTTGAGGAAATCAACAGATTTGTCAGAACAAACACAGATTTCGAAAAAATAAATGTTCAATTGAACACGTTGGATGTGCACGGTAGAGGAATTGATGGCGTATATTTAACAGTTTTGGGGACCAGCGCAGACAGTGGAGACTCTGGGCAAGTCGGCAGAGGAAACCGCGTAAATGGTTTAATATCCTTAAATAGGCCCTTCTGTTCAGAGGCAGCCGCTGGCAAAAACCCAGTAAGCCATGTTGGGAAAATATACAACGTTCTAACGTTCAGGGTGGCGCAGCATGTCTATGAGCAAGTGCCAGAGCTTGAGGAGGTTTACATATGGCTCTTAAGCGAGATCGGCCGTCCAATAGACCAGCCAGCAGTCGCTGCAGCACAAGTTGTTATGGCGGAAAACAGTTCGCTTGACAAAGTTAAAAGTAAGATAGAGGCTGTGTTGGAATATGAACTTGAAAACATAGACAAGTTTTGCATGGAGCTAGCTCAAGGAAAAATTCCAATCTGCTAGCGATATTAAAATTTGACACTTACATTTTCATGTTTAAAATGCTTAAATTATAGCCATTTGAAATCGGTAAAGAGTGAGGAGTAAACATAATGACAGAATCCAACGAAAAGCTGCCTATTTCCGAGTTTTACAAGGTAATCGATTACATCACAATTTTTAAGAGCGAAAAATGGTGGGAAGCCATAGTAATCTTCGAATCCTTTGGAAGGCGCTCCATTGGATTGTATCTTTGGCAAAGGAGAGATGGCGTTTGGAAAAGAAAGCATAAGTTTAATGTAAGAAATATGGAGGAGTGGAATAGGCTTAAGGAAGCCATAGAAAGGCTTGCACCAAAATTATCGCAAAAATAAACCTAATTCTAAATTCTTATTCAAAATACGAATCTAAAATTGAATAATTTTATTAATCCATTCATCCCAAATCTCAAAAGGCGATTAACATGGAAGCGGAAGAAACACAAGAACCCCAGTTTAGCGAAGGCTCAAATGAACAAGACCTTGGACAAGCATCTCAAGGGCTTGTGGAGGAAGAACAAGTAATGGAACAAAGAGAGCGAGAGAACAAAACAGAGGCAAGTAACCAAGGCGATAAAAGTAGCTTTATACATGGACTTTCCGTGGGCTTAGGGTTGGGTTGCGTCTCAACTTTCGTTATAATATGGGTTGTGGTCTTTTTCACTCCACGCATACCGTCGACGTTAACTTATGAATCCATGCTCTCAGTGTTCATCTATCCAATGCTATACCTTTTGGCAGTTGGGCTTGTTGCATTAACAGCTGGTATAGTAAGAGAATATTATGCTAGGAAATAGCAACGATTTAACCATTTTACTTTGCGTTCCAAAATTATCTTATTCAAAAATAATTTTATAGCCTTGAAGCATCAAGTTTTAACTGTGGGGATATGCCTAGCAAGATTAAAAATCTTTTAAATAAAATTGTCAGCGAAAAAGTATTAGGACCAGCACCTACGTTTTCCGCTTTACACCTTTTGCGCGCAATAGAACTTATTTCGGAAAAACCAGTAGGGCGTGGTAAACTTGCCGAAGAGTTAAGGATTGGAGAAGGTGCCGTGCGCACGATCATCAACCGGTTAAGGAAAAACGGATTTATTTCAACATCGAGAGCAGGTTGCCAACTAACTGTTAAGGGGCTAAAACTTTTTGAAGAATACAAGAAAATTTTTGGGAAACGAGCCAAATTAGAGGAAGCCAAACTTATGCCTGCACCCTTCAACTCTGCCATACTGGCTAAAAATTGCGGAGATAAGGTTAAATCAGGCATAGAACAGCGGGACGCTGCGGTTAAGGTAGGCGCAAAAGGCGCCACTACAATAATTTTCAAGAATGGACAATTAATTATCCCGTCGGTTTGTGATGATCTTTCAAGGGATTATCCTGAAATTGCTGAAAAGCTGATAGCACTTTTACAGCCAGAGGAAAACGACGTTATTGTGGTTGCTGGCGCGAATAGTTTAGAGTTAGCAGAATATGCAGCTGCGGCTGCGGCATGGACACTTTTCGACGATTGTTAATACGTGTATTTGTCGCCCCCCGTAAGTAAGCGCTCTAAAGCCATGTTGAAGTTAATCATGCCTTCGTTTGTTTTTGCTGAGACTGGGATTAGAAGGAAATTCAAACCAAGCTGATAAATAGCCTTCATCATGTTTCTGCTTAGGAGACGCTTTGTTCCCTCAAGCTTTTGTTCTATGGCCACCTCTAGAGCTTGCGGATTTGCCGACCAATCCACAATTTTGTTAACGTCTTCTGATGAAAGCAAGTCGCTTTTTGAAAGCACATGCAGTTGAGGTAGCAGAAAACGATTGTAAACAGCCGCTGAAAGAAACATATTTGAAACATAATTTAGCGGGTTTAGCGAAAATACGGCATCAAAAAGGTAAACTATGGCCTTTGGCTCCTTTGTGAGTTCGCTGGCTATATAAGGTCCGCTTGCCCTAAACGCAAACAACTCCATCTGCCCTGGAGTGTCAACCAAAATAATGTCCGATTTTAAATCCTCCACATCCTTTGAAATGTTTTCAATTTCATCTGCCAGAAGATCTGCGGCCATAATTAAAGCACCATTGGGTCCCAAACCGTACTCTTCCATAATTTTGTCTACGCTTATATAGTCGCGGACGTCTACGTCAGGCGAGTACGGCAGTGTTAGGGCTCCGGGGTCCAAATTTACTATCGCAACGTCTTGCTTTGACAGCCTTAACCATTCGCTAAAGGCTGCTGTGAGTAGAGACTTTCCAGAGCCGGCTGTTCCAATGATAAACACAATAAACATTTTAGTTCACTTTTGTGATGTTGATTTTACTCAATAACTCATGTTTCGATGGTAAAAACTTTTCCATCACGTTGGAATTTCTGGAAGTTTCGATTCTTCTACTTCTTGATATCTTTGTCTTGACATTATAAATATGATAATACCTACACAAACCAAAACTATAACAATTATTAGAAGAAAAATAAGGTAGGCTGGTAGAACCGTCACAGTTATTATTGAGCTATCTGCTCCGCCATAATCATTGTTCCCAGACCAGCTTGCACGAACATAACATATGCCTGCCTCATGAACGCTAATGATGCATGTAAATCGACCATTGAAATCCGTGGTTGTTACATTCGCCACAATCCATGAAGAGCTACCCATTTTAATGTAAATGGTTATTTTTTCGCCTAATAGGTTGGGCGTAAGTTGCCCAGAAAGTGTTATGGTACCTCCTTGCATAACAAATGTTGACGAAACAGTTAGGGATAATGTTGAAGACGCCAATGTCATATAACTTGCAGCTACCTGTCCCGGTGACCACTGCTCGCAATCTTCAAGCGTGACCACTACAGGATTCTCTCCAATTAAGTCCGGCGGACATTCTCCAACTCTCCATCCTGTTCTCCAATTTCCGCCAGTGCACTCTGCAATATAATACTTGACGCTACTATAGTCCACATAGTAGGCTTGCGTCCTCGCGTAGCTTGGTGGATTTGGAAGATTAACGCCCACATTCATGTGTGCCTTATCCTCATAGTACAGGAGAACAACGTCAAGACCTCCAGCCTTCATTATTGAAGCTGCCACATAACTGAATAGGTCGCAATCACCTTTGTTTTCCACAATTGTCTCTACCGGATATTTAACGGGCACCGTTACTTCGTAAGGTATCTGGTGAACTATCATTAAAACCCCGTTTGCAAAATTTTCACAGTCGCCTTGATATATTTCCCAAAGTTTTTCCGCAATTGGCTCTAGCGCGTGCGGAGTAACAAATTTTGGGAAATCTACTTCTGAAACTTGCTTATGACTCTGCCCAACATAATATTCATAAAGCGATTGTGCGACAAAAACATTCAACTCATACTGTTTTGTGCCATCTGGGCGGTCTAGAAGACTATAAGTGCAGGTATAATTTTCCGAAAGGCACTGTGGAAAATTATAAGAAAACGTGAATAAAACGAGAAGCACCATTAAGATTTTGGAAATTTTGTGTTTCATATTCTTGAATTGTTATTAAAGGTGATTTATGGCTTTTATGAACACGTAATCAATAAGGTTGATATATGGTTGCTTCAGAGAACCCGGATTTTCAATCATCTAGCAAGTCATATGCATCAGTGTCTAGCCTGTCCTTCATCGCAACTCAATAAACTGTTATTTTATTTATTAAGTTTAACTTTTCCGCCTTTCTCTTTTATTAGCTCTGACAGCTGAATTATGGCTTTTCCAATACGGTCCTTCGCAGTTTTTGAATTCTTAGCAGTTGTTGATACGTGGATTTCTATGTGGGGTTTTCTCTCTGCACCCCTTGGATGAGATTTTATGTAAACATACGGGTTGTCGTGCATTGTGGTATCTATTAGCGGGGCTAGGGCCGACTCCATTATGTTGTCAGCATATATACTGGTTTCGAAGAATGTCACACCCCCAGCCTCTCTCCTGAGCACATCAGTCACATGCTCATCAAAAATTGCCTCCATTTCTGATGGAACACCCGGCAAAGCAATTAAATAAGTACCGTTCACTTTTACCAAGACCCCAGGCGCTGTGCCAACAGGATTGGGCAGTGGTTCTGCGCCTTCTGGAAGTTTAGCCATTTTAATTCTATGAGGAGTCATTTCAACAGTGCCTGTTTTTCCAGCCTTAGCATATTCCTCATACTTTTTTTTAATCATTTCAAGGGCTTTTTCGTTAAGTTCTAATTTGCGGTTTATGGCTTTTGCTATTCCCTCTAATGTCTTGTCGTCAAAAGTTGGTCCTAACCCGCCCGTTGTGACTATGAAATGGGGTTTTCTCTTGAGCGCCTCGTGCACAGCACAAGCGATTTCGTTAACGTCGTCGCTAACAACAGTTATTCTCTTAACGATTATCCCTAACGATGTGGCACGTTTGGCGAGCCATTGGGCGTTTGTGTTTAAGGTTTTCCCAATTAATAGCTCGTTGCCAACACATATTATCTCCATATGTACGCCCATAATTGCGCCTCTTAAGAACAATAATTGATATTGATTTGCTTTTTTATACTGTTTGCTAATAAACACTAAAACTAAAGGTATCTTGCCAGCTATTTCTTTTTGCTACTTAACCACCATTTCAGGTATTCCTTTCTTCGTCTTTCCTTTTCGTCCTCTTCACCCTCAACTGGAGGCCTCATTTTCTCTCTCAGCTCTATTAGTTCCTGCTGTGTAACTGATAGCCCGCAGCTTTGGCAGACATAATGCTTGGTGGCTATTATGTAGCGCATCTCGCCGCCGCATTCTGGGCAGTATGGCATTTCTAATCACTTTCTGCATTAAGAAGGGATGGACTTTAAGAAATAGCTTTCGATTGAAGCTCGCTCAGGTTATAAAGTTAATCAATCCTGCTTCTTTCGCGAGTTTAATAGCCTTATCAATTTCATCTCTTGTTAGTCTCCGCTGAAGTTCTGGAATCTCGTATGCCCGCCATTCCGGCCTAAACTGGAACATGACGTTTACTCTTGTTTCTCTGCCGAGGTTTTCGGCTATCCAGCTCAGTATGGGCTTTGTGCAGCATTCGAGATGACCGGGCAAGACTAGAACACGTATTATTAGTTCGCCGTACTCGTTGGCAACCAAATGGTTTTGGATGCACACTTCCCAATAGTTTGGGGCCTCCGAAATTCTCTCTGCGCAGTCTCCCGGTCCATATTTAAAGTCTAGTAGGTAAACGTCAGCAAAACCTGCTAGAAGTTGGGCTGTTTCTTGGCTGTAGTAGGTGTTTGAATTCCAAACAACTGGTATGTTAACATTCACATGTTTAAATGTTTCAAGCCACTGCTCCAACCATGGCGTTGGCTCTCCACCAACAAGGTTTGCATTTCTGCATCCGCTTCTGCGTAGGTTTCCAACCTCGTCTGCCAGTCTTTCCGGCTTGTACTGCTCTCCACTTTCAACCCACTGGGATATGGTCCAATTTTGACAATGCTTACAGCGCATGGTGCATCCCATGGTGAATATTGTTCCAGAAGGCACAAGCTCTGGTTCTTCGCCCATGTGCTCAAAAATGCTTGAAACAGTTATCACTGTTCCACATTTGCAGAAACCCCGCTCACCCACAAATCTATTCACTCCGCACCTTCGAACACAAAAATGGCATTTCTTAAGAATACGTTTGGCAATTGCGATTTTGAGGTCTAAGTAAGATTTTACCGGCTTTGGCATTCCATCAAAATCTTTCTTTTCCGAGTCAATTTCTCTTTCAAGTTCGCAGAATTGTCTTGTGGATTCTCTGTGAATTTGCCAAAGTTCCTCTAACGTGGCATCTTCTGGAAAGTCAGCTGAAAGCTTTTTGGCTATCAGAAACTTTGCGGTTTTTTCATTTTCCATTACGGCGAAATACCTAGCTAGGCTTTTCTTTGCCATCTTGTCGTTCAGCACAGCAACAGCGTCTGGACGGATAATCCTCCACATCACGCTCAACCAAAATTAGGGGAAAACTATCAGAAGAGCGCATAGGGATAAGCGTAACCACTGGCATGCAGTTTCCCCTTGATCGGAATTTCCCGTCCACATACTGGACAGCGCATGTCTTTGGTTAAATTCCACTTTGTAATTTCGAAACTAAAGCGTTTAACTAAGAGCTCGTTGCAGCTTGGACAATAAGTGTTCTCGGCTGGATGCCCAGGAACGTTTCCGATGTAAACATAGTTTAAGCCAGCGCTCTTTGCAGTAGCATAAGCCTTTTCCAAAGTTTCGATAGGTGTTGATGAAATATTTGTAAGCTGATAGTCCGGATGGAAACGCAACAAATGGAAAGGCGTGTCCTCTCCAAGATTCTCCCTTATCCAGGTAGCCAATTCTCTTATCCTTTCAATGGAATCTCCTATCTTTGGCACGACTAGATTCGTAATTTCAATATGAATACCGTCCTTTTTCATCTCCTTTAAAGATTCGTAGATAGGCTCAACCGACGGAACAGCAGAAAAGACTCTATAAAAGTCAGGGTCGCCCCCACCTTTAAAATCTATAGTTGCAGCATCGAGATATGGCGCTATAGCCCTAACAGCCTCTGGTGTCATATATCCATTTGTGACAAAAGTGTTGAAGAAGCTAACTTGATGTGCAAGCTTAGCCGTCTCGTATGCGTACTCAAAAAATATTGTCGGCTCGGTGTATGTGTAGCTTATTCCTTGGCATCCATTATCCCTAGTAGCCTTAACAACTTCTTCTGGCGGAAAGTCTCTTCCAGCGATCTTCTTTTCTTGACTTATCATCCAATTGTCACAGAACTGGCAGCGGAAGTTACAGCCAACGGTGGCAATGGACATAACAGATGCTCCTGGATGGAAATGCGAAAGTGGTTTTTTACCGATAGGGTCTACGCATGCGGATATGGCTTTTCCATAAACAAGCGAGTAAAGGGTGCCCTCTTCATTCTTTCTGACAAGACAGAAGCCGTTTCCACCGTTATTTATCGTGCACCTTCTGCCGCATAAGTTACACTTAACCTTCTTATCTTCAAGTTTCTCGTATAGCATAGCCTCACGCATTTTCATTTCTCCTCCACGTGGAAGCCATTGTTGTTAAATCCTATGCTTAACGCCTTATAGGCGGCTCTAAACCCCCTTTTATGTCCATCAGTCACTATTAAACCGGCTTCACGAAGCTTTTTAAGATGAAAGGATATTGTTGTAGCTGAAACTGGGTTGGGAAGAATTTTCTCGATTTCATTAATCGTTTTAGCTTCCGGATATATTTGCAAAAGGTGTCGGAGTATTCTTGTCCTTGTTGGGTCACTTAGAGCTTCGCATATTTTGTGACCATTAAACTGCGTTGTCAAGGAGCTTCACCACTATTTTAATATGAAAATGCAACAATTTAAGCCTTCTCGCGTCCTAGCCACATTTATGCATGATTGTTTATTGACTTTATTGAGACTGTTTAATTTCAAAAACAAACGGCGGAGTAAAAGTTTTTACATCCAACTCCACACTCAGCAAGCCTTCTAAAAATCCAGCCCAAATTTCAGATTCGCTTATGAAGGGGGCCTTTATCAAAAGGTACTTGTCCTTTAAGTAGAAGTCTCCAAAGCCTTGAACTCTCAAGCGTTTAAAGACCTCCTGCCACTTTTCCGAGTTTGATGCTTGTATGCCCAATGTGGCTTCTATGGAAACTTTTGTCGCTTCACCCATTCTGCGCCCAATCTCTCTCCATTTCTCCTTTGGAATGTTTTGGATTAATATGTTTACTAGTTCTATGTTTAGGAAGGCTATGCGGCTTATCCCGCAGTAATATTCGCCTGGAAAGCGCCAATCGTAAATCATCATGCTTCTGTAAACGTCAAGCATCTTTGATATAAGAGGCTTTATGCCGGGTTCCTTTCCCTCTTTGATTAGCTTATCAATAAACTCGCGTTCCTCTTTCTCCAGAATTATAGTGGTCCTTTTTGTTGAACCTTTATCTTTGTTTAGAATTTCTTCTATGCGCTCCTCTTTTTCGTCTTGCATAATTAGTATATCTTCAAGCATACTTTATATGCTTTGTTCCGTACCAGAAAACCATTACAACCGAACCACTTTTTAACAACTTACACAGCATTATCTATTGCCGATGAAGAGTTCTAAAACGCTGAAAAGATGATGCTCCCTGGGGTAGCTGAGGCATAACCCCTTAAGAAATCACCTTTTTCTTGATCAAGAACAGCATAAGCACCAAGCCAGACAGAAAGACAATGAAACCGGAAAACACCGAGATAATATAGTTTAAATCTAAAGCTTTGAAGAGCACTAGAACCACATATGGTCCGCCAAAAGTTAAAAGTGCGGAAAGTAATGTAAGCGAAACTCGCCAAAACTTTGAATTCCAATTAAACCTTAAAGATTTCCTTTCTCCACTTTTTTCTTTATGTCCGCACATACTTCACCAATCCTCAACTTTGGAGCATACAGCAAGCATTAACGAGTAATTTCCTTATAACCCTTCCTTAACTTCGTTTCCTAACGCCTTCATTAAAAATTTGAAAACTGAGAATCCGGCTCCACGATCAGCCTTAAAACCTGTTGTCGCTCCTAAAAGGCATATGCCATCTAAGCCATGTTCCTTTGCCATTCCAAGCATAAGCCCAGTGGCTCCCGCAATTCTCCCTTTGCTGTATAGTACGGCGCCTTTTCCCATAAATTCCGTTGCAAGTCTAGATGAGGTGGCAGCAACATAAACCTGCGATGTGTTTTCCGACGTTGGAATTCCGCCCATCGTTATAATTAGGCTGCAGTTATGCTTAATAGCGAAATCCAATATTTGGCCACACAACTCATAGTGGGCAACAACATCCTCAAAAGAAGGTTGCGTATCACCAGTCAATATTATAAAGTCATTCTTCTCCATAGGTGCCGCGTAAAACTCATATTTTGGCAAGCGACAAACACCACTTGAGTCCGCGGACACATAGTCTGGAAAGTATGGAGCATACAATTCCGCAAACGGTTTAGCCCCACAGAACTTTATTAGTAGATGGGCTGCAATCTTCCCAACATTGCCAAATCCAGGTAATCCTTGAACAAAGATAGGATTATCCAGCACTGGAGTAAAGATCTGGCGGAAATATGTTTTGTCCATACCGAGTTGACCACGCTCGATAAGGTTAGCTGCAATAATAAAGTTTTCTGGTTCGTAAAAGGATTTAAGAGAGTTTGTTTCAAAATAGGAGTAGCGGGGTGGGGTAGCCAGGATTAACCCGCTGGGCTCATAACCCAGAGATCGGTCGTTCAAATCGACCCCCCGCTACCACAAATATAACAAAATGCGCCTACAATTAAAGCTGGTTTAAAAAGATATGCGAGTGTTTGTTGTTTTTGGTTTTCCAGCTATATTAAAAGTTCATCAAAGGACCCATCACTTGAGAACACTATTTGTCCATTTATGGTTAATGTTTCGCATTGAAGAAGATGGTTCCACAGTTTTATCTCAGCGACGTTTTGCTGCAAAGTCTGTCGGAGCTTCGCTATGATGTTGACCCTTTCGGTTTCAGGTATTTCCAAGAGGTCCATTCTTCTTTTGCTCCTTTTGTTTTTTGCGCTCATACAACGTTCACTAAGAAAAATTTGTCGTGTATCTTAATAAATCGATTCTTTCGGACCTTGAAATGTATCATGGATTGATATATACATCCAAAACCAAGCGAGGCTGGGAAAAATTATAAGTGGCTTGTGTTTGGATACATAGTTTGTAAAGTGAATAGCTATGCAAATTGATGCAATCGAGAATGCATTGTTTTCGATAACCGTGAATCCACTACTTAAAAGGCTGATTGAGCGATTTGACGTAGAGTGCCCGAAGGATGGAAGTCTACTTCTCAATTCTTTAAAGGACTTCTTAGGAGAACCCGTTTCCCTTTGTCCAACATGCCAATACATAAGCCGCCATATCGCCGGACCGTTTTACAATGTTGGAAGCCGTCTATTGAAGGCAAATAAAAATTTCATGAGGAGGCAATTTGTCAATAGCAAGTATGGAGAGGCATGGTTTAAAGGCTTCTGTTTAATGATGAAAGGCATAAAAAAATTTGGCATACGCATACCATTTGTCCCGGCTGGACCATTTGAAATTGTCTGGAACTTTACATATAGATGCAATCTTAGGTGTAAACACTGTTATGAGGACGCAGGAGCCGGAAAACTTCCAGAGTTATCAACAGACGAGGCAAAACAAGCCATTGATACTCTTTCAAAAATTGCCGGGGTGGGCTTACCAGCCTTGTCCTTCAGCGGAGGCGAACCCCTTGCAAGGAAAGACTTTTTCGAACTGGCGGCGTACGCAAAAAAGCGAATACCATATATTAGCATAGCCTCAAATGGGACGTTGCTAACGAAGGACAATGCAAAGAAAGTTAGAGATGTTGGAGTGGACTATGTGGAAATAAGTATAGATGGCGCATCATCAGCGGTACATGACGAGTTTAGGGGCATACCTGGAGCCTTTGAAAAGGCCATACAAGGAGTTAGAAACTGTGTTGAAGAGGGTATAGACACATGTATCGCCACAGTTTTGCATAGAGATAACCTGGCAGAAACAGAGAAAATCTTAGAATTGGCAAAGGAGCTGGGTGTGCGTTTTATGCATTTTAACTATATTCCAACAGGAAGAGCTAAAGAGCATGTAGAATTGGACTTAACACCAGAGCAGCGTCTTCACGTTTTGCAAGCGATAGGCAAGGAAATAATCACTTTATATTTGCAAGCCAAGGAGGAGGAATTAAAAACTGGGAGGGCAAGCACCACGGTTGACAGATTTTTCAGTACTTGTCCGCAATATGCAAGTGTTACGAAAGAACTGTCCCAGCAAATTGGGCATAAATTTATGGTTGAGGCCCATTACGCTGCAAAAAAGGGTGTTGAAAACATCGCGAACTTTTTGGGCGGGTGTGGGGCGGGACGATTATACTGTGCAGTTGAGCCTAATGGTGATATAAAGCCATGTGTATTTTTCCCAACAAACAAAAACACGGTTTTGGGCAACATTCTAAAGGATGACTTCGAAAAGATCTGGGATAATAACCCATTACTATGGAGATTGCGAACAAGAGAAAACCTTGAAACCTACATTATAAACGGCAAAGAAGTTGGTTGTGGTGTCTGCCCAGACAAGTATATTTGTGGAGGTTGTAGAGCGAGAGCCTATAGCTATTACAATGGGAATATACGGGCTTCAGACATTGGATGCATTCGTAATAAACCTTTGTGGGAAAAAATGGCTAATTTAAGGAAGTAACAGTTTAATGGAGTTTTAGGCTTTGCCCTTTTCTTCTTTGCCAAAGTAAGTTGTCCATTTAAGTTTACGCGCATCTCTTTTGAGCTTTATAGAACTTTTTCTACACTTGCTGGAGCAGAACCAGAAAATTGTCCCATCGTTTTTAACGTACATCATTCCAGTGCCATGTGGAAATTCATTGCCGCAAAATGAGCATTTCTTAGGTTTAGGCAAAGAGGCTTCCTCCAAACGCTTGTTGTTGTTTTATCATCTTGTTATTTTCTTTGCTTCCCTTTCGGTTTCTCTAAGCATTAAAATATCTTGCACACGCACCGGACCCTTCACATTACGCGTTATAATTCGCCCTTTATCTTTTCCTTCTAGAATTCGCACTCTCACTTGTGTAATTTCGCCCGTTACTCCTGTCCGTCCAATTATTTGAATTACTTCAGCTGGGGTTAGCTCTTCCTCTACCGCTTCCTTTTCCTTGCTCATTACTTGGCTCCTTTCCTAATCTGTTCAATCCTCTTTATTATTTCTTTAACCAGTCCTGCAGCGTCTCCTTCTGTAACTATGCAGGCTGAAGCTGCGGAAACATCTATCCCAACAGCGTTACCAAGTTTCTCTTTGCTTGGCACGTAAACATAGGGAACCTTTCTTTCTTCACATAGCAATGGTAAATGCGCCACAACTTCTGGCGGGTCAACATCTTCTGCTATAACTACGAGTTTGGCTTGTCCTCTTTCAACAACTTTTGTGGTTTCGTTTGTTCCTTTTCTCACGATTCCGGTTTTTGCGGCTATTTGTAGGGCTTCATAGGCCGCATCTGCAACTTCCTTTGGCACTTCAAATTTTATATAGAACGGTTTTGACATGAGCCTCACCCTTCAAATGCACAGTTTAATCAACAACACCTATTTATCAATGTTTCGACTAAATCCGGCGAAAACTCTTCTATACGCGAGGTAACGTAGAAAGGTTTAAATAACATGTCACGTTTGAACCTTTTTGTTTTTCGAGGGGAATATAAAAGGTTGATTAGGCTAGGTCGAGCACTTCATACAAGTCCAAGCAAGAACGTTATAGTCAAGGTCGAAAACGCTCCAAAAATAGGCGCAATTGTAGTTGACGAAAATTTAAGGCAAGTTGGCGAAGTCTTTGATGTTTTTGGTCCGGTTTCTTCGCCATATGTGGCTGTTAAACCAAAAGTCGTTAAGCCCGAGGTTTTGGTCAACAAAATGTTGTATATCCTCCCCTCGAAAAAGGGAAAGGAGAGAAAGTAGATGGATAATGCGGATGTTGGGGATGCAAACCCAACATCAACTACTCAGCAGGCTAAAGTGCAGTCGTGTCCCGAGTGCGGTAGCACGAGATTGATGCGCGATTATGAATGTGCAGAACTGGTTTGCATGGACTGCGGCTATGTTATAGCCGCAAAAATAGCTGATAGAGGACCTGAATGGCGGGCGTTCGACGACGAGCAGAGGGCAAAAAGAACCAGAGTTGGAGCTCCCTTAACATACACAATTCATGATAAGGGCTTGTCAACAATGATCGACTGGCACGACAGAGACATTTACGGGAAAGGTTTGTCCCCGGGACAAAAAGCCCAAGTTTACCGTCTCAGGAAGTGGCAAAGACGAATTAGGGTTTCAGACGCCACTGAACGCAACCTCGCCTTTGCACTGTCTGAAATAACAAAAATCGCTAACAACTTGAATCTTCCAAAGAATATTTTAGAAACTGCATCCCTAATTTATAGAAAAGCTGTTAAAGAAAGGCTCATAAGAGGCAGGTCAATTCAAGGCGTAACATCAGCCGCAATTTATTTAGCTTGCAGGCAGTGTGGCTTGCCCAGAACCTTAGAAGAAATAGCCCAAGCATCAAATGTGAACAAAAAAGAGGTAGGACGCAGCTACCGCTTCTTGATAAAAGAGTTGAACTATTTTATTCCGCCTCTAAAACCAAGCCAATATATAACTAAATTCTCAAATCAGTTGACAATGCAAGGCAAGGTTGAGGAAATAGCTCACAAAATTTTGGCAGCAGCAAAAGAGCTGAAACTGACTTCGGGACGAGGCCCAACGGGTATTGCAGCAGCCGCAAGTTATATAGCCTCGGTGCTTACTGGGGAGAGAAAAACTCAAAGGGAGATTGCTGAAATAGCGCAAGTGACAGAGGTTACAATTAGGAACCGCTATAAGGAACTTGTTGAACGGCTAATGTTTCAGATGAGCCTTTAAGTGTTTAAGGAAAGTGTTTTAGAAGAGCTCCTCTTCTTGTCGGCAACATTCATCATCTTCTTCATCTTTTTCCGCTTCATCGCCGAGAACTCGGGAAACGGTTCTACTAAGTTCTTCTAGGATATCTTCGGGGATTTTATCCCGTAAACCCTTAATTTCTTCTTTAAGCTTGTTGACTTCCGTTTCTAAGGTCTTGGCTTTTTCGCTTAGATCCAAAATTTCCTTGAACTTATCCCTCTCCTCTAAAAGCATGCGCCTCTCCTCTTCAAGGGCCTTAATTTTCTCCTCCAATTTCACTTTCATTTTGGTAACCAGCATTTTACACCACCAATTTAATGTTTGGCTTCTCTGCGGATTAATAACTTACTACAAAACACATTTTAGTCTCCAAGACGTACCTATAATGGGGTTGTTGCAGTTTGGCTAAATGCCCAAAATGCGGGAGAGAAGTTGTTGCCCCAGTTAAGACATGGACGATTTCTCCACGAAAACCAAAAGAAGGTGCACCAAAGCTTATAGGAATTTTTGAATGCCCAAACTGTAAGGCTAGGTTTAGGGCGGCCATCGAATCTGAAGCAAGAGTTGAAGAGACAGTAAGTATTAAAAACATGGTAGAAAGAATAAAAGTCATAAAGGGTGAACTTATGCAAACCCTGAAGAACTTGCGGGAGAAAATAAAAACTTTAGAAACCGAACGCGCAAACCTAATGGTTGAAATTGAAAAATTAAAGAAGGCAGCAGAGTCGAGAGTTAGCGCACTCGAAAGTGAAGTGAACATGCTGCGAGAAGAAGTGAAATCGCTAAGAGATCTGCTCGGCTACACAGAAGAAAAGTAGAAATAACGGTGAGTGGAGAACGCGTACTACGCGTTACAATTTAAGATTGTAAAAACTTTTTGTAATATTCTTGAGCTTTTGCTATGGCTTTTTCCGGATTTTTTAAAATTGGAAAACTTACACCATGGGAAAGTTTTTCGCATTTGCTGAAGTATTCGGCAACTTTTTTGACGCTTCCCTCATAAATTGCTAGACTTCCGGCAATCTGGTACCACAGCCTCGCTCTAGTGAAGTCTTTTTCCTTTTCGAACTTCTTGGCATTTTCTACTGCCTCTTCCATAGAAATGCCGACTTTTCTTGGATCAAGGAACATTACATTAAACAATGCTTCATATGTTTCCTTATCGTCTCCACAGAGTTTTTCAAGCTCAGTTACCTGTTTAACTTCATCTGTTGTTGTTTTCTTTCCCTTTCTAAACATATTCAACAAGCCCATAATTTTCCTCCTTCAACTCTTTGTCTATTAAGGTTTTACCGTTAATTATGTAATGATTAACTTTAAAGGTTTGCGCGTGCATATGTGCTTTATGCCATATAAATTCACATTTGATCTTTCAAAAGTTCCACGACTCTTCTTCACCGAAGTGGCCAAAATTATTTACGAAAAAAGGGTTCATAAAAGGATTAGCTATGCTTTACAGGATATTATTAGGAAGTTTAGAATTCAGGAGGCAACAGGCTTAAACTTTTCTGACGCTGTTCAGCTTCTGGAAGACTTTGTTGACATGGAGGTTAGAAACCTCTTGGAGAAGGAAAAGTTTAGGAGAACAAAGAATAGAGCGTTGTTTTTACCTCACTGTTCTAGGAAGTTTATGGATAACAGGTGCAAAGCTAAATTTGAGCCGAACATCCCTTCATACATTTGTGCCCGCTGTTCTCCTGACTGTTTAATTTGCATGGCAGCTTCAATAGCTGAGAAAAAGGGGTACGATGTTTATGTTATACCTGGTGGCTCATGCGTTTATAAAATTCTGAAGCTTAAACGTTATGATGGTGTTGTAGGAGTCGCTTGTGGCGAAGAGGTTAAGCTGGCCGGAGAGGCATTATCGCAGATGAATGTTGCTGGTCAAGCTGTTCCACTGCTTAGGAATGGTTGTGCGAACACTTTTTTTAACATTGAAACTTTAGCGCAGATTCTTTAAAGAAAAATAGCGAGTTATTTTAGGGCGAAGTGGAGTTTTTACTTCCTTTTTTCTTTGGCCTTTTTCTTGGCTTCTTTCTTCTTGCAAGCCAACAATTTACACCTCAAAACCAACAAAAATACAGGTCGATGGGCATTTTAGTAATTTTATATTCCCTTTGTAGATTATGAGCAGAATTTGCTGGAAAATTTTAAGATAATGTTACTTGACTATCTCTCGTTTTTTCCATCTGAGGTTTTTGCTGCGGCATTTTCGGCATTTAACCGCTGTTGTGGCGTTTCGGGCGCCACATTCCCTGCAGATTTTCACATAAAGCCTACGCTGTTGAGCTAAAGTTTTTTTGAATGGGTCCATTATTGGCATTTTGCTTCAACTCGCTTTTGCGACTACAACAAACAGAATATGCATCCAAATATACTTTATGCTAAAAACTAACGCTTTATCAGCTTTTCCAATAATGTGGCTACTTCGCTGGGTTTTTCAGCCACTTTAATCCCGGCTTTTCTAAAAGCCTCTATTTTACTTTCGGCTGTTCCAGCCTTGCCCATTATTATTGCGCCAGCGTGTCCCATTCGTTTTCCCGGTGGGGCTGAGCGCCCAGCTATGAAGGCTACGACTGGTTTTGGATATTTTTCGTTGGCTATATATTCCGCGGTGAGTTCTTCGAGGTTTCCGCCAATTTCGCCAATTAGGGCTATACCTTCTGTTTGAGGGTCTTTTTCAAAAAGTTTTAGGACGTCGATGAAGTTTAAGCCAACAATAGGGTCTCCGCCCAAGCCTATACATGTGGATTGCCCCATATGCTTTTTAGTTAGGCTGGCGGCTATCTCGTATGTTAGTGTTCCGCTTCTTGAAATCATGCCTATGCTTCCGGGCTTGAAGATGTGGGCTGGCATTATTCCAAGTTTGCATTCGCCCGGTGTTATTATTCCTGGAGTGTTTGGTCCTATTATTGTGGCGTTAACTTGTTTGGCATATGCCATAACGTTGATGGCGTCTTTTATCGGGATGTGCTCGGTGATTATGACAACTGTTTTTATTCCATTTTCTAGGGCTTCTAATGCGGCATCTGCCGCGAAAGGCGCGGGAACAAATATTATCGAGGCATTAACTTGATGATACTTCATGGCTTCCTCAATGGTGTCGTAGACAGGAACATTGTGGATTTTTGTTCCACCTTTGCCTGGCGTTACACCTGCAACTATTTGTGTTCCATATTCCTGCATCAGCTTTGTATGGAAACTTCCTTGCGCCCCGGTTATGCCTTGAACTATAGCCCTAGTATTTTTGTCCACTATTATTCCCATTTTTTCACGCTCCGCTTTTGACGATCTCCACTACACGCTGGGCTGCTTCTTCCATGCTTTCTAGCACATGTATCCCCGCCTCTGTTAGTATTCGTTTTCCTTCCTCCTCATTTGTCCCTACAAGTCTGATTACTAGTGGTTTTTCTATGCTCAGTTTATCCTTTGCCGCCAAAATCCCTCTTGCAACCTCGTCGCAGCGGGTTATTCCGCCTAAAATGTTTATGAATAATGCTTTAACATTTGGGTTAGAAAGCACAATTTTTAGGGCAGCAGCAATTTTTTCTGACGGAGCACCGCCGCCCACGTCGAGGAAGTTTGCTGGTTTTCCACCGTAAAGTTGTATGGCATCTAATGTTGCCATGACTAAGCCGGCGCCATTTCCTATTACGCCTATATCTCCCTCAAGTTTTACATAGGCTAGGTCATTTTTTGCAGCCTCAATCTCTTGTGGGGAGAGTTCACCTTCCAACATTCTTTCTTTAAATTCTGGGTGGCGGAACAAAGCGTTGTCATCAATTATTATGCGAGTGTCAACAGCGACAAAGTTTCCGTCCAAAGTTTCAACAAGAGGGTTCATTTCAATAAGTTCAGCGTCATAGTCCATGCCAGCCTTGTATAGGTTGTAGAAGATGTTTCCAAGCATTGAAAGCTGGTTTCCAGCGTATCCCATGCGCTTTGCTATTTGTCTGGCGTGGTATGGTCTGAAACCGCATTGTGAGGTTATTGGGAACTTTATGACTTTTTCCGGAGTTTTTGCGGCAACATCCTCTATTTCCATTCCGCCTTCTGATGATGCGATTGCGACATAGCTTTTTGAGACCCTATCAACGGTCATGCCGAAATAGAGCTCTTTTTTGGCTTGTATTTTCTCTTCAATCCAAACGCTTCGGACGGGTATTCCCTTAATCTGCATGCCCAGCAGTTTTTCTGCAGCCTTTTTCACTTCATCTGTGGAGTTTGCGAAAAGTATTCCTCCGGCTTTACCCCTTCCTGCAATTGGAACCTGCGCCTTTATAACAAATGGCGAGTTAAGCCTTGAGGCTATTTCTCGGGCTTGGGCTGTGTTTGTGGCTAATTCTCCTTTTGGGGTTGGAACACCGTACTTTGTAAGTATCCTTTTTGCCTCATACTCAAGAAGTTTCATTTGACATCCCTTTTATGCGCCTCATTTTATAGATTCTATCGCGACGTAGGACTTTGTATCTTTTATGCCTTCGATTGCGGATAACTTCCTTAAAACCTCGTTGAGTTTATCTCTTTCGACAATTAGTATGGCGTCAACGTCGCCTGCAATTCTGAAAGCTTTTTGCACAATTGTTTCTCTAATTTTTTCGTAGACCTCGCCTCTTTTTGGCGGGTAAACCTTAATGAATATGAAGGCTGGTGTTGATGATATGCCTAAAGCGTTTAATCCCTTTTCTGTAACGTCTATGAACCCTCTTCCCGTTCTTATGTAGTTTAGGTCTCGAAGCTTCTTCAAATGAAGGTTTAGTGCTTGTCTGCTTATGCCTAATTCTTTTGCTAGGTCGCTTTGTCTTGCATGTAAAGTATATGTGCTTGTTGATTTTCCTTTTTCGTAGAGCATTCGGAGCAGCTGGGTTGAGCGTCTTGTCAGTGTTTCCAAGTTTTTAACGCTTCTTTAACATGTTAGAAAGAGTTTACAATAGTATGGGTTATTTAAGCATTTAGCAAGTTTTAATTTGTTTAAATCGTCCGGTACGCGCGTTTTAAGGTTGCGGTAGAAGTTAAAACCGTAATGTATTTATTTGTGGATAAAAATGGTTATGAAGCCATAGAAAAAGTGGAAACAAGGAGTGAGGCGGTCCAAAATGTCTGAAAGCAACTCAGTGTTGATCGGGAAGAAGCCAGTAATGAACTATGTACTGGCTTGCATAACCCTCTTCCACGGCGGAGCAAAAGAAGTGAATATCAAGGCAAGAGGGAGAGCCATAAGCCGAGCTGTTGACGTCGTTGAGGTCGTTAGGCGCCGATTCCTACCAGACGTTAAGGTTAAGAAAGTAGGTATCGGAACTGAGCAGGTGGCACCCAGAGAAGAGGGTGGCACGCCTACAAACGTCAGCACCATCGAAATAACGCTGGAACGCTGAAAGGCTACGGCTGAACTTTCCAAAGCTCCGCCGCCCCTCCTTT
>JAVZJU010000010.1:0-43176 GCA_038870595.1 Bathyarchaeia archaeon
TGTGCAAACAGAGATTTCAACACTTCAATCGCAGTTTGACAATGTTTTGAGGGTGGGCTACAAGAACGCTAAAATCCAGCTGGCAAAGATTGAACAGCAACTGCGCAAAGTTGAAAGCGAGGTGGAGGAAGCGCTCCAAGAAAGGGAGAAACTAAAGCAAGAGCTGGCAGAGCTGGAGAAGAGCCGTATCGAACTCTCAAAAACCGTTTTATCAGCAAAAGAAGAAGCCCAAAAATTCTCAAATCAAATAGACGAGATAGACAAGGAACTCCGCAAAATCGAAGCCGAGTATGAGGAAACCGACCGACTGCTGAACCAGTACCAGCTGAATATACAGACGTCCATGATACAGCTGGAACAGTGGCAAAACCAGCTTAAACAGTTTGGCTACGAAAAGCCCTTAGAAGTTACAGTCAAAGAGGTTGAAGAGGCAGAAGCCTCTTTAAGGATGCTCCAATTCGAGCTTGAAAGGATAAGCGGTGTTAACCAGCTTGCCCTTTCTCATTATGCTGAGCAAATATCTCGCTACAAAGAGCTTTCCTTAAGGATGAATGAGCTTGAAAGGGAAAAGCAAGCCATCCTAAAGTTCATGGAAGAAATTGAAAGCAAAAAGCACAAAGTGTTCATGGAAGCCTTTGAAAAGATAAACCAAAACCTACAAAAATACTTCTCCAAGCTCACTGGCGGCGGGGCGGCCAACCTAATTTTAGAGAATCCAGAAGAGCCCTTTTCCGGCGGCATAGACATGATTGTTCAATTCCCCAACAAGCCATCAATCGTGGTTAGCGGCGCTAGTGGCGGCGAACGCTCAGTGGCAGCCGTAGCCTTCCTCTTCGCCATAAAAGACTTCACACCAGCCTCCTTCTACATATTAGACGAAATTGACGCGCATTTAGACGCTTTCCATGTGTCAAGACTCGCCGACGTTTTATTAGATGAATCAGAAAGAGCCCAATTCATTGTCATTACGTTAAAACCTGAAATGGTTAACAAAGCCCAAAAGATTTACGGGGTTTACGGGCGCAACGGCGTCTCATACGTTGTTTCAGCCAAGTTCTTGGAGGTGCCAACCTAGAATGGCTGCAATGATTAAAAAGCCATTCTATCTCCGCCCGCCATGGAACATTCTTTTTGAATTCCATAAACTTGAGAAACTCACTCCATGGAACATAAACATAACATATCTACTAACAACTTTCCTCGAAGAGATGGAGAAGACTGGGCAGATTGATTTTAGGGCGTCAGGCGTAGCCTTAGACTCTTCAGCCCTCATATACCTTATGAAATCGAAGCTTCTCCTAAAACTTGAGGAGCCGCCACCGCCGCCTAAGGCTCCGTTAGATTTTATTCCTCCACCGCTTTTTTTGCCGCTGAGACATGAGGTGACGTCGACAACCATACGCCACCTACTAGAAGTGTTGGATGATGTTCTAAAGGGGGAGGCGCTCTTCCGTCTAGAAAAAGCCCCAGCGGAGCCCATTCTGCCAACACCTTCTGAAATTTTCCCACAAATAGACTATTATCTAATGGAAATAGAGCTTCAAATGGAAAAGCTTTACAAGTCTCTTTCTGAAATGGTGAAGGGCGCCGGAATAATCCAGTTCTCAACCATAATCAAGGGGTTAGCCCGCCTAGAAGCCATACGCACATTCATCCTCCTACTTTTCTTGGCTCAAGAGGGAAAAGTAAGCCTTTGGCAAGACGAGGAAACGGAAGAAATATACATCACAATTGGAGGAACAGATGCTGCAAGAAATGAAGGCTCAACCCAATAATGCGGAAGAAAGTTCGCAAATCAGACAGGGAAAATCCATCAGCGACCTTGCGCTGGTGGAGGCTGCATTATATGTTGCTGGTCGCCCCCTAGACCTCTCAGAGTTATGCTCAGTTCTAAAAACGCGTTCAAAAAATAAGGCTAAACGGCTTGTAAAAATTTTAGCGCAGGAGTATGCCAAAAGGGACACAGCCTTTGAAATTCTCGAACTAAAGGATGAAAGATTTGTTTTACAACTTAAAGCAGAATTTACACTGCATGTCCGAAAGCTTGTCAAGAGACCGCTGCTCTCCACCGGTCCATTAAAGACGCTTTCCTACATAGCCCTAAGACAACCAGTCTCTCAAAAACGAGTGGTGGAAGTTCGAGGTCATCACGCTTACGGGCATATTAAACTGTTAAAAGAAATGGGCTTAGTTACCGTAGAGCGAAAGGGACGCGCCTCCATTTTGAAGACGACGGACTACTTCGCAGACTATTTTGGTCTAAGCCATGACATCCCAACCATGAAAAGGGAGCTGAAAAAGATTTTGGAAGGAGAAAAGGCTTCGGAAGATATTGCTCAAAGCTCAGCTTTGAACGTTTAGCCTTTTAAAATGGATAGGTTTATATGCAAATTAGCGTGATAGTGAACAAGCCTATAAGGTGTTAACGCTAAAAGAGGGTTAAAAGTGTCTGTTTGGCACGGCGACTTGCACAAGAGAAAACCAACGGGAGGAAAAAAGCGACCATACCGTGGGAAAAGGAAATTCGAGCAGGGCTCATTTCCGGTAGAAACGGTTCTAGGAGAACCTAAGAGGAAAATTGAGCGGGGAAGGGGTGGCAACGTAAAAGTGAAGGTTTTAAGCGAAAAATACGCGTGCGTAACAGACTTAAAAACTGGGAAAACTGAAAAAGCTGAAATTCTGCGTGTTGTCAAAAACCCAGCGAACGTTGACTACGACAGAAGAGGCGTGATAACAAAGGGCGCCATAATAGAGACATCATTAGGCTTGGCGCGTGTAACATCCAGACCAGGCCAAAACGGTGTGATAAACGCTGTTTTAGTAGGTGAAGAGGAAGCAAGTTAACAAGCTAAACAGATTTCGCCGTAACTGCTGCGCCGCGAATTTTCTGTAACTGTTTTGCAATCTTCTTAAGCAACTGATTTTTAGCTTCCTTTTTTGCCACTAGGAGCCTGCCAGTTTTAAGCCAAGGTGTCTTCGGATAACTCGCATCCGCCACGAGTTCACATTCAAAGCCAAGCTTTTCCACAGCTTCTTTAAGCTCCGTGATTTTAGGAGAAGGTACAGCCAAAATCTTCGATATTTTTCTGCCATCTTCTCTGGTTTTTGTAGAATCAAAATATGCTGGCCACAAAACAACTTTGTCTTGCCTACGCATCGCGTATCCTCCTATTTATGTGCGTAGTACGCCGTAATTTTAGCATTAACTCTGTCGATCCTTACGAAGCCGAATCTTTCAAACTGAACCATGTCGTTTGGCTTTAAGTCTTTACAGGCTTTCTCGGCTACTCCGTCAGTTATAGTGGCGTCTGGCATCATAACTTGACAAGGCATGTCCATCCCTATCGGCACCCAATGAATTAGAGATGCTTCAGCCCTCCTAGCTTCTTCATAAGATTCGCTCTCGAAAGCCGCTTCAACAGAGTAGGCTTCAACCCGCGCAATCTTTATGTTGAACAACTCCATAAGTCGAACAATCTTCCCAACGGCCAAAACCCTCAAATCCATTTTTGAAATCCAAAACAGGGCTTCGCCATCAAGCTCGGATGGTTTTATCACATATTCTTTGAAGCCTCTTTCTGGATATTCCGGATGTAAACGAAGCCTAATCGTAAATGTTCGTGGAATGCGCCTAACCAGAAGCTGAATGGGGTTTGGCACGAAGAAATACCTGTTCACTTTTGGGTCTAGGATTTTGCGATTGTAGGCGTAAAGGTTCTCCCAGCTTAAAATAACATCGGAGGTTTTCGGGCCAACATCAATTATGAGCTTTTTGATGGCTTCCGGAGTTATTCCACGCCTTCTTAGGGCCGCAAATGTTGCCAGTCTGGGGTCGTCCCATCCCTTGTATAAGCCTTCCCTTAATCCCTGAACAATTTTTGACTTGCTTAGATGTGCACCCTTAATTTTTAGTCTGCCATAATGAATTGACTCTGGATAACGCCAGTCCAAATGCTTATACATGTACTCTTGCCTAACCATGTTCGTTAAGTGTTCTTTGCCTCGAATTATGTGGGTTACACCCATCAAATGGTCGTCCAATCCGCACGCAAAATTGTAAAGCGGCCAAACACGGTATTTTGTTCCAATCCTTGGATGCGGATATTTTTCGATGTCTATTACTCGGAGGGCAGGCCAATCTCTGACAGCCGGGTTTGGATGAGTTAAATCTGTTTTTACGCGTACTACCGCTTCACCTTCCTTATATGCGCCTTCAAGCATGCGGTTCCATCTTTCAAGCTGTTCTTCTGGTTGTAAAACGCGGCATGGACAAGGCTTTTGGGCTAAAACTTTTTCTCTGAAGGATTGTGGTTTGCATGTGCAAACATAGGCGTTTCCTTCTTTCAGCAACTTTTCCGCATATTCATAGTATATGGGGACTCTGTCGCTTTGGATATACTCCTCATCCGGTTTGCATCCAAGCCATTCCAAGTCTTCCCTAATTCGGTCGTAAAACTCCAGAACGGGCCTTTTCAGCCTGGGGTCTGTATCCTCGAAGCGTAAAATGAACCTGCCATTATACATGTGAGCATACTCGTAGCAGAGCACTATGGCTCTGGCAGAGCCCAAGTGCAAAACACAGTCCGGGTTCGGCGAGAAACGCGTGACAATTTCTCGGTACTTGTCAACGTTTGGTAATGGAGGAAGCCTCTTCTCTTCTTCTCCAATTTTTTCTTTTGCAAGGGTTTCCGGCCACTTCTCTTCTACAATGCGCATTTGTCTGCTTAATGAAAGACTGTTGACCTCATCAACCACCTCTTTCACTAGGGCGGTTAGCTCCTTTGCCCTAGTTCGCAATTCTGGTCTCTCAGCTAAAACCTTCCCCACAACCGGGCCCGTTTGGGCTTTTCCATCATGTTTTATGGCGTTTAGTAATGCAAACTTTCGAATAGTCTCCCTTAATTCTTCGTCCTCTTTAATCTCGTTCAAGGCTTAGCACGGCGCTTCAAATTTTTCTCTCAATAAGGAATCTTGCAAAGGCGTTTAACTTTTCCTTCGCCATCGACTCTGGAAGAAGTTTTTCCACCTCTCTCCAGCTTTCCTCAACAATTTTTCTCGCAAAGTTTTTCGCATACTCGATGGAGCCATACTTCTGCATTATTGCTATTGCCTCATCCCTCAGCTTCTGGTCTGAAGTATGCATCCTTAAAATCTCAATAAGCCTTTTCCTGTCCTTAGCATTTGCAATCTTTAAGGTGTGAATCACAATAAGGGTGCGTTTTCCCTCTGTTATGTCTTGCCCTCTTCCGCCTTTTTTCTCGGCAAACTCTTCGCCAGTTAAATCCAACACATCATCTTGTATTTGGAAGGCTACTCCTATGCCTTCTGCAAAGTGCCCAAGCTTCTCAACAAGCTCGTTGGAGGCATCAGCAACCACTGCGGCAATTCTGGCAGCCATCCTGGCCAAGGTTCCAGTTTTGTAGGCACACATCTGTAAATAGTCTCTTTCGCCTAATTGGTCGGCGTCCGCCAAGCCCCTGTGCCAAGCAATGTCCATGGCTTGTCCTAAGCTGAGGTTTATCATCTCTTGCACGTAAATCTCATAAATCCTTGTAAGCTTCTCGGAGCCAAGCTTTTCACGGTTTTCCATAAGCGGCAAGAGTGGCAGGTAGTACATGGTGTTTCCGGCGTTTATGGCGATATCCAAGCCATAAATTTTGTAAGTGCAAGGCTTACCCCTGCGGAATTCCGAGGCGTCCTCAATGTCATCTATCATTAGGGTTCCGTTGTGCACGACTTCGGGAATTATGGCATAGTCTACATACTCTTCCGGATTTTTGCCTAAAGCCTCGCATATGAGTAGAAAAAGGACTGGGCGCCATCTTTTTCCACCCCTGTCCAGAAACTCCCAAATTGGCTCAGCCACGGCCTTGTTTATTGCTTCAATGTTGTATGCATACCTCGGCGGGCTAACTCTGAAGATAATGGCTTCTTTCGAGAAGATTCTCGGTATATATTTCTCGATAGCCTTGTTTATGATACTTGCTTTTTCCTCAAGAAGTTTCTCAATGTTAAAGCTCAAAGTTATCTTTTACCCCCTTCTCGCATAAACTTCTATGTCAAAGCCCCTTAATCTCAACCATTCAGCCGTTTTCCCAACAATCACGAGGGGCGTTCTATGTAATTGCTGAGCGTTTTCAGCCCCAACAAGGAACATGGCGTTCCTAAGCTCTTCTATTAATATGCGCAACATTTTCCTCGTTTGTCTAACGCCTTCGACGGCTGCTTGCAAAACTGGTTGTGCAAGAGCTGCGAGACTTGCCCCCAAGGCTATGGCTTTAGCTGCATCCAATCCGCTGCGCACTCCACCAGAAGCAATAATTGGAATGCTGACTGTCTGCGCAACTTCAACTATGCTTATTGCTGTTGGTATCCCCCAATCCCAAAAAACCTCGCCTAATCTGCGGTTGTAAGCGTTCCTCCTACCTTTTGCACGGAAATATTCCACAGCAGCAAAGCTTGTGCCACCAGCGCCACTTACATCAATGCCTTTTACACCAGCAGCCTCAAGCTTTTTCGCTTCTTCAGCAGCTATACCCGCCCCAGTTTCCTTCACAATGATTGGCTTGTCAAGTTCTTTGGCGATTTCTCCTATCTTTTCGAGAACTCCCTTAAAGCTTGTTTCGCCTTCCGGCTGCACCGCCTCTTGGAGAGGGTTTAAGTGTATGGCTAGAGCGTCAGCATTAACCATTTCTATGGCTCTCTTTGCTTCTTTAATATTGTATCCTTTGGCAAGTTGTATTCCGCCAATGTTAGCCATTAAAAAGGCTGTAGGCGCCTTTTTCCTAACTATTGCAAAGGTTTTCTCAAGTCTCCGGTCTTCTAATGCCGCTCTTTGGCTTCCAACACCCATTCCAAGCCCAAATTCCTCAACAACTGTGGCTATTGTCGCGTTAATTTTCCGAGCTTCGCTGGTTCCGCCAGTTATGGCGCTTACTATTATTGGCGCGGAAAACTTATGGTTGAAAACTGTTGTTGAAAGATTTATTTCGTCCTTATCGATTTCTGGTAAGGCTCTGTGAACAAAGTGTACGTCTTCGAATCCTGTCATGGTGTTTTTTGCCTGGACATTATAGGTTGTGGCTATGCGGATGTGGTCTGCTTTACGCTTTTTAGTTTTTTCAGCCAAACCTTATTCCTTCTCTATAAGTGTACCCCTAACCTGTTCTCCCTTAAGGGCTTTATAGACATATTTGGGCTTCGTAGCATTAACCATTAAAACGGGAATACCATGTTCTATTGCGGGTATGAGCTCAGCAATTTTACTTGCCATTCCGCCAGTCACGTCGCATGCGTTGGACCCGCCTAAAAGTTTCTGAACGTTTTTTAGCTCCTCCAAAGTTAAACGGTCGAACATTTTGGCTTTCGCGTTTGTTTTTGGGTCAGCATCATACAACCCGTCTACATCAACGCCGATCACTATGTTTTTTGCATTGAACCGCATTGCTAAAAAGGCGACAAGCTGGTCTCCAGACAATATCGTAAAACCTAAACTCGTGTCAAAAACAGCGTCCCCGTAAAGGACTGGAATAAAACCCATTTTCATAAGCTGTTTTAGCGGAGAATCCTCAAAGCATATTATTCTGCCATTCTGCGTCATTATACATGAAGAAGGCGTAATGCTCACCGCTGGAATGCCCCGCCATATTAAGGCATCCATGAAAAGTCCATTAAGCACAGTCATAACATGATGAGTTTCTGCAAACCCTATTATTTGAGACTTTTCTTTGAAGCCCTCTTTTATGAAGTATTTTTGCGCCACCGGGTGGCCAAAACTTCCGCCGCCATGCACAATTATTAGGTTTTTAGTGTTTGCTTCCAGTATTTCGTCTGCTATTCGGCTTATGGCTTCCATTTGAACGCCGAGCTCTTCGCTTTTGTCCGTTATGACGGAGCCGCCTATCTTCAAAACTGTTGGTCTAGGTCGGCTCAATTCTAACCCCCTCATCTGTTTTCCTTGCTAGGAAAGCGTTTCCCCCGGCCCTCTGAACAGCCTCCAAAACATTTTCAACCTTATCGCTACTTGCAAGGGCTATCATGCACCCGCCGCCTCCCGCACCAGTCAGCTTTGCGCCTAATGCCCCAGCCTTACGGGCGGCGTTAATAAGCCACTCCAGAGATTCGTCTGAAACCCCTAATCCATAGAGTAGAGCATGGTTTATGTTCATCAATTCCCCAATAGTCTCTAAGTTGCCTTCCTTTAAGGCTTCAATGGCCCTTAAAACTATTTCACGGGCAGCCCTCATCATAGGGTCAACAATCTGTGGATAACGATCCCTTAAACTTCGAACTTTCGCAACCTGGCTCCGCGTTGACCGTTCAATACCAGTGTTGCCAACAATAAGCGGTATATCAGCCCTAACATCAAGAGGCTTAAACCCTGTATCTATTTGGAAAAGCAGCGCGCCCCCAAAGGTTGATACGGCTGGATCAACGCCTGAAGGCGTGCCATGCATGATTTTTTCTGCTTCATAGGCTATGCGGAAAACATCCTCCTTCGATATCTTCACGTTTAATAAGGCGCTGACAGCTGCCGCAACGGCAGCAGCCACAGCTGCTGAAGACCCTAAACCGGCGGCAACAGGAACTGTTGAGTTAACCTCTATATTTAAGCCCACCTTCTCGCCTGAAACCTCTAGAACTTTTTCCACAGCGCATCTGAGCGGTTCAAGCTTCATTTTCGCCTCTTTTAGGCTTCCCTCTTTAACCCTAAAGTCTCCATTCTCAAAAAACCCGGCTACGCTTAGGTTTAAAGAGCGTAGGAAAAGCCTCTTATCCTCTCGTAGTTCCGCCTTTGCGTAGGCTCTTTTGTCTATGGCTAGGACTATGGCGGGCTCGCCGTAGACGACGAAGTGTTCTCCGAAAAGTATTATTTTCGCGGGAGCTGAAGCGATAACTCCCATTCTAAATCACTATTTTGCGAATTGGACGGCAGCGTACCCAACAACAGCTGAGTGGTCGCCAGTAATATCTCCACTAGTCTTGTAACATAATAATCTTGTTTCTCTAGCCCCCAAAGCCTTTGCAGCCGTTATAAGGGCAATTATAGGACCATAACCACACGCTGTAATCCGATGCTCTTCGATTATCGAATAGAAGCGTTCCTCATCCATGGCTTCGACAGCTTGAAGTGCCAACATGTCCTTCTTCTCTGCTGTTCTTTTTGGTTCATAGTGGGTCATGTCTGAAGAAGCCATAATTAAGGCGTTCTTTCCAGCCAAAACCTTTGCAACAGCTTGCCCAACCTCTCTTGAGGAGTGCAAATCCTGCATCAAAAAACATATAGGCACAATTTTGAACGCTGAGCCGAAAAGGTATTGCAAAAACGGAAGCTGCACCTCAATGGAATGCTCATATCGATGAGCTGAGTCATCAACATCCACAATGCGGGCTTCCCTAACAATCTTGTTGGCTGTTTCTCCGTCTACTTCAACATCGCCTAGTGGGGTGCGCCAAAAACCCTCATTCACCACAGCTAAGGCACTACCATAACCAGTATGGTTTGGACCAAAAAGCACAACGGTGTCTGGCTTACCATCAGAAGCCAAATTGTAATAGGCGTGGGCTGCCACCGGTCCAGAATACATATATCCAGCATGGGGGCAAACAAGACCGACTATGCGTCTTGGCCCCTCAACAACTGTTGGAATTTTTCTCGGTCCTAACTCGTGTAGAAAACACTCTTCAATCTGCCTCCTCAACGATTCGGCTTTTCCAGCGTAGAAGGCTCCAGCTTGACTTGGAAGCCGAATCTTCGCCATTTCAGGCTAGCTCTCCTCTTCCTCCTTTAAGATTTTAGCCTCAAAATCCTCGATGGTTAGTGGCATGTCCTTATCTGGTGGGAGCTCCCCTCTTTCGCGCAAAACTTGCCTCGCAAGAAGCCAGTAAATGACCGCCAAGGCTCTTCTGCCCTTATTGTTTGTGGGTATTACTAGGTCAACTCCAGAAAAGTCATTGTCAGTGCTGCACAAGGCTACTACCGGAATGCCTATGGAAGCAGCCTCCTTCACTGCTTGGGAATCAGCCCGAGGATCCGAGACTATTAACACGTTTGGTTCAATACGGTTTGGATAAAGAGGGTTTGAAAGCAGTCCAGGGATGAAGCGCCCAACAATAGGGGTTGCGCCAATAGCCTCGCAAAACTTTTTCACAGGCTCTTGTGCATATAGCCTTGCAGCGGCAGCAGCGATCCTTGAGGGTTCAAATCTTGCCAAGAACTTGGCTGCCACCATTATGCGTTCATCAGTTTTTTTCACGTCCAGAACAAATAGTCCGTCTGGTCTGACACGGTATATAAACTGTTCCATGTCTTTGGTTTTCATTCTAGTTCCAATGTGTATTCCAGCCGAGAGGAGCGTGTCCCGAGGTAATAGGAGTTCTTCCTCTGCACTTGTTTCCTCTTCAAACTTCTCCTTTTTGGCTTCTTCTTTATCTTTTTCAGCCAAGCTCGCTTCACTCTCCATTATGGAATGTGTAGTTCAGCCATTTTAGCCCTATCTCCAAGAAACTCCTCAATCCTCAGCAACTCATTTATTTTTGCTATTCGGGCACCTTCCACAACGCCTGTCTTAATTATTGGGCATCTAAACGCCACAGCTAGGTGAGCAATGTGCCAATCGCAAGTGTCACCGGAACGGTGAGATATGACTGGCACGTATCTAGCCCTTTTCGCAGTTTCAATAGTGTCCAAAGCATCTGTCAGCGTGCCCACCTGGTTAACTTTAATTATTACGGCGTTGGCTGCATGCATTTTAATCCCATAGGTTAACCTTTCATTATTTGTAACGAACAAATCGTCACCGCAGATAAGGCAGTTCTTAACCTTTTTTGTGAGTTCTGCGAAACTTCCATAATCATCTTCATGGAATGGGTCCTCCACATAAACTAAATGATATTTTCCAATGAGGTGTCGGATAAACTCCAACTGTTCGCCAGAATCTAGCTCCTTTCCATTTCTCTCATACACGTATTTCTTCTTTCTAGCATTCCAGAGGGACGAAGCCGCAACATCAACGCCAAAACAGCATTTGAAGCCTGATTCATCACTCATATCTTCGCATGCCGAAGCCATAATCTCAAGGGCTTCCAAATCTGTGATGTTTGCAACCCATGCTCCTTCGTCGCTTCTGCCACTGCTGAAAAGTTTATCCTTTTTCTTTAAAGCCTCCTTAACTTTGCTGTGGATTTTTACGTTTGCCGTTGCCGCCTCCAGAAAAGAGTCCGCGCCATATGAAAGAGCTAGAAACTCCTGCATGTCTGGAGATTTTCCACTTGTATGTTTCCCACCGCTAATTATGTTTCCAAGCGGATAGGGAAGTTCGTGGGCTGCATATCCGCCCAAATATTGAAATAGGGGTAAACCATAAGAGTTTGCGGCAGCTTCAGCGTTTGCTAAAGAGACAGCAAAGGCTGTGTTTCCACCAATAATTCTAAAATCTTTTGTGTTGTCTATCTCACGGAGGGTTTTATCGATCTCCTCTTGGAAGTCCGCATTCAGTCCAATAAGTTCGGGGGATATAAGTTCTTTAACCTTCTTGATGGCTTCATTCACTCCGCCATGCGGGTAATAAACGACTTCGGCTTTTCCTCGACTTTCTCCGGCTGGGGCCGAGGCTCTCCCAAAACCGGAAGTGGTGATAACGTCAACCTCTATTGTTTCTTCTCCGCGACTGTTGAAAACCTTTCTTGCAATTACATCTTCAATAACCGTGGACATGTCTTATTGCCCTTCATTGTTGATAGTACTGCATTCTGGCCTCTCTTCTCTTTTCAGCCTCTTCGTAGAAGCGTAAAACTTCATCAATAATTTCAACGTGGGAGAGAAGCATACGCCTGCAACAGTACCTTCTTATCCCCAAACTGTCTAAAACGTCGCCAGCATTTTCCCCCATCTTAACTCTTCTCGCGAACTCTTCCCACTTGTCGCCAATTAACCTGCCGCATGTAAAGCACCTTATAGGTATAATCAATTTCGCCCTAACCTCCATTCATCTGTAGCTCTTCTGATCCCTCGCTCTTGCGCCGGGACCACCAAACTTTTTGGGCTCTTTTCCTCTAGGGTCGCCCACAATCATTGTTCTGTCATACTCGACAAATGCCGTGCGCAGTTGTGCGCTCTTGGTCCATTTTAATAAGGCGTTTGCAATCGCCATCCTAGCCGCCTCAGCTTGTCCCATGTAGCCTCCGCCTGAAACTTTAATATCTATATCTAATTGTTTCCAAACCTCGTCGCCAGCTTGTAGTAGTGGCTCCATTATTTTTTGGCGGGCGACTTCTGGCTGATAAATCTCCAGAGGAGTCATGTTGATTCTTATTCTTCCTATGCCTGGCTTAACAACGGCGCGTGCCACAGCTGTTTTTCTTTTCCCGCTGACTACCAGAACTTTTTTCGCTGGCATCTCATTCACCACTCCAACCTATTTCCTTTGCAAGTTCTCCAAGTGTGAAGTAGGGGCAAGTTAGCTTTTTGGCTTGTGCTTCTTCTATGGTTTCCATCTCTCGGTTTTTAAGCTCGTCTGGGACGCCTATGAAAACCCTAAGCCTTTTGTAGGCGTGCTTGCCATTCGGCTGCTTGTAGGGTAGCATCCCCCTAATAGTTCTTCGTAAGATTCTGTCTGGCATCCTAGGATGCAGAGGACCTTTCCTAGGATGTCCAACCTCAAGAAACTCTTTTGCTTCTCGAACCTTGCTCTTCTTTTTTCCAGATATTACGGCTTTCTCAGCATTTACGACAGCTATTTTTTCACCTTTTAGCAAGCGTTTGGCAATTATGCTTGCCATTCTCCCAAGAATAAGTCCTTCAGCATTAATAACTTTGTAATCGCTTTCCAGCTGCATTCTTTCACCCTATTATCTTAACTTTTGAACCTTTAGGATTTTTCTTGGCAAACTCGATTATGGATAGGCATTTTCCTCGTGCTTTCTTTATTTTTTCCCGTGCATTTTGTGTAAAAGCGAATGCTGCAACAATCACTGGATGGTCTATTTCTCCTGCGCCTAACACCTTGCCTGGAACAACCACCATTTCATTTTTTCCAGCGTATCTGTTCAATCGGCTGATGTTTACGGTTATGCGCTTTCTTCTAGACTTTGCCAATAATTCAGCTACGCTTCTCCAAATTTTCGTCCCGCTTTCTTTGCTCTGCTTTTTCAAGAAAAGAATGGTTTCGATAAGCTCCGGATTCGTTTCTTTGATTTTCCTCAAGCCTTTTGCACCTCTATCTGTTTTGCAAGTTCTTTAAGGTCTTTATCCAAAATTTTTACAGCTTCCATTATGATTCTTTCTGGTGGAAGCACACCCGTTGATTCAATACTGAATATGAAAGCGTTTTTCTCCCAGCCAACCTCTATGGCTGGCGGTTGTTTCGGGCAAACGTCCACGCAATCTTGGCATAAAGTACACGCCAGCAAGTTACGAACTTCTATCCTTCCTTCACGGTTTACCAAAACCTTTCTTGAGCATATTTCCACGCATTTCCCGCAAATGTCACAGCTTTCGCTGTTTATTTTTATTTGAGGCAGATATTTGTATGAGCAAAGCGAAACAGGCTGCCACTTCGCATGATTCTTACCCTTCCCAAGCCTCGCATAAGCCTCAAGCCTTAACTTCTGCCCCTTTGCAAGCTTAACTATTGGAATTTTGTCGCTGACGGGGACGACGTTTGGATTTTCTGAAACAAGCTCGCCAGAATAAACGGTTATTGTGCCTTCTTTTGCCTCCTTATCTAGCGTAAGAGTAACCCTGCAAAGGTTGCATCCAAACTCACTTCTACACGAGCACTCTTCTGGAAGATTGTAGCCGTCGAGGTCAGTTTTTAAAGGGATTAATCCAAGCCTATGGGCTATAATTTCATCGTGGAAAACCGAAGAATTCTCAATAATCACAACATCGTCTATAGCCATGCAAGGAACTTCAGCAATAACGTTCCTTCTCAAGGCATTAATAAATGGAGTGTCAACTCCCCTTATCAGCAAGCGCAAGCTCTTGTCGTCTCTTTCAAGCACCTCTATTTCCACTTATTGAAACGCCCCATTAAGAGTGTAAACCCGATATAGTGCCGTTGAATAGAATATTAGTGGGCAATATAAACTTGGCGATTAAACCTTAAATTCTCTTAGCTGCGTGTTAAAAAGGAAATTATGAGGCCTAACAGCTATCAGATGGAATGTTGGCAAAGAAAAGGTTTTTAGTTAAGTTGTTATATGAGTGTTCTGCAAGTGTTTAGTTAGGTAAAATGCGAGGTTGATGTTGGTGTCAGTGTTTGCAGCTCCAGGAGCATATGATCGTGCCATAACTGTTTTCTCACCGGATGGAAGGCTTTTCCAAGTTGAGTATGCGATGGAACTTGTAAACCGTGGAGCAACAATTTTGGGAATAAAATGTTCTGAAGGTGTTGTTTTGGGGGCTGAGGAAACCGTTGAGCTCCTCGAGGAAACTGGTTCTTCGTGGAAGATTTTCAAGATTGACGAGCACATTGGCGCGGCAATAGTTGGTTTAAGCTCCGACGCGAGGGTTTTGATAGACCAAGCGCGGATTTATGCGCAGAGTAATAGGTTAACTTATGATGAACCAATAGAT
Source organism: Bathyarchaeia archaeon (assembly GCA_038870595.1). Classification (GTDB taxonomy): domain Archaea; phylum Thermoproteota; class Bathyarchaeia; order Bathyarchaeales; family Bathycorpusculaceae; genus JAGTQI01. Next base: position 14,579 of record JAVZJU010000010.1, read on the forward strand.
GTTGAGGTTGTAACTAAACGTATATGCGATATACAACAGCTTTACACGCAACATGCTGGTGTAAGACCCTTCGGTGTTTCTTTAATATTCGGAGGAGTTGACAAAATCGGAAACCACCTTTTCATAACACATCCTAGCGGAACATACAAAGGGCATAAAGCCACGGCAGTTGGCGCGGGAAGAGAAACTGTGATGAACATTTTGAAGGAAGAGTACCGTGAGGACATGAGTCTCGAAGACGCTGTAAAGCTGGCTGTCAAATGTTTGGTTAAGGCTCTTGAGGCTAGGCAGCTTCCGCCAAGGATAAAGATTGCTGTTATTCCATCAGCGACAAAGAAGATGGAGATGCTCAGCGACGAGAAAGTTGAAGGATATGTAAAGAAGTTTGTTTCAGGCAAGTGAAAAGAGGATGAGTGAAAAATACACCGTTGCGCGTATTACAAAGGATAATGAGCATTTCGAGGTTCTCGTTAAACCAGAGAAGGCGCTTGATTACCGTTTGGGCAAAATATCCTCAATAACGGATGTCTTAGTAGCTGAAACAATATTTTCGGACGCGAACAAAGGCACAAAAGTTTCCGAAGAAGCCATACGCAAAGCCTTTGGAACAACAGACCCGCTTAAAGTGGCAGACATAATCATAAAACGGGGCACGTTACAGCTTACAACGGAACAGCGCAGAAAAATGATTGAAGAAAAACGGAGGCAAATAATAGCCTTCATATCAAAGCAATGCGTAGACCCTAGGACAAATCTTCCCCATCCACCATTGCGTATTGAGCAAGCCATGGAGCAAATTCACTATTCAATAGACCCCTTCAAGCCGACAGAGGAACAAGCACGAGAGATAATAAAGCTACTGAGACAGATTCTACCACTAAAAATTGAACAGGTCTCCGTCAGCGTGCATGTACCAGCGGAATATGCGGCAAGAGCCTACGGAACGCTGAAGGCCTTCGGGACAATAAAACGTGAAGAATGGCGAGCTGACGGTTCATGGCATGGGATTCTCGAAATGCCCGCTGGCCTTTACGGGCCCTTCCTCGAAAAGATTGGTGAAGTAACTAAGGGAAACGCTGAGGCGAAAGTAATATCATAATTTATGGTTAAATTGCTGAGTGTGTGTTTATGCCTATATTTTTTGAAAGGAGACAAATTGCGACTCCCGGCGACTTACTTGCCGAGGGTGATTACATAGCTGGAGAAAACACGTATAAAGAGGATAACAAAATCTATGCAGCAAGAATCGGACTTGTTGAGTACGAGGACAAAAAAGTAGGCGTTGTCGCCTTAAGGGCTTTCTACATTCCTAGGGTTGGTGACACAGTTATAGGAACTGTTGTTGAGGTTGGATTCAGCGGATGGACCGTTGACATAAACGCGCCATACTTAGCCATCTTAAGGGCTTCTGATGTACTCAACAGACCCTTCAAGCCGCAGAAAAATGACTTAACAGAGGTGCTGGATGTTGGAGACCTTATTGTGGCAAAAATAGTCTCATATGACAGAACCCATAACCCACAATTAAGCGTAGATGAGCCTGGACTTGGGAAAATAACCCGCGGACAAATAGTGAAAATAACTCCCACGAAAATTCCCCGCGTCATTGGTAAAAAGGGTTCAATGATATCTATGATAAAGCAGGAGACTGGTTGCCACATAATATTGGGGCATAATGGAATAATACTAATCACTGGTAAAAACTTGGAAGACGAGGAGTTGGCTATGATGGCGATTCACAAGATTGAGGAGGAATCCCACATAACTGGGTTAACAGATCGCATATTGCAAATGATCAAAAAGGAAAAAGAGAAAAGAGGAGGTATTTAGAATGAGTCAAAAAACTGAAAAATTAATTGATAAGAAAGGTTTAAGGCTTGATGGAAGAAAGCCGGACGAACTTAGACCAATAAAAATCGAGGTTGGCGTTTTATCAAACGCTGACGGCTCAGCCTACATTGAACAAGGGAAAAACAAAATTTTAGCTGCGGTTTACGGCCCGAAAGAACTGCATCCAAAGCACATGGCTTTGCCGGACCGCATGGTTTTGAGATGCCGCTATCACATGGCACCCTTCTCCGTTCAGGAACGTAAATCGCCAGCCCCGTCCAGAAGGGAAATAGAGTTGTCAAAGGTTATTAGAGAAGCCATTGAGCCAGCCATTTTTGTTGAGTATTATCCACGCACGGCTACGGACGTTTTTGTTGAGGTGTTGCAGGCTGATGGAAGCACAAGGTGCACGAGCATAACGGCGGCGTCGTTGGCGTTGGCGGATGCTGGCATACCTATGCGCGACTTGGTGGTTGCCTGTTCTGCCGGAAAAGTTGAGGATACAATAGTCTTGGATTTGATGGATGTTGAGGATAAGGTTGGCTCAGCGGATGTTCCAGTGGCTTATATGCCGAACTTGGGCGTTATAACACTTCTTCAGATGGATGGAATCTTAACGCCAGAGGAGTTTGAGAAGGCTGTTAACCTCGCCATTGAGGGATGCAAGAAAATCTCTGCTATGCAGAAGGAAGCCTTAAAAGCAAAATATGTCAGCGTTAAGGAGGTTGAAGAGTGATGGCAACAATAGTTGTGCGCGTAAAGCAGAAGCAAATTGCACAATTAATCGCTAAGGGAAAGAGGCTTGACGGTAGAGGCCTAAATGACTATAGAGAGATAAAGGTGGAGCAAGGAATAATTGAAAGGGCTGAGGGATCCGCAAGGGTTCTCCTTGGAAAAACAGAGGTTATGGTTGGAGTTAAAATCGAGACTGGAGAACCATTTCCAGACACGCCCAACGAGGGAGTCTTAACTGTGAATGCTGAACTTGTTCCCTTAGCTTCGCCAACTTTTGAGCCCGGACCGCCCGATGAGAATTCGATAGAGTTGGCAAGGGTTGTCGACCGTGGGATTAGGGAGTCAAAAGCCATTGAAGTGGATAAGCTCTGCATAACACCGGGCAAGAAGGTCTTTGTAATCTTTGTGGACATTTATGTGCTTAACCATGATGGAAATCTAATTGATGCGTCATCATTAGCCGCCATGGCTGCGCTGCTCAATGCAAAAATGTTTAACTACGAAATTGAAGAAGGCGAGATAAAAATCAAGCCCGGGTATACGGCGTTACCGGTGAGAAGGCATCCGGTATCAGTGACGTTTGCGAAGATAAATGATAGGCTTGTTGTTGACCCTTGGCTTGAAGAGGAACAAATAATGGATGCCAGACTAACCATAACAATAGATGATGACGGCAATATCTGTGCTGTTCAGAAGGGTGGAAGTGGATACTTCACGCCTAAACAAGTGTTTGAAGCTGTTCAAGTCGCCAGAGAGAAAGCCGCCGAAATCAGGAAGAAGCTTGGGTGGTGAAAATGGGGAAAAAAACAAAAAAGGTTGGTCCAACGAGGGGTTTAGGACCCCGCTACGGAGCCACTGTTAGAAAACGCTACATAAAAATAGTTGCCGAAATGAAGAAGAGCCACAAATGCCCCCAATGCGGGCTTCCAAGAGTTAGGCGAGTGAGCGTGGGCGTCTGGAAATGTAGAAAATGTGGGTTTACCTTCACTGGTGGCGCCTATACCCCAGCAACAAAGCTTGGCATAGTGGCTAAACGCGTTGCTAAAGGAGCTCCGGTGGAAGAAGTTGAGGCTTCAACAGCAACGGAAGAAGAATAGGCTGAAATCGTGATACTTTTAACCACATCACGGAGACCAACCAAAGGCATAAGAACCTTCTGCAAAGATCTTTCCCGTATGCTTCCAAATATTTTAAGAATAAACCGTGGAAAACTAAGCCTCGAAGGTGTAGCGGCAAAAGCCTTGGAACTTGACGCAGAAAAAGTGGTGATTGTCGACCGTTGGAAAGGTGGACCCGGGAAAATAGAGCTTTACCATGTAGATGGCAAGCTGCAACCAATACCTCCACTAATATACTTGAAGAGTGTAAAGCTCCGCAGAGAATTTCAAACTATGCCAAAAGGAAGGAGGATAGAATCTGTTGCTATTGCCTCTTCTCCAAAACAATCTCAAGAGATTACTAGGCTCGAAAAGGCATTGTCCGTATTCTTCGGTATTCCAATAGTCTCCAGCAGAGATGAGTGTAAGGGATATAACGTAATAATGCAAACCGCCACTAACCCAGCAGGAGAAATGGTGACAACATTTAGACTTCTTCCAGAAGATGTGGAAATAGGTCCGAGGATAAGAATATCCCATCTAATCTGGGACTTGAAGGTTCATGAGGACTAACGCCGTTATTCGCCTAAAACTTCCCTCCAAAAGAGATTTGGAAATAGTTTATAGGGCGCTTATGCCGGAAACCGCCAAACCAGCCACAACCCGTTCTAAAGCAAAATTAAAAATTAAAAACACTTTTCTGATTTTGTCTGTCGAGGCTAGGGATACAGTGGCTTTGCGGGCAGCCTTAAACGCTTATTTAAGGTGGATTTCAGCTGTTTGTAGTGTTCTCTCTGTTTTTGAAAAGTTAGGCTAAAAATTTTTAGCGTTCTCGCTTGCCCTTAATGTATTCTTCCACCCATTCTTTCGCAATGGGGTCTGGCACCTGTATTGGTGGGTGTTTGAAGGCGTATGATGATATGCTTATTAGGGGTCCGGCTATTTTTCGATCCAAAGCCAACTTTACAGCCCTTATCACGTCTATAACTACGCCGGCACTGTTGGGCGAGTCTTCCACCTCCAGCTTAACGGTTATTGTTAGTGGTCTGTCGCCGAATTTTCTTCCCTTAAGCCATATGTAGCATATTTTCTTGTTCCCTAGAAAAGGCACGTAGTCTGATGGTCCTATGCGGGTTGGCAGGTCATATGGCACTAGGCTTTTGACGGCTTCTGTCTTGCTTATGCGCTTTGTTTTTAGGCGTTCTTCAACCGTCATATTCAGGAAGTCCGTGTCCCCGCCTAGATTTAGCTGGTATGTTTCGTCGACGATTACGCCTCTGTCAACACATAAGCGCACAAGGTTTCTGTGGAGTATGGTTGCACCAAGCTGGCTCTTAATGTCATCGCCAGCCACCGGTAGACCTTGCTTCTCAAATTTGCGGCTCCATGAGGGGTCTGAGGCAATAAACTCTGGTATGCAGTTTATGAAGGCGCATCCAGCATCTAATGCAGCTTGGGCGTAAAAGCGTGTGGCATTGTGGCTTCCAACAGGCAAGTAATTTATGAGGATTTCAGCATCAGCCTCTTTTAGGACGCTTGCAACGTCCGCTGGCTTAACATCGTTTTCGCCATATACGTTGAAGGGTTCTCTCATGTGCTTTGCAACTCCGTCCAGAACTGGTCCCGGCGATACTTTCACGCCTAATGGTGGCACGTTTGCAAACTTGACACAACAGTTTGGCTCTGTGAATATAGCTTCAGCCAAGTCCTTTCCAATCTTGTTTTTACTCACATCAAAGGCTGCAACGAACTTTATGTCTCTAACATGGTATCCGCCGAAGTTCACGTGCATTAATCCTGGGACAGTTTCGCCTTCTTTCGCATTTTTGTAGTGTTCCACTCCTTGGATTAGGGCTGATGCTGAGTTGCCAACGCCAACTATTGCTACGCGGATTTCAGCCAAGCTTTGTCCCTCTTTTTGTGGTTCGTGGTGGATGGGTTTAGCTTTTGCGCTCTATAACCTTTTCTGGTTTATGGGCAAGATTAAAAGGGAACCTTTAACAAAACTATCAGAAAGGCGAAGTTTATGGCTGAAGGCGAAGTAGTAGTCAAGTTTGAGCCTTTCAAGGAAATAGTTATTATGGAACGCAACCTTTTCACCTCGCCAGAGGACATTGCAAGATTCGCCTCAATAATAGCTGGAGGAAAAACGGCAGGCTTGTACTGGGCTGAGGGAGTTGTGTTTCTCTATTTTCCACTTCCAGCATCAACAGAGACTGCTGCAAAGGCGCTTGTTGAAAATAAGAGGGTTTACTGGACTTTTGTTGGCTATGCGCTTATGCCAAAATACCAGCCGCTAATTGAGACTAGGGAAAAAATAATTGTTCCTGTTATGGACATGTCCTCGAACCCCATGTTTCGAAAAGTTGCAAACTGGCTGAAAGAACAGGGGAAAACATAAACCAGACTGGAAAATGCTTATGACTGAAGAATATGAAACGCCGACAAAAACAGTATGTGTGAGAGGCAAAATAGTTTCCGGATTGGGAGAGGGCTCGTTTTTCACTAGGCTATCATGGGTTAGACAGCAGATAAGAGAAAAGCTTGGTTTTACTCCCTATCCTGGAACGCTGAACTTGAAACTTACCGGCGAATATTTAGACGTTAGGAAGTTGCTGGAAGATGCAAAAGCCATCGAGATTTTACCGGAACCCGGGTACCGCGGAGGAAAATGTTTTAGGGCGTACATCGGGCATGATGTGGTGTGTGCCGTTGTACTGCCATGTGTAGAAAACTATCCCAGAGACGTTTTAGAAATTATTGCGCCTTCAAATTTAAGGGAAAAGTTGAAACTTAAAAATGGTGACGAATTGGAAGTTATGATAGCCTTTGAATAGGTTTATGCTTATTTGCGCTTCTCCTTAAAGAAATTTTGCAAGTACTCTTTGAAATATCCTTTCTTTTTCAAGTGTAATCCGTACTTTACGAGGGCACTCATTGCTCTTGCGGCATCTTCTGGTGAGGAGTACGCCGGAATTCCAAGTTTTTCGAATCTTGAGCGCGTATGCAGAGCCATTTCGGTTTCGCCGATGTCGCATGCAACAATGGGCTTTTCGTATTTGCTGGCAACCTTTGCCACTCTATCGATGTAGTCTTCTTGCAGCGCAGGCGTATGGTGCAGTCCAAGAAGTAGTATTCCATGAATTTCTGGGTCTTGGAAGACTATGTCGGCTGCCAACTCGAACATTTCAGAGGTGGCAGAGCCAGTTACGTCAACAGGGTTTAGGTTTGTTGCAAACTTTGGCAGTTTTCCATCCCGCTTAAGCTTTTCAAACTTTTGAAGAGTTTTCTCGGAGAACCGCTTAACCACCAGCCCCTGCAGTTCACACTCGTCAGCCGCCAATATTCCAGGGCCGCCAGCGTCCGTTATTATTGCCACATTTTTTCCAGCGGCTGGCGGCTGCATAACAAAGGCTTTCGCTGCGTCAAAGAACTCTTCCATGTCCCTAACCCTTAAAATTCCAGTTTGCGCAAAAGCAGCGTTGTAAATTTGGTCTGAGCCTGCCATGGCGCCTGTGTGGGATGCTGCTGCTCTTGCTCCGGCTTCTGTTTTGCCGGCTTTTAGGGCTATTACAGGCTTTTTCAGTGTGACTTTTGAGGCTGCCTCTATGAAGGCCTTCCCATTTTTAATGTCTTCAACATATAATAGTATAACTTTGGTTTCGTCGTCGTAGTATAGGTAGTGGAGCATTTCGGCTTCGTCTACGTCGCTTTTGTTCCCGAAACTTACAAATTTGCTGATGCCTATCTGTCTGCCAGCCAAGTAGTCGAGGGCTGCCACTCCGAAGGCTCCGCTTTGGGTTACTATGGCTATGTTTCCCCTCATCGGTCTAGGCGTTGCAACAACCTCCTCACCAGTCGTCAAAATCTTTGTTTCTGGCAAAAATAGCATGTCCACGCCAGTTTTGGAGTCGTAGACTCCCAGACAGTTGGGGCCGAGAACTCTTATTCCAGCCTTTTTCGCGATTTCGACAACTTTTCTTTCAAGTTTATCGTTTCCAATTTCTCCGAAACCAGAGCTGATTATGACGACGGCTTCAACCTTTTTGGCTGCGGCGTCCTCCATTATTTCTGGAACAATTTCTGCTGGGACAACTATAACAACAAGTTCAATTTTTCCAGGAATTTTTGTCAGTTTTGGATAACATTGGAAGCCTAAAATGTAGTCTTCGTGGGGGTTTACGGGATACAATTCTCCTTTAAAAACGCCTCTCCTCTTGTTTTCCGCAAAATTCTTGAATATGACGTGTCCAGCCTTGCTTATCTTTTTAGTGGCGCCCACAACAGCCACAGACTTCGGATTGAAGAAAGCGTCAAGCTGTTTTACAGAAGCCTCCAACACCCTTCACCTTTTTAATGATGGTTAAGTGGGTTATTATTTTGCTGGTTTATCCTTTGTTCTTTATTTCTTTTTCCCACACCAAAAAGCTGAGCATCGAAGGCTTTCCGTCCACATTTTTGTGCTTGGCAAGCAGCCACAAATACAAACCTCTATCTATAGTTTTTGGCTTGAAAAACAGCCAATAGCCCTCTCCCTCTAGAATTTCAAACCAGCAAAAGTCAATTTTGTTGTCGGCAGCGAACTGCAAAATCGATATCCCTCTATAGTTCTAAATACGCGCGAAATCGCCATCATCCACATCCGCTGGAACCACTGGGAAAACGGCATAGAGTTCCGGAGGAAAACCACCTCCCAATGCCAAGCATGACTCCTAAAGGGTGCTCCTTTTACCAGCCATGCATACCTATCATTATTGGTGTATGTTATTTCAGTTGAGATTGCGTTGTTTTCTTCGGTGTAGTGTGGATGCTAAGAGTGTTGTTATTATGAAAAATGGCATAAGGATGTTAGGCGCTACTTCTGGAACTGCCCATGTTCCTTTTATGGAAATTTTGCTTGTTTTAAACCAGCCTTCATTATATGCATAGGTGAAGTAGAGGAAGGTGTGAGTTCCATTCGTAGTTGATATGAAAGAGTGTATTGTTTCATTATCTATGGAGATGGTCCATGGATTGTCCGTAAGTAGGTTTTTGGGAATGCTAATATTCCAAAAATATATTGCTGGCTTGTCATATTCCGAATAGATGGTAGAATTAAAACTAATCTCTTTTGCTGTTGGATTAAAAGTTATAGCTGATGAAACTGTTGAGTTAGTGAGAATATCAACATAGTAGGTTTCACTCTCGAAAGTGATTTCTCTGCACGCAGTTCCAGTTATGGCAAAAGGAACGTCTACGGCTTCTGACACAAAAAATCGATATCTATGGAGATTGTCTGGAGACCAGTTAATTATTGCATAAAACAGATATGCACCTGAATCGCCCATAATAGTTATCTTAACTGTAAATACGGCCCCGTTTCCTAATGGGTCGAGAGAATAAACATATACATTATCTACATACCATCCTAAATAATCAAGCCAAGGACTGACCCGATTAAATTCGTAAGGAATGGTAGTTCCATTAAGTTCCATATTGGTTATTTCTGCTATTGCAACACTGTTTATAGATTCTCCTACGTGTTCTATGATAAATTCAATATTAGGGCTTGGATGGTCACGGAAGAACGATTCCAAACCAAAACCAGCATAGCCGCTATCATAAGCCGGCTCATAACTAACCCTATATAAAGTATGATTCTTCAAACCCGTAGTGAAATAGTTCTTTTCCAAAACATCATATACCCCTTCACCGTAAAATATGCGCTGTTCTGGGATATACATAGCATAAACGGTTGTTTCATTAACCAAAGCTGTTGCATTATTAACATATTCAACCGTAAAAATGTCGGACGTATCGTCATCCCCATTAATATCAAAAGGCAAAAAGGCCTCAGTAATATTTCCATGTGGAGGACTACCACTCAATGTTGTTCCATACCAAACTTTCTCCCAGGGAATCCAGACGGTCCCGCTTTCTGCTTTATAACCGTAGTTTTGGAAAGTTAATGTAATGTTCACTCCTCCAACAAAACTTGTAATTTCCTTGTTTGATACCTTAAACAATGGAACCTCGGTGGTGGGTATATCCCCAAAGGCAGGCTTAATGATAGCCGCGGCTTCAAATGCCACACAAAAAAGTACCACAGCCCATACATGAAAATAAAACCATCTACCCATAAAACATAATATGCACAATATAACGCTTTATAAAAATTTCTTAAGCTCCATATAGTTTGTTTTGCCTTGTTCCGTTAACGATGATTAATAGAAAGTTTCGCTGGGGTTTTGTTTTTTATGAATTTTGTAGAAGAGGCCATGCGTACTATTACTATGGGTTTGTGTTTTATTTTTTCCAGCATTTCCCAGCTCACTTCATCCAAGTCAACATTGAATTTTTCAGCCATGTCCCAGACTGTTCTGCCAGCTCCATAACCCCTGGCACGGTTTGCAATCTCCGCAATCGTTAATGCTTCTTCTGTTGGGATGGAGTGCCCAGCCACCGCTATGGGAGTAGCCCTTCTCTTCAGCTTCAGCATCCGCCCAACAACGTAGGCGATAAAGCCTCCGAGGTTATGGATTTCCTTTATTGGTTTTGGTCTAGGCGTAAAATGAAAATTTCTGAAAGAGTAGGTCTTGTCTGTATCGGCGATTATGACGCAAACTTTGCGCCCAAGTGCTTCTAGAATTTTTCTTTGTATTTTTTCGGCTATGGCTTGGGCGTTTTTTAGGGGCAAGCAAACATAAGCGTATGGAAGGTTTGTTCCGTCTATGCCTCCTTCAGAGCCAAACATCAGAGCTTGCAATAAGCCGGCGTGCCGGAGGGCGACTCGCTTGTGGCGACTCCCAGCATCCCGTGGATAGCTTCTAAGCCTTTCTATGAGCTTTCTTCGCAAGTGGCATATTGGACCGAGAAAATAGCCCCAAACAAACGGCATCCAAAGTCTGGCAATGATTTTCGCGTTTAGGCTTGGCTGCACCTTGCTTTCGTCTACAATGTTGCCGGTGGCTGTTGCAATAGCCTTTTCCGATATGACAATAAAGTCTCCGTCTGAAACTTTCCCCTCAATGCTTTCAATTATCTGCCTTACATAGTCTTCTCCGGGTCGCCAGTACTTTGTTGTTATGGCGTATGCCTTATACCTTGGCAATTTAACCGCTTTATGTTTTAGAGGTTTTTGAACTGCTTTTTAATTTCTTCAATGTTGCATTCTAGCGGTTTCATTTTTCCCTCTGGGCAAAAGCCAAGCTCAACGCATGTGGGTCCGGCATTCTCGAAAAGCGATGGTGCCACCTTCTTCACTTGTCGGAGCATTTCTGTAGCGACTTCGCGGAGTTCCCATTGGGAGCGGGTGCAGCATCGCAAGTTGAAGAAGTGGCGGAGCTCACGGGCGTTCATGGTGACAACAATGTTTGTTTTTGCAGCGTTTGGAAGAATGTACCGCGCATCCTCTTTCGGAATGCCCAATTCCAAGAGTTTCTTGTAGGTGGCAGATATACTTTCTAATGTTTCGTCGAAGATTTTCTTTGCCTCTGAATTTTGGGCTATAGTGGGCGGCGTCACATACTTTTTCAATGTGTCATATGTCACGTAGCGTTGGCTCTGCTGTGTGTAGGATGCGATGCGGTGCCTGACAAGCTGGTGGGTTAAAGCCCTTGAAACCTCTTCTATGCTGAAAGTAAAGGATGCATGCTCAATCACTGACATATGCCCATAACCAGTCACACGCCTAATCGTCTGTCTAGCCCTATCCAAATCTATGCTGTCAAAAATCTCGGATGGGCTTCCACTTCTTGACGATGTTAGGGCTGCAGCCCCACAAAGAAGCTCAGGGTCCGCTGTGTAACGGAGAAGCCTAACCTTCATTTAGCACACCTTTCGCGCTTAGACCACGAAGGTAATAAATCGGGTTTATGATAAAACGCTTTTGGAGACCTTTATTGGTGAGAGCCAAAAAGCCAATAGACTACATAAACGAGCTATGTCACAGCAAAAGTGAAAAACAGCGGATGCTTGGAAAAACTCTACATGCCCAGTACGAGGGGTGGACGAAAACCCTATCCCTAAAAGACTTCCTAAAATTTAATGAAACCATAAGGGCGAACAAATCTGAAATCGGCGTTGCACAGTTTTTCGGGAAGTTCCGCGCCTACGCCTTCGAAGAGTACATTTACCGCCTTTTAAAGGAAAAGGTCACCATTAACAAGCCTTTTGATATCTTTTGGGGCGAAAAATGCCTTGTCTGGCAAAGTGGCGAGAAAATTTATGCCATGGAATTTGACATTTCCATCGGGCAGAAAATAGGTGGATTTATTGACCCGCTGGTTGTTTTTGATGCAAAAGTTGAGCTTGATTCAGCCAGACTAAAAACCGCTGTTGCTTCTTTCGCCATGGTAAAATGTTGGAAACCAGCAATCCGATGCGTTCTCATCTACGTAACAAGAGAGTTGGATGGATGTCTTTTGGAACTGGCTAAAAACTGGGTTGATGGAGTCTTTCATTTCAGCTGGGACGCTGATGAAACTGCGGCTTTTCTTAGTTATGTTGCCAAATGCATCCGTTAAAAAACGCTAAATTTTTGCGTATATGCGGTCACCAGTGAACCTTCCACTTTCCATCTCTGTTTCAATTTCGCGCAAAAGCAATATCCGCTTGAAAGTGGGCGGATGCGTCGAAAACCACGTGTTAATTTTCGCCCACGTGGACTTTGCCTCTTTCTCCATGGCTAATTCAAGTTCCCGCTCATCCAAAACGCCGTCCTCATCCAAGTCGTATTCCGCCTTCTTCTCCATTATGGAAGATATTTCCAGCTTAGCCATGGCTGGGTCGCCGATGTAGAAGGTTCTGGCGCCGGATGGCGGTTTGGGTGAAAGCGACAATCCATAAGTGATTTTTGCCAAGGCGCTTTGGAGGCTCCTCGGCGTCCCGGTTAAGTAGGCGGAATAGGCGTCGGCGTAGTGTTCCCGCAGTCTGCTTAAGCCCATGACGCATAGGAGCGAAACAATGTAGACGATGTAGGAAATTATTGCCACCACGAAAAAGGCTGCCTTTATGCTGCCCTCTTCCTTCTTCTTTGAGGCTGAAGCCCATCTTCCAGCCTCCCACGTTGCCCGAGCAATCAAATAGGCCAGTAGTGGCAAGGCTGAAAGCACCGTCATGACAATGAAGTCCCTATGTTTTATGTGGCCCAACTCGTGGCCTATTACGCCCTTAACCTCCTCCTTGTTAAGCTTCTTAAGGAGTCCCTCGTGCACCGCCAGTGTGGCGTCTTTGGCTGTTCTTCCGAAGACAAAGGCGTTTGGCGTTTCGTCTGGCACTATAGCCAGTTTTGGCATTGGCAGTCTTGATTTGTCGGCTAACTCTTTCACGGTTTCTTCAAGCCACTGGTTTTCTCCCTTTTCCAGATAACGGAGCCTAGTCGAGCTTGCCACTACTGCTGGCCCTATCAAATATTGGATAAGTATGAATAGTGCTGTACCTATTAGGGCGTAGATGAAGCTGAACTGAAAGATTAGCATTATAGCCGACAAAAAGAGCGCGAATATGAAGGCTACTAGGAATATGGATGTGCCCATTGCAATCTTTAACTCAGCCAGCCTACCCAACAGCTCACCAGCTTTCTGGCAATCAAAACGTAGAAGCATCTCTGGTTAAAGCTTTATCCTTCACCGCTTATTTCAAGTACTTCTTTGGATTTTTATTAAACTCTTCCTCACACATTTTAGAGCAGAAATAGATGACGCGGCCTTCATGCTCAATTTTGCTAAACGCCGTTTCTGGGTCTATCTTCATTCCGCAAACAGGGTCTGTTACAAGGGTTTTCTTCGCCAATATTTTCACCTCCTCAGGTTCATATTTCCTTAGGGTTTGACTGTTTAATGCCACTATAACTGTGCTGAAGGACATTATTATTGCGCCAACCGCTGCGGGAAGGGTCACACCAAACCCTGAGAGGATTCCAGCCGCTATTGGAATTGTTATTATGTTGTAGCCTGCAGCCCACCATAGGTTTTGAACCATCTTCGAGTATGTTTTACGCGAAATATCTACGACTTTCACCACGTCCCTCGGGTCGTTTTTAACTAGGATTATGTCTGCGCTTTCTATGGCTACGTCTGTTCCAGCACCTATGGCTACTCCAACATCCGCCGTTACAAGTGCTGGCGCGTCATTCACGCCGTCACCGACCATGGCCACTCGGTAGCCTTCCTCTATTAGCTGTTTTATTTTTTCAGCCTTTTTATCTGGGAGAACCCGCGCGAAATAGCTGTCTATGCCAAGCTCTTTTGCAACCCAGCGGGCAACCTCTTCAGAATCTCCAGTTAGCATGTAAACCTTAACGCCGCTTTCCTTCAACTTCTTGACAGCTTCGCGGGATTCCTCCCGTATGCTGTCTGCCAACGCGAATGCGCCAGCAAGTTTTCCATCCACGACCGTGAAAACAACCGTCTTGCCTTGTTCTTGCAGTTCCCTTATTCTGGGGTCTTCAATGGTTATTTTCAACTCTTCAAGAAGGTTTACGCTTCCAACATAAACTTCTTTTCTCCTAACTTTTCCATAGGCGCCTTTTCCCGGCAAAGCCTTAAAACCCTTGGCTTGTGGAATTTTGACGCCTTTGCTTTCGGCATATTCGACTATGGCTTTTGCTATTACATGTTCAGAGTTTAACTCCACACTTGCCGAAAGCCTCAAAAGCTCCTCTTCTGGTATGAAGGAGACAATGTCGCTGACTCCGAATTTTCCAACAGTCAATGTGCCAGTCTTGTCGAAAACAACGACGTTAACGTCTTTCATCATTTCGAAGGCTCTCCTATCTCTTATGAGGATTCCGCTTTTCGCTGTTATGGATGTGGAAAGAGCGACAACCAATGGTATGGCTAGTCCTAAGGCGTGGGGGCAAGCGATAACAAGAACTGTTACAGCTCTTTCGAGGGCGAAATCCAAACCAGTCATAAAAGACCAAGCTGTGAAGGTTATTATGCCTACGCTTAACGCCACATAAAAGAGAAGTGCAGCAGCTCTGTTGGCCAAATCTTGCGTTCGTGAGCGGCTTTCCTGGGCTTGCTTAACCAGCTTTATAACCTGCGCCAAATAAGTCTCTTCGCCTATTCGCTCTATCTGCACTTTTAGCATGCCTTCGCCATTTATTGAGCCTCCAACAACTTTTTCGCCAACTTTTTTGCCTATTGGCCTGGACTCCCCGGTTAACAAGGCCTCATTAACATATGATTCGCCTTCAATAACAACGCCGTCGGACGGAATTTTCTCGCCGGGTCTCACAAGAACAACATCGCCCTTTTTCAGCTGTGAGACTGGGGTGTCTATGATTCCGCCGTTTTTTATTAGGTGGGCTGTTGTTGGCATTATTCGGACAAGCTCCTCCAAAGCCATAGAAGCTCCCATAACGCTTTTTGCCTCAATCCAATGCCCCAAAAGCATAACATCGATTAGGGTTGCGAGTTCCCAGAAGAAGTCTTTGCCACTTATGGAGAAGTAGACTGTTCCAAGCGAATAAAACATGGCCACAGAAACAGCCATGCCAATAAGCGTCATCATGCCAGGCTGTCTGCCCTTAACCTCTTGATATAAGCCTTTTAGGAAAGGCCACCCACCATAAAGGTAGACAATTATGGATAGGAGGGACAACACCTCTTTCTGGTAGGGGATTTTTATCCATTCTAGGCCGAGCCACATCTGAATCATTTCTGAAAGAAGCAGAATTGGCACCGTTAGTGCTAGCGAAACTAAAAATCGCCGCTTAAACTCTCCAACGTGGTGGGCGTGATGGCTGTGAGTGCTCAAGCCCCATATTCCTCCGACAGTTTCAGCCTTTCAGTTTCTCTAGAATTATTGCCGGACAAATTTTCTTGACGCCTTCAATAGGCCCAATTTTTTCCGAAATAAGTCTTGTGAGTTCGCGTCCGTCCTCCGTCCATATTTCGGTCATTATCATGTGGTCTCCCGTGGATGTGGCTACACATCGGATTTCTTTAAACTCGCAGAGTTTTTGGGCTACCTCCAAAAGTTTAGGCGGATCCACGTCTATGCCAACTATTGCAACGGTGTTTAGGCCTATTTTAGCTGGGTCTATTTCCACCGTGAACCTTCTTATCACGCCGTTTTCTTTTAGAGCTTGAACCCTTTTCCTTATTGTTGATTCGCTTAGCCTTAATTTTTTGGCTATGTCCATGAAAGTTAGGCGTCCGTCTTCCTCTAGGAGTTTTAGGATTTTTAGGTCAAGTTCGTCTATTTCCGCAATCTTCTTTACCATTTTCGCACCATTCTTTACGATTTTTGCCGAATTTTGTACGAAAAGCATATAAGTCTTGAAGGATAAAAGGATTACGGTTTAAGATCGGAGGAGGAATGAAATAAAATGGAAAAAATTGAGGAGAAAAAGTCTCTCTTGAGTCTCGGCGAAATCGTCCCAGATTTTGAGGCCGTGACAACACACGGCAAGATAAGGCTTTCAGACTTTAAAGGAAAATGGGTCATCCTATTTTCGCATCCAGCAGATTTTACGCCGGTCTGCACAACAGAGTTTGTGGCCTTCGCCCAAATATATCCAGAACTTGCTAAGCGCAATGTCCAACTCATAGGGCTAAGCATCGACAGCGTCTACTCCCACATTGCATGGGTTAGAACAATAAAGGAGAAGCTCGGCGTAACCATACCGTTCCCGGTTATCGCCGACTTGGACATGAAAGTCGCAAATCTATTTGGCATGATACACCCAAAACAAAGCACAACAGCAGCGGTGCGCTGCGTCTTTGTAATAGACCCAGAAATGAAGCTTAGGGCAATGATATACTATCCACTGAACGTCGGGAGAAACATGGACGAAATTTTGAGGCTAATTGATGCACTGCAAACAGCTGACAAGCACAAGGTGGCTTTACCAGCAAACTGGAGACCAGGCGACCCAGTCATAGTGCCGCCACCTACAACGCAAGAAGAGGCCGAAAAACGCTTGCAAGAGGGCTATGAGTGCGTTGACTGGTTCCTCTGCAAGAAGAGGCTCCAATAAACTCCTCCTTTATTTCATGTGAGGTGAATATGGTTTGGTGCAAAAGCTTCGCTCAACAGCCAAACTTGTAAAGGACCTGCGAATAGCCGTTGACAATGGAAGAGCCCACAGCGTATGCCTAGACCTACCGCCAGAACTGGGGACAGACATGGGACCAACAGCCCTCGAGCTAGGCGTTATGAGCTATGCCGGATGCTTCGCCACAATCTTCGCTTTAATGGCTAAGAAAATGAGGGTTCAACTCAGAGACTTGGAGGTTAAGCTTGAAGCCATAAAATCCGAAGAGGCTGGAACTGTAACAGAAGCAGCCTTCAACATAACCGTCAAAACAGACGCCCCAGAAGACACGGTCCAGAGGATTTTCAAGCTGACAGTGGAAAACTGCCCGGTCGGGAAGCTTTTCGAAAGAGCCGGAGTCAAAGTAAGCTACAACATTAAGACAGAAAAATAGCTGGGAGTTGAAGGCTTTGGAAAAGTGGGAGTGCATAATCTGTGGGTATGTATATGACCCCGAGGTCGGAGACCCAGAGCACGACATAAAACCCGGAACCCCCTTTGAGGCTTTACCAGAAAACTGGGTTTGCCCAGTTTGCGGCGCTCCAAAGGACCAGTTTGTAAAGAAAAGTTAGAATGGAGGTGTATGCGTTATGGAGCAAGCTAAACTGTATGTTTTGCCCCAGCTGCCTTATGGTTATGGAGATTTGCAGCCCTACATGTCCGAAGAACAGTTGAGAATCCACCACAGCAAGCACCACCAAGCCTACGTTAATGGGGCTAACGCCATACTCCAACGGCTGGATAAGGCGCGAAAAGAGAACATGGACATAGACGTTAAAGCCACACTTAAAGAGCTTTCATGGAATGTTGCCGGACACCTATTACATTCGCTTTTTTGGGGCAACATGGCACCGCCAAGCAAGGGCGGCGGAAAACCCGGCGGAAGGTTAGCCGACAAAGTTGCCGAAGAATTTGGAAGCTTTGAGCGTTTTCAAAAGGAGTTTTCTCAAGCAGCCGCAAGTGTTGAGGGCTCTGGATGGGCGGCTCTAACCATTTGTAGGCAGACTGGTCGCCTAATGCTAATGCAGGTGGAGAAGCATAACGTGAACGTTTACCCAATGTTCCGAATCCTCATGGTTCTCGACGTTTTCGAGCACGCCTACTACATAGACTACAAGAACGACAGAGGCAAATTCATTGAGGCTTTCTGGAAAATTGTCAACTGGGACGAAGTTAATAGGCGGCTGGAAGAGCACTAAAATAAGCCTGTAGTGGATGTAATATGCCGAAAATCCTAATCCTCTATTATAGTAGGACTGGAAACACTGAGAAAATGGCTAAGGCTGTGGCTGAAGGAGCAAGAACAGTGCAAGGCATAGATGTTGAGTTAACCTATCATGCAACGCCAGAACAATTAAAAGAATATGATGCTATAATTGTTGGCGCTCCTACATATCACCATGACACAACCCTCGACATCAAGATGCTCTTTGAGGAAGCCGCCGTAAAAGGCATAAACTTGAAGGGAAAGGTTGGCGCTGCCTTCGGGTCTTATGGCTGGAGCGGTGAAGCCCCAAAGCTTGTCATTGAAATTTTGAAGAACAAGTTTGAGATGGACGTGACTGAACCGCCATTGCTAATAAGGTACACGCCGGACGCAACGGGCTTGGAAAAGTGCAGAGAACTTGGGCGGAGAATTGTTCAGAGGCTTGTGAAGGCTTAACATAGACATTAAAATAGTCCATCCAGTTCAATATAAGGTGGGAAACTGAAATGCCCTCAAAAGATGAGCTTTTAACCTTCATAAAGCGACAAATTGAAGTTGAAAATGAAATTGTCGACTCGCTTAACGAAGCTCTTAAAAACATCAAGAATCCCTCCGTTAAAGGCGTTTTGAGAGGAATTTCGCTGGATTCCCTAAAACATGCTGAGATGTACGACGCAGCTTTGAAGCTTCTAACCACAACCCAGCAGGCACTTGCGCAGGAACACCTTGACAAACAAAGAAGCCTTGTGGAGAGGCATATCCAAATCGAAGCTGAACTCATAAAGAAGATAAGCGATATGCTGCCAACGGTTGAAAATGAGAAGGTTAAGCTCCTCCTAACAGCCATACTAGCCGACGAAAAAAGGCATCATGAACTCCTAAAAGAAGTTTTAGAAATCATTGTGAAGGGCGAGACAATAACAGAAGAAGATTGGTGGGACATCCTCTGGAAAAACGTGCCATTCCATGGAGCACCAGGCGGATAGCCTAACATTGCAAGCCATAAATTTCCCATTTTTCTTGCAGAGTTTCGCATATTTTGGCAAAACTTTTAAACAAACCAGAACAAAACTGAAAGGGAGGTGAAAATTTTGGCTTCTAAAAAATTGTTGGAAATGCTGAACGACGCCATCGCAAGGGAAATGCAAGTCTCCATACAATACATGTGGCAGCACGTCCAATGGAGTGGTGTAAAAGGCTTCGCAGTTCAAGAAGAGCTCAAAAAAGTGGCTATAACTGAAATGAAGCATGCAGAAGCCATCGCTGAAAGACTCTTCTATTTAGGCGGGACACCTACAACAAAGCCAACCGAAATATTTGTTGGAAAAACGCTTAAGGAAATGATACAACGAGACATAAAAGACGAGGAAAACGCCATAAACCTATACAAGCAAATAATAGCTCAAGCCTGTAAAGAAAACGACATAACAACCGCCCACTTATTCGAAGAAATTTTAGAAGATGAGGAGGAACACCACGACCTCTTCACGACACTAGCAGAAGAACTGTAAAAGGAAAACAGCAACTATCTTTCCCTCAATTTTTCTAAGTTTTCCATCACATTTAAATTGGTCCTGAAACTAGAGGAAGGGAAGAGAAAATGGAATGTGGCAACCAGCCATTTTCGCATCTTGCAAAAGTTTAATGCATATCAATAGCATATTGCTGCGATAATGCAGAAACTAAACGGAGGTGACTTAAGAAATGTTGTCTCAAATTCCAATTAAAATCGACAAGGTTGAAAAGAAGCTTCTGGACTGCGAAATATTAAGAGCTGCCATAATCGCCGAATTAGACGCGGTAAACCTTTATGAGCAGCTAGCAGCTGCAACATCAAACGAAAACATCAAGAAAGTGCTTCTAGAAATAGCTAAAGAAGAAAAAACCCATGCGGGCGAGTTTCAAGCATTATTACTAAAAGAAGACAGGGAACAAGTCGAAGAATTGGAAAGTGGCAGAAGAGAAGTTGAAGAAATCATCAAAACGGCATAGCAACAAGAACTTTTAATCAAAGTTTATATCAGATCGTAATACTATTGTATCGAAGAGGAAGGAGAATAATGAAAAGAAAAACCATGGTGGCGTTGGCCATAGTTACTATTGTTATGGCAGCCGCAATTGTAGCTCTTTTAAATCAAAGTCTTGGTGGAATATCAGAAGGCGCTAAAATATACGTTGACCCACCCATAGTAATGGAAGAGACTAGGCAGCCTCCTTTCACATTCCACATTTACATAGCGGTTTACAACGTCACAAACATGGTTTCCTGCGAGTTCAACATGAGCTATACGCCAGGAATCTTCGTTTTAAATCAGATCAACAAAATTAAAGTTCAAGATCAATATCCAGCATTATACACTAATGCTGATGATGTGAAAGGATACGTCCACGTAAAACTCACGTATGGACAACCAATAACATTACTGGGAGAGAGCGCGCAACTTCTTGACATAGAGTTCACCGCCATAAACTATGGCTCCACGACTCTAGACTTGCATGATGTTTTAATAAAAGATAAAGATGGAAACACAATTCCATGCACCGTTGAGGATGGTTTTGTATGGATAATCAAACATGATATAGCTATAATTGACTGTATTGTCTCCACAAACGCGACATACGTTAACCGACTAGTATACATTAATGTGACAGCAAAAAATGAAGGCAATATAGCAGAAAACATAACGATAAAAATATGTGCTAATGATCAAATCATTGCAACACCATCAATAGCCAATCTCGGTTCAGGCGAAACAGTCACGGTAGCCGTGACTTGGAATACCTCAAGCTGCACACCCAGCTTAACACCATACCAAATCAAAGCAGAGGCAGATCAAGTCCCGTATGAAACAAACTTAACAAATAACATCTTCATCGACGGTAATATTACAATAAAAATTGTGGGAGACGTAAACGGAGATGGCACAGTAGACATAGAAGACTTGGGCCTCTGGGATGCCGCATACGGCAGCAGTCCTAGCGATCCAAACTGGAACTCTCAAGCGGATATAAATGGCGACGGTGTTGTAGACAAAGAAGATGGCATATTGATAATTCGAAACTATAAAAGTAGTCTTGCACCTTAAACTTCTTTTTCTATTTTACACAATTTCATTCCCAAACAAAACATCAGAGTTAACTCGAAATTATAAAAAACATTTAATGGATAAATTTTTATCCTCTATGTACAATCATGCTAAACATTAAGTGATTAATATGATGTGGCAAAAACTAATCGGAATTTTTTTGCAATTGTTGCTTAAAGCAGGCAAGAAACCAGAGTGGCTGTGGGGACTGCCAGAAGAATTTGCTTTATTTTTTACATTCGCCTTGTTTTTCGCGTCATTGTTCGTGCTGACGGTTGTTCTATACATTGCAGGGCTAATTGTGGTGGGTAAAAAGCGCGCCTTATTCTCAGATGCCTTTACAATTTCCCTTTTAGGAACAGTTCTAACCACAATATTCATGATTTTCATACAATACCCCTTAATCACGTTAATTCTTAGCCTTTTTGTCTGGCTTGCTTTGATAAAACGTTTATTCGAAACCGGATGGCTTGGTGCAATAACTGTTGGCATACTAGCAATAATAATACACTTGGCAATCCTCATGCTCTTAGCCTTTGCCTTTCACATTCTGGGAGAAATATTCGAATGGTTATACTCCATGTGGTCTTCCATATAGCGAGGTTTGTGAGGTTTGTGCTTGTCGGAATCAAAAAAACGCACGCTCATTTTAGGCTTAGCTTTTCTTCTCTCATTACTTCTCTCGTCTTTTGAGAACACGGTTTTCTTCACAATACTAGCAAAAGACATCATACACAATCAGTTTGTGGCCGTCGGAATGATATTCCTACATAACGTGCTTGTCATCTCCATGATTCTCCTCGGCATGTCCTTCTACGTAAGCCTCGTTGTCTCGGGATTCTTTAAAAGGGAAAAATATTCGTACATTGTTTTAGAGCACCCCCAAACTTTCGCCATAGCCTTCACAATAATAATTATTTTCCTAAGCATATTGAGGGGTTTCACTCTAATATATGGGAAGGTCATCCTCGAAGCATTACCAAAAATACTGATTATGAGTATGCCTGTAGGAATCGTGGAAGGTTGCGGCATTTACCTAACATTGAAAAAGACGTTTAGCAGAATCCTCAAAACAAGAGACCTGATTTACATTTACGCTATATTCTTTATAGCAGCCGTATTGGAGGTAGCCTTCATAAACCTTCTAATGGCATTTAGAAGCTGAGAGATGTTAATTCCTAACAGAACTTGCGCTTTCAACCCTTTTCAGCTTTTCCCTTAAATTTCTTATAAGCCTCTTAAGTTTCGGGCTTAGCTCAACTGGATATTTGGCTGCGCCCCTAAGCCGCTTGTACTTTTCTGGAAGCATTGAAAGGTTGTAGAGGGAGTTTTTCCTTATATCTTCAAGAGACGGCAAATCGTAGACTATTTTACCCCTTTCCATAACCTTGACTAGTAGTGGTTCACCGCCAATGTTTTCGCCTTCCAAGGCAATTACATCCTTGACGAAAATCCCCTTTTCATCTCTAAACCTAAAAACCTGCTTTCTCCCAGGAAGGGTGGATTTTCTCTCGCTCAGCTTCATTATTGGCTGAAATCCCCCTTTCTCGTCCATCCTCTCGCTCAGCTTGTAAATTATATCAACATAAGGTCTATCTGCTGATGTTCCCATACGTGTGCCAACGCCGAAGGCATCTATTTTTGCGCCTTTGCGTAGTAACTCCTCTATTCTGTATTCGTCGAGGTCTCCGCTTGCAAATATCTGCACATAACCAAGCCCATTATCGTCAAGCATTTTCCTAACTTTTCGGCTTATCTCCACAAGGTCTCCGCTGTCAATGCGCACCCCGCGAAGCCTAAATCCCATCTTTTCTAGTTCTTTTGCGACTGCTATGGCGTTTTCCGCACCCTTAATATTGTCAAAAGTGTCTATCAAAAGGGTAGGCTTATCAGGGAAAGTTTTGGCAAAAGCCTTGAAAGATTCTATTTCGCTGTCGAAAAACATGACAAAAGAATGCGCCATAGTCCCGAAAACTGGTATGCCATAAATCATTCCAGCTAGGACGTTGGATGTGCCATTGCAACCAGCTATATAACTTGCACGAGCAACCTTCAATCCAGCGTCTGTTCCATGCTCCCTTCTTAAACCAAACTCGATTACAGACTTGCCTTTCGCGGCGTAAACAACCCTAGAGGCTTTAGTGGCTATCGTGGTTTGAAGGTTAATAGTGTTTAAAACGAATGTTTCTATTAGCTGTGCGTCTATTATTGGAGCTGTAACCCTAATCAGCGGCTCGTTGGGGAAAACTACTGTGCCTTCTGGAACAGCCCAAACGTCGCCACTAAACCTAAAATTCCTTAAATATTCAAGGAAATCCTCCTTAAACCCTTGGCTCTTCAAGAATTTTATGTGCTCTTCAGTGAACCTCATTTTCTCAAGAAACAATAATACATGTTCCAGTCCGGCGAATAAGAAGTATGAGCGATTTTGGGGAAAGCGCCTTATGAAAAGATCGAATGTAGCTGGTTCAAGCCTCTTATTGTCAAAGTAACTTGCGCACATTGTAAGTTCGTAAAGGTCTGTAAGCATGCTCATGTTCTCTTCGTCAACAAAGCCTAACGAAGTTTTCACGAGCATCACCTTCGAAACATTGTTTTCTTTACCCTGGGAATGGACAGGTTTTTGTTGGGCAACCTCCAGCATACTCTGAGTCTGCTGAAATAAATCTCTTTTCAGCGGTTTTCACTTCCCCAATGTATAGGACTTGTTCTGGCTTGCTTCCGTAACGGAAAACGGTTACGCCCTTACATTTGAGTTTCCATGCAAGTTCAAACACTTTTCTGATGTCATCAACAGTCGCATCATAAGGCATATTAACAGTTTTTGAAACAGCGTTATCCGTATACTTCTGGAAAGCCGCCTGCATCCTCACATGCCACTCCGGCTCAATGTCCAAGGCCGTCACAAAAACCCTTTTTACGTCTTCTGGAACCTTGTCTATCTTTTGAACAGAACCAGTTTTCGCAATTTCTTCTAGGAGATGTGCATCATAGAAGCCCCTTTTCTTCGCCACCATTTCAAATAGCGGGTTTGTTTCAAAAAGTCTTGTTCCATCCAAAACGTTTCTTATGAAGGATATGGCGAAAAGCGGTTCAATTCCAGATGAGCATCCCGCAATTATGCTTATGCTTCCCGTTGGCGCTATTGTTGTGACTGTAGCGTTTCTCATAGCCCTATACTTGTCCTTCCAAATACTCTTGTCAAAATTTGGAAATGAGCCTCTTTCTTCGGCGATTTCCTCAGACTTTTTGTGTGCTTCCTCGTCGATGAACTTCATCAGTTTTTCTGCAAGTTCCAAGGCTTGTCCGGAGTTATATGGAATGCCAAGCTTGATGAGCATGTCTGCAAAACCCATAACGCCCAAGCCTATTTTCCTATTCGCCTTCGTAACCCTCTCGATCTCTCTTAACGGATACTTGTTGGCGTCTATAACATTGTCTAAAAAGTGAACAGCGTTCCTAACAGTTTCTCTAAGCCTTTCCCAATTAATTTTTGCATTTTCAACCATGCGTGAGAGATTAATTGACCCTAAATTGCACGACTCATAAGGCAAGAGTGGCTGCTCACCACACGGGTTGGTTGACTCTATTCTCCCAACTTCCGGTGTGGGATTATACCTATTAATCTCATCTATGAATATGACGCCCGGGTCTCCACTTGCCCAAGCAGACCTCACAATAAGGCTCCAGACATCCTTCGCCTTGAGCTTACCAGTTTTCTCCCTATTTCTCGGGTTTATCAGCCAGTATTCGCCATCTTCTTCGAGAGTTTTCATAAACTCGTCAGTTACGGCAACTGAAATGTTAAAGTTTGAAAGGAAGCCCGGCTGCTGTTTCGTAGTTATAAACTCCAAAATGTCTGGATGGTCTACCCGCAGAATCCCCATCATGGCGCCTCGTCTTTTACCGCCTGCCTTAATGACCTCCGTGGCGACATCAAAAACCCGCATAAAACTAACTGGACCAGAAGCCACGCCCTTAGTGGACATGACTATGTCGCCTTTAGGCCTAAGCCTTGAAAAGTCGAAGCCTACGCCGCCACCGCTTTTCTCGATTAAAGCCATGTTTTTAACGGCTTCGAAAATGCTGTCCAAAGAATCTTCAACGGGCAAGACGAAACATGCAGAGAGCTGACCGAGCTTTGTTCCAGCATTGAAAAGCGTCGGTGAGTTCGGGAGAAACTCAAGCCTCGCCATCATTCTATAGAAAGTTTCCTCGATTTCTTTCGGGTCTTCGCCGTATTTGAGGTCAATTCTTGCTATGGCTTTTGCAACTCTCCTAAACATTCGAGCTGGGTCTTCAACTATGTTCCCAGTCTCGTCCCTTCGTAGGTAGCGCTTCCTCAAAACCTCAAGGGCATTAACCGTCAGCTTTGGCTCTTCAATCCCGAGCTTTTCTTTTAGTCGCCTTATCTCCTCCTTTCTCTTCCTATACGCCTGATATTCAGAGGCGACTTCCTCAAAACCAGCCTTCTCTAAAACCTCTATTACAACGTCTTGAACATCCTCAACTGACGGAATTCTCTCTACAAATCGTTTCTCTAAAAGGCTAACAACATTCCTTGTTAATCGCTCGGCTTTTTCTCCGTCTTCAAGTTTAACAGCCACAAAAGCCTTGTGTATAGCGTTTTTAATTCGTTCAGGGTTAAAGTCAACTATTCTTCCGTCTCTTTTCCTAATTTTCTTTATTGGCATGGTTTTTCAGTCAAAATTAGATTAAACGTCGATATAAGGTTTGAAAAAGCTTGCTTATTCCACAGATATTTTTTCAATAATCTCTATTCCTCTATTTTTCCATTCTTTCATAATTTTCTGGTAAGTTTCCTTATCCATGCCTAGCTTTTCAGGCGGTACAACTCCTTTGAGGCCTATAGTCTTTGTAAGTATTAAATTTGCAACTATTGATGCTGTGAAGGCTGTTGTTCTAGCCATGGCTGTTGTTCCACTTTTTTTATCATAATAGTCAACCAAGTCGTAGAGGTATCTGGTTCTCTCTCCGTTCTTTAAGCCGATAACCTCAACCCTTAATACAACAACATCTTTAACGTCTGGTTTGATAAGCTTCTCCTCCAAAAGTTTTGCAGTAACTTTTCTAGGCAGTACACTGTGCCCTTCAACGATAACCTCTTTGTCGCTAAAAAACCCTAACTCTCGAAGCAGCTTTATCTTTTCCGCGTGCCCAGGATATCGTAGCGTTTTCTCCCACATTTCCTCAATATCTTTTATGGTGTATAGCAAAGTCCTAAGTCCATCTGTGTAAAAAGCCTCTAGCTTGCCAATTTTTGGAAACTCAACCTCTTCCAAACCATCTAAAGCTTCAACTTCGGCTATTTTGCCACTTCTAACTATTCGAGCTTTACTCGTGTATTCATCGATTAGGCTTTCCGGAGACCACGTAATAACATAGCCCAAAGGCGGTATTAAAGTTTCTGGGAGTCCACCAACCATTATGTGAACCTTATGAGTTTCGTCAAGTTCTGCTACTGCATGACCAACGAGAATGTTGCTTATACCGGGTGCTAATCCACAGCTTGGAACAATTGTGACGCCAGCCTCAACAGCCCTATCATGCAGTACTAGGGGGTTCTCGGGCATATATGAGACGTCAACAAGATTTTTCTCTGCTTCGATGCATGCCTCAATAAGGCTAAAGCCAAACTTCGGCGGCAAAAAGCCTAAAGCCAAATCGAACTCGTTTAAGGCGTTTACTAATTCACTCTTGTTTGAGGCATCTAATTGAAGCCATTTAACATTGCTCTTTCCAATCTTTCTCGCAGTCTCTTTAGCTCTATCCGCGTCTTTGTCGGCGACAAAAACTTCAATGTTACTCATTTTCTTCGCTAGGTCTTCAGCCGCCGCAGAGCCCATTCTTCCGCAGCCTATGATGATTGCTCGCATAAGTCAAAGAGGCTTTATGAAAACATTTAAAGCTTTTCTGGTCAATAGCTTCTGCCATTTTGTTGAATTTACTGAGTGTGAATTTGAAAATTTTATATACAGCCGTTGCCATTGTAGTGTTGAGCGTCATGGCTGATATCTGTCCAATATGCGGGCTTCCTAAAGACTTGTGTGTCTGCGGCGAGATAGGGAAAGAACAGCAAAGGATTCGCATAAGATTTGAAACAAGAAAATTCGGCAGACCAACAACAATAGTTGAAGGCATAAACGACAAAGATACAGACCTCGGAGGCCTGGCCCAAAAACTAAAAAGCTTCTGTGCGTGTGGAGGCACAGCCAAAAACGGACAAATAATCCTCCAAGGAGACCACCGCGAAAAAGTCCGCCAATATCTAATAAAGCTTGGATATCCAGAAGAAAACATAGAAGTTCAATAGTTCAGCCAGTAAAGGTGCAAGTCCATGGGAATCCTACAAAACATGCGTGAAGTATTGAAGACTCTGAAACATCGTGGCCCATCAAAAATTTATTGCCCAAAGTGTGGAAGCCCCAGAATCCACTTATCAAGCAGCCTCGATTACTGGCTGACACCTAAAAAGTATTTTTGCGAAGACTGCGGTTACGTTGGTCCAATAGTTATGGAGATTGAAAAGGAAGAAAATGAAAGTTAGAAACGGGCTAGTCTGGTAATTCTAGGTTTAGCTGTCTCTTCAGTGTTTTGTAGCGGTTTCGCACTGTAACTTCGGTGACTCCGGCAGCTTCAGCAATGTCCTTTTGAGTTTTCTTCTCATTATTTTGTAAACATGCAATGTATAACGCTGCAGCAGCCAATCCCATAGGGTCTTTTCCAGCCGCGGCGCGTTTCATTTTTGCGTCGCGCAGAATTTGGATGGCTAATCCTTGTGTTTTACCAGAAATCCCCGTTTTTTCGGCGATTTTTGACACGTATGTCAATGGGTCTGCTATGGGCATTTGCACGTCAAGTTCACGGAGCAAAAGCCTATAACAGCGGGCAACATCCTTCTTATCCACTAGGCTGGCTTCTGCGATCTCTCTTAAAGTTCTTGGAGTTCCGCTTCCACGGCAAGCAGCATAAAGGGCAGCGGCGGCTATGGCTGCAATTGATCTTCCCCGTACTAAGCCTTTGTCTAGGGCTTTGCGGTATATGACGGCTGCCTTCTCCTTAATTGGCGGCGGAATATACACCTTATCAGATAAGCGGTCAAGTTCAGCCATTGCCTGTGCCAAGTTCCGGTCTATTGAAGAGTGCACCCTTGAGCGTATCTGCCATTTTCTTAGGCGCCACATTTGCAAGCGTGTCGAAAGTGGAAGTTTTCTTCCGAAGGCGTCTCGGTCAACTTGGCTTATGGCCGTTGACAATCCTTTATCGTGGACGGAGTAGGATGTTGGCACTCCTACGCGACTTCTTGAGGCTTTCTCCTCCTGTGTGAAGGCACGCCACTCTGGTCCCTTGTCCATCATCTGCTCGTGAAGTACAAGTCCACATTCTCCGCAAACGGTTTCGCCAGTGTCATAGTCGTGGATAAGGTTTACACTACCACATTCCGGGCACTTGTCAACCAAGCGTTGACGGGTTCCGCTTTCTTTCCCGCTCATTTTCTCACACTTCGATTTTGCGTAGAACCGTCCCCTTTTCATTTCCCCAATATAGGAGTAGAAGACGCCATCCGGCCCCGCGTGTTCTATCCAGATGAAATGTTT
>JAVZJU010000011.1:0-27230 GCA_038870595.1 Bathyarchaeia archaeon
TCAACAATCAATTATAAGATTAGTGAAGCTGAAGTTCAGAAAATCCCTTACATGATAATCCTCGGTAAACATGAATTAAAAGCCAAAAAGGTTTCTGTCAGAAGACATGGTTTTGGGCACATAGGTATGATGACGTTGAAGCAATTCATTACAAAAGTCGAAAGCGAAGAGCGCAATATACACTGCTGAAGGGGCTAGTAAGGTTTTTAGTCTGTTGCCGGTGATATTTAGGTTAGGTTAAGAGCGGTTATGGCTCAAAGGCGATTAGACGAGTTTTCAATACCGGTGGCTAAGCCCCAAGAACCAAAAGCGGAAGCCCTACCCTTCACACAATCCATAGAAAAAGAGCGAAAACAGAGGGGTTTTCCGCCAACAGCGCCTGAAAACCTTCCCCCCTCATATTTTGTTTCAGCCACTTATGATGGCAAAGCTGGAAAAGCCCTCCTAAAGCTTTACGAGCCAGTTTCTGGGCGAATCTACTTCTGGTATGATAACACTGGGCATAAGCCCTACTGCTACACAAACCTTTCACCATACGAGCTTGAAAAAATCGACCGTTTAGTGAAGCATCCGGGCTTCGACCACTTTGAAATTGAGGAGAAGTTCGACCCTCTTTTGGAAAAGCCAGTCAAGGTGACAAAGATTGTGGCTAAGGACCCGTTGGCTATTGGGGGACGCCCAAAAGGCTGCATAAGGGACATTATCCCAGAAGATTTTCCAAAGGTTGCAGATGTTCCAGTCTCCGCTGAATCCATCAAAGTTTGGGAGTCTAAGATAAAGTATTACCAGTCCTACATTTATGACCGTGGACTTTTGCCAGGTATGGTTTACGAAGTTAAGAATGGCAATCTTGTACCAAAGCGCCTAGAAGAAGCGGAGAAAATGGTTCAGCAAATCGTTGCGATATTCAAGGAAGCTGAGGCCGAAGAACTCCAATTTATTGAACAGTGGGCTAGGCTTCTGGAGTATCCAGCCCCAAAGTTCCGTTACGTCGCCATGGACATAGAGGTTTATTCGCCTATACCGACACGTATGCCGGACCCGCGTGAGGCAGCTTACCCAATAGTCTGTGTCTCCCTATACAGTTCAGATGGGCAAAAGCGGGTTCTCCTCCTAAAAAGGGAAGGAGTTCGCGAAGGCTTAGAGCGTTTACCAGCAGACGTTCAAATAGAATATTTCGACTCTGAAGAAAAACTGATAAAGGCTGTTTTTGAGGTTTTGTGGAACTACCCCTTTGTGATAACCTTCAACGGCGACGATTTCGACTTGCGATATTTGGCGCATAGAGCAGAAAACCACGGTTTTAAGAGGGATGAGATTCCAATAGAGATTGGCAAACGGGTTTGCCTTCTAAAGTATGGAGCGCATATAGACCTTTACAAGTTCTTCTTCAACCGTTCCATACAGATTTACGCCTTTAACAACCGCTACCGAGATGTAACCTTGGGTGATGTTGGCAAAGCACTTGTGGGCTTAGACAAGATACCGCTGGAGAAAGGTATAGGTGAATTAACCTACACGGAGCTGGCAAAATACTGCTTTAGGGACGCGGAAATCACCTACAAACTCACAAGCTTCGAAGACGAACTTGTTCTAAAGCTGATTCTTGTTTTGTCTAGGATAAGCAGCATGCCGATGGAGGACGTGAGCCGACAAGGGGTCTCTCGGTGGATAAGAAATTTCATGCATCGAGAACACCGCAGAAAAAACATGCTCATCCCAAACGCTGAAGACATACTAGCCCTAAAGGGCAAGACAGCCACAAAAGCCATAATAAAGGGCAAAAAATACAAGGGCGCCATAGTCGTCGAACCAGTGCCAGGCGTCCACTTCAATGTCGCTGTAATGGACTTTCCAAGCCTATACCCATCCATAATAAAAGTTTGGAACCTTGGCTACCAGTCCATTATGTGCGAGCATCCAGAATGTCAAACAAACCTTGTGCCAGACACACCCCACTGGGTCTGCCGCAAAAAACGCGCCCTAGAAAGCCTCCTAATAGGCTCCCTTAGAGACTTGCGAGTTCAATGGTACAAACCAAAATCAAAGGACAAGGCGCTGCCACTAGAAGTTAGAAGCTGGTATAACATCATTCAAGGCGCATTAAAAGTCATTTTAAATGCCAGCTACGGCGTCTTCGGAGCAGAAACCTTTGATCTCTACTGTCCGCCAGTAGCTGAAGCCACAGCAGCAATAGGGAGACACGCCATAACCCAGATAATTAAGAGAGCTGAAGAACTGGGCATACAAGTGCTTTACGGCGACACGGACAGCGTCTTCCTTAAAAACCCATCAAAAGAGCAAATACGCAAACTCGAAGAGTGGACTGAACGCGAGTTAAAAATGGGCTTAGACGTGGACAAGGTTTATCGCTATGCGGTCTTCAGCTCCCGCAAAAAGAACTACCTAGGCGTCTTAGAAGATGGAAGCGTTGACGTTAAGGGCTTAACTGGCAAGAAACGCCACATCCCAATATTTATAAAAAAGGCTTTCGACAAAATGAAAGAGCGCCTAGCCACAGTAAAAACGCCAGCAGACTTCGAAGCAGCCAAAAAGGATATTATTCAAACAATCCGCGACTGCTACATACGCCTAAAAAGACGCGAATGGGAAAGCCTAAACGAACTATCCTTCAATGTGGTTTTAGGCGAAGAGCCGGAACGCTATACAAAGACAACGCCGCAACACGTGAAAGCCGCCAAAATTCTAAAAGAAAGCGGAATGGAACTAAAAGCCGGAGACTTGATAAGCTTTGTAAAGGTGGTAAACGAACCCCATGTAAAACCAGTGGAACTAGCAACGAAAAATGAGATAGATGTGGACAAATATGTGGCTTATCTGCACTCAACCTTCGACCAAGTTTTAGACGCATTAGGCTTAGACTTCGACGAAATAATAGGATTGACAAAGCTGGAACGTTTCATGTGAATTTTTTAGTTTCAACCGCTTCTCGCATATCTTTTGCCTATGCCGCTCCGATTTAAAGCCTCTAGAATCGCAAATCCGAGGATATTAATCGCCACAATAGAGCCTATGAAAATGCCAAACAATCCAACTTCCACTGGAACATTGAATATAAGCGCCAAGTATCCTCCAACAATAATCGTTATTGTGACGGTCTCCACGAAACACGCCACGAGTCTACGTACAATACTCTCTCCACCGATAAGCCAAGCCAAAACGCATGCAACAAAATTTGCAACACTGCCGCCAACAACATCAATTATGCCCAGTCCACCGTAAACGTTGGCAACCAAACATCCTACCCCTGTTCCGAGGGCAACTGGCATACCGAAAACCACCGACAAGGGCAAAAGCGCATCAGCAACCCTCACCTGATATATCCCAAAGCTTATGGGCGCCAGAAAAATCACTCCAGCAGCATACAAAGCCGCAAAAACCACCGTCAAAGCCAAATCTTTACTATCAAATTTCAATTTTTCACCTCCCTACACCGGGGTTTATATGGCGGAACGGGTGGGAGGACCCACTCACCCGCCAACAAACAGCATAACAACAAAGCAACTATAAAAGTGTTATTTTGTCAGCCCTCTTTTTCCGCTTCTTCAGCCTCTCCCTCAACTTTTACGGCTGCTTCAGGCTCAATGGCAACTCCCCCAGCTGACGCTTCTTCCCCTCTGAAAAGGAGGAGGTCTATTGGTGGCGGAGGCGTATTCAGAATAGTTGAGAGCAAATACATGGTTGTAAAAGTGTGTTGATAAATCTTCTGAAAAACATAGGGCACCTTTGTTTCGGGGTCAACCTCAAGCATCTTGTTTATCTCCGTATCCTTCCCTGTAAGCGTTGCAGCGCCCTCGATCTCAAATTTAACAATGCTAGGTTTCGTTGTCAGTTGGAGGTTAAAGCCAACAACTACCATTTGGCTTTTCCTTTCCTTCTCTTCAAGCCTAGCCTTAACATCAAAATTAACGGTTCCAGCCCCACCTTTAATGTCCAGCTTAGCACCTACAATACTAGTAACATCCACTTTAACCGAAACATTTGGAACATGAAGTGTGGGGCAAATAGTTGATTCCTCACATTAAGCCTATATGCCGAATTCGGCTTTTCCTTAACAACCTCCGTGATTAAGGCTCATCTTAAACCAATTTTTGCCTTTTGTGTGTAGCGTTTTGTTACACACAGCCTAAAACAGAAACAGCTGAGCAAAAACAGCGAAAAAAGTTGAAACAGCAACCAAAAAGGCTATAATAACAACCACTTGCCGCTCAGTCATAGGCCTCTTATAAGTAATAAGCGTTATCAAGCTTCTCCTATGGTCTGAATAAAGCCTCTTTCCATCGAAAGAAACATTCGCTTTGGTTCGAAAAAAGAAATAATTTAACAAAATCATCGCGGAGTTAATTATGTAGGGTATGAGCGAAATCAGCAAACACCATTTCACATCTGAAATTATTGCAAAAGCCACCAAAGTAATCCCAATAGCGAAGGAGCCAGTATTACCAACAAAAATTTTCCCTTGAAAATTGAAAAAGGCAAGCACAAGCCAAACAGCCAAAGGAAGTGTTAACAAAACTGCATTTCGCCCAGAAGCCACCATAAGCCCAACCAAAATAATGGCGGGACAAACCGTTTCTAAACCGTTCAATCCACCTAACTGGTTAACAGTGTTGGTAACCACCGTCACAATCAGCGGAATCAAAACAAAGAAATAATATACGCCAAAATTGATGGTTCCTAAAAATGGAAGCGTAATAGCCGTGCGGGCAATACCCATCCTATAAGCTAAAGCCATCAAGGGAACAGCTGCCACCAGTGGAAAGAAAGCCTTGTAACGCCAACGCAAATCCATCCAGTCGTCAAGCAAACCCATAAAACCACCAAACAATATGCAAACAGCCAAGGTTAAAGCTGGAGAAACACCGCCAACGTCAAATCCGAAGGCGTGTAGAAAGAAAAGATAAGCTGCGCTTATCACGACATATATGACACCTAAACCCGTCGGAACCAATGGTTTGCTAGGTTTATGCTGATCTGGAACCTTTGGAAACAAGAGTTTCTCCCTTACCCGCTTGGATGTTCACTGTAATATTTTTCCCAGTTAATTTTGTAGAGGCAAACAAGTGGAACAACACCGCCATAATTGCTTCCATCATTATCCAAGCCAGCAATATATTCTGGCGTAAAGTAGAGCAACTCAACTGTTGAACCGCCCTTGCCGTGCCTTTGCTTCCAACTTTCAACAGCATACCGCATCAACTTGTAAATAGTTGCATTCTGCCCCTTAGGCGATGGGCTTGTGTAATCACTACTATCGTAATATCCATTTTCATTGCTATCATGCCAATCTGTTCCGAGGGTTAGGTTTCCAAACATTGTTCTAACATCGTCAAGTTTTTCATTCCACATTTCATCTGCTGGAATGAAGCCATTGCTTATAAAGCGGTCACGTGCCTTTCCCGATATGGCCGCCATCCAAACCCATTTGCCTTCATCACCGCCAGCGCTCACCCACTCGCCCGTGTCAGCGCGAATGGTTGTGAAAACGAGGATATAAGATGCGTTGTAAAGTTTTAGCATTCTCATTGCTTGCGTCTCGTTTGCCATAAATATGAAGCCAATGTTCTGTATCTGTGTTCCATTTACTGTGGCGTTATCCGCAAGCGATGTAACATTCCCTAATACGGTCATCCAGTATCCATAATCCCACCAGCTGCACACAACAGTATTTGGACTTAATCTTGTTCTCATCCAATATAGCATATCAATCCACTCCTTCACCGGCGTACTTAAATACTGAGGCGCTACTGAAAGGCTTCCTCCGGATATCGTAGTCGGCGTGTAAGCTTGTGTATAAACTCTAGGCATTGGAAAAGCCAAGTTCACCATTAACATCAAGAATATTAGAAATACTGCCATGCCGCTGAACTCCCTTCCAACACGCTCCAGCCCGAACTTCCTCTTGACACTTATCCTTGGCGGCTCTTTCAGCAATGTTACAAAAGGTTTCAGAAGCCCGCTTATCCCCACGGCAGCCAAAAGGCTAAATGCTGGAGCCATAAGCACGAATAGCCGCACCATTGAACATGCAAAATAGAGAGATGTCAAACCGAAAACAAGTAGGAAGAGGTTTCTATTGTTCAAGTTCCCTAGAATGAAGAATAATCCAGTGATGAAGAAGATTATCATAACGCCAAATTCATAATATATTGAGCCCCACGCTGATACCCTATGTTCAGCCACAGACTCGTAAAGAGGAGATGCTTCACGTTCAAATGGATTTATAACGTAAAGAAACTTTCCGGTTATACCCCGCATGTAACCTGCCAGCGAAAGAACAGCAAAAACTCCAATTATTAAGGCTATGAAAGCCACCACCACAAATACTTTCCATTTCCGCCTCGTCACCGCTTCTAAAAGCTCTGCGAGGAAGAGCAAGCCAAAAACACCAGCCACTAATAATACGGCGCTTGTCAAAAGATAGGTCGGAGAGAGGTATGGAACATTTATGGCTATGAATAGTCCTAACCCAAAGGTTATGCTGTAAGCCAAAAAAAGGTGACGAGTATACCTCCTAGTTAACAACAATATTAGAGTGAAGAGGGCTGTGAGACCTATTGGATAGTATGCAGCACCCCAGCTGGCGCAGAAGTATCCAAGAGTGCATCCTGAGGCAAGTGCGTACTTAACTGTTGCGCCTATCTGCCTATTCTCATCGATTGCCCTTAGAAATAGGAAAATGAAAAGTATGAAAGCTAGTATCCCAACGGTTTCGTCGTCGAAGAAGCCCACCGATGTCCGTTGAATATAAGATGGTTCTAGGGCCAAGAAAAGTGCGGCCAATAGGCCTACTGGTTTGCCGCCCATGTCCTTTCCAAGGAAGTACAAGGCGAGACATGCCAGTGCTCCCATAATGGCAGGAAATAGGGCGCAGAAGCTCATTAGGTCTATGCCTACACCTAGCATTGAAACTATTTTGTAGAGGAAGGCTGCGGTCATTGGAAGCCCTGGAAAAGCGGACTTAGCTACATAGAAACCTTGAGGATACCATCTTTGCCGGTCAATCCATCCCACTCCTCCGTTTTCTATAGCCCATGAGATAAAGCCATCTTTAACTATTTTTTCTGTGAAACGGTATTGAAAGTATGGATCAAACTCTGATAGTAGAAGATTTGATTTGCCGGTTGTTGGGTCTATTTCCCATCGCATTGGAAATAGACGTACTGTGAAGGCTATAAAAAGTATTAGCGTTAAAGCTGCAATAGTCATTATTGATGTATGACTTATTTTTGGGCGGAGTTTTCCAAGGCTTTTAATGGCGTTAATTATTTGCTCTTTTTTGGAAGTGCTTTTCGTTTCCATTTTAGCTCCAGCTCTTGAATTAAGGTTATGAAGGTGTTTTATTTTCCTTACGGTTGGTTAAATAGTTTTATGCAGTTGTCTTCCTTTTGTATCCGTACTTTTCGGTGGCATAAAATGGGAATGGCACAACTTTTGCTTTAGCCATTTTTCCGCGAATTTCGACGTTTACAATGTTTCCTTCTTGGGCGTATGGTGTTTGTATATAAGCCATTGCTATGCCGCATTTGAGCAGTGGTGAGAAGGTTCCGCTTGTCACCTGTCCTATGTTTTCGCCTTTTTCATCGTATATTTGGAAGCCTTGTCTCGGTATGCCTTTCTCAATCATTTGTAGTCCGACTCGTCTTTTCTCGATTCCTTCCTCCTTTTGCTTTAATAGGGCGCTTTTCCCTATGAAGCTGTCTTTTTGGAATTTTACCACGAAGCTCAGTCTGGCTTCTAATGGTGTTATGCTTTCGTCTATGTCGTTACCGTATAGGCATAGCCCAGCCTCAAGCCTTAATGTGTCTCTTGCGCCTAAGCCACAAGGCTCTATTCCGAAGGGCTTGCCGGCTTTAAGAATCGCGTTCCACAAGTTTATGGCGTTGTCAGGCTTATCTATGGGCGCGTTCCACACGTAAACTTCAAAACCATCCTCGCCGGTGTAACCAGTCCTGGAAAGGAAGACGTCTACATCTGCTAATTTAGCTGTCGCACACTTGAATCTTTCAATTTTGTTTAAATCTGCTATGCAGATTGTCTGTAGAGTTTTTTCGGCGTTTGGTCCTTGAACAGCGAACATTGCCACTTTATCCGAAACATCCTCGACTTCAACGTTGAAGCCTTCAGCCTTCTTAACCAACCAGTTAAAATCCTTTTCTCTGTTTGTGGCGTTTGGAACCAGTAGAAATTTTTCCTCTTCGAGGCGGCTTACCACGAAGTCGTCGATTATGCCTCCTTTTTCGTTACACATGACAGAGTAGAGGGCGCTGTTCGGCGTTAAAGCTGTCACATCATTGGTTATAACATAATTTAAGAAGCTCACTGCATCCTTTCCAGTTATGATTACTCTTCCCATGTGTGAAACATCGAAGACACCCACACTGTTGCGAACCGCTAAATGTTCCTCTGTTATCCCCTTATACCATAAGGGCATTTCGAATCCAGCGAACTCCGTCATTTTTGCGGTTTTCTTATGTATTTCATAAAGCTGAGTTTTCCGCATGGGTTAAGCCTCCCTAAAATGAAAGGTAAGTTATTTTATGGGTTTTACTTCAACGTTTAATGGTATGAGGGTAAGTTTTCTGCCGCAGTGGGGGCATTTACCATCATGCTTATGTAAAATTTCGTCCGGAGGTTTAAGCTCGCTGCCTTCGTATAAAACGTAGCCACATTGATGGCAAACAACTCTTTGAGGCAAACTATCAACCTCTGATAAGAGGGTGTAATGTTCAACGTCTATATATCGGTTGCTAATTTTTCCTTAAAGATAGAAACTTTTAACTTTAAAGGCTTAAAAATAAAAGGTTATCAATTACATGCGAGGTGGAATGACGTGGTTAAGGTTGATGGATACGATGTTCCAGAAGGCCTCTACTATTCGAAGGATTTTGAATGGCTTAAAATTGAAGGCGATAAGGTGCGTGTTGGAATAACGGACTATGCCCAAAAACAGCTTAGGGAAATCGTTTACGCTGAGCTGCCAAGCCCGGGAACCACTACAAAGCAGAATGAGCCATATGGCACGGTGGAGTCTGTGAAGGCTGTTTCGGATCTTGTGGCGCCGGTAAGTGGAACAATAGAGGAGGTCAACACGGAAGTACAGTCAAAACCAGAGCTTTTGAACGAAGACCCCTATGGGAAAGGCTGGCTGCTGGTTATAAAGCCTTCAAACTTGCAG
This sequence comes from Bathyarchaeia archaeon, assembly GCA_038870595.1. Lineage (GTDB taxonomy): Archaea > Thermoproteota > Bathyarchaeia > Bathyarchaeales > Bathycorpusculaceae > JAGTQI01. The sequence goes on from JAVZJU010000011.1 coordinate 9,200, forward strand.
GCGGAGCTGGCAAACCTAATGGATTTTAATGCGGCTGTTGCGTGGCATAAAAGCCTAATTAAAGAAGGGAAGTAGCCCTTGCCAAGACGCATAGTAATAATTGGGGCGCATGCGGCAGGCGTAGATGCTGCTTCAGCAGCTAGAAAAACAGATCGCACGGCGGAAATCACCCTGATAACTGATGAGAAACATGCTGGATACTCTCGGTGCGGCTTGCCCTTCGTTATAGGTGGACACATACCAAGCTTCAGCAACCTCATCGTTTTCCCGCCAAGCTACTTCCAAATGATGAAATTAGACCTAAAAACAGAGACTAAGGTGACAAAGATAGACCCGGGCAAAAAGACCGTTTTAACAGTGGATAAGGCTGGAAATACCGAGGAGATACCCTACGATAGCCTAATAATAGCCGCTGGTGCAAGCGCATTTACACCGCCGATAAAGGGGAGAGAAAAAGGAGGGATAATCCCCTTGAGAACAATAGAGGACGGGCAAAGAATAGACCAAGCGGTCCGTGAAGGCGCAAAAACAGCCGTTGTAATGGGCGCTGGACTCATAGGCTTGGAAACAGCCGTAGCCCTGCAGGAAAGGGGATTAAAAGTGACTGTTGTTGAAATGCTGCCCCAAGTCTTGCCAGCCATGCTTGACGCAGACATAGCGAAAATGATTCAGGAAATGCTGGAGCAAAAGGGCATACGAATCCTAACCAACAAACCTGTTGGAGAGTTTCTTGGAACAGATAAAGTGACGGGCATAGTGGCTGGAGGAGAACAAATAAACGCAGACCTTTTCGTCAGCGCCTTTGGTGTCAGGGCGAACACTCAGCTTGCCGTGGACGCTGGAATAGCCCTAGGCGAAACAAGAGCCATTAAAACAAATGCTAGAATGGAAACATTCCGTCAGAACGGAAAGATGGAAAGAATGGAAGATGTTTACGCTGTGGGTGACTGCGCAGAATCCACTCACATTGTCACACAGAGACCAGCATTGCAGCAGCTTGGAACGGTGGCCGTAAGACAAGGGAAAGTGGCGGGGATAAACGCTGCTGGCGGCTACGCACTATTTACTGGTGTTTTGGGCTCCGCTGTGACCCAGCTCTATGACACACAAGTGGGCGTGACAGGCTTAACAGAGGCAGCAGCCCAAAGAGCAAGAATAGAAACCGTCACCGGGACAATCTCTTCCAAAACAAAGGCGGATTACTATCCGGGCGCCTTACCAATAAAGGTTAAGCTTGTCGTCGAAAAGGAGTCACAACGCATCATTGGAGCACAAATCATAGGCGGGGAGGAAGTAACCCAGCGCATAAACGCTGTTTCCTTTGCCATACAAAAGCAGATGACTGTGCGAGAATTAGCAAAAGCGGATACGGCTTATGCGCCGCCCCTCTGCGAGACATGGGAGCCCCTAGTTTTGGCTGCTGAAATGGTTCTGATGAAACTACGTTAAAAACCCATACCTTTCTTTTTATTTCCGTCGGAAAATTAATTAAGAGAGCTGGTTCCAAATAATAACCGAAATTTAGCGTGAATGGTGATTTAGATGGCAATAAGGGTAGCCATAAACGGTTTTGGAAGAATTGGAAGGCTTCTATACAGAGCAGCCATCGAAAGAAAAGCAAACATAGACTTCGTAGCTGTGAATGACTTGGCAGACGCCAAAACATTAGCACACCTTCTAAAATACGACTCGGTTCATGGACCGTTTAACGCCGACATCCAGGTTAAAGGCAACAGCATAATGGTGAACGGAAAAGAGTTAAAAGTTCTGTCCGTAAAGGACCCAGCGCAGTTGCCATGGAAAGACCTAGACGTTTATCTGGCGGTGGAGTCAACTGGCTTGTTCACAAAAAGGGAGGATGCGGCAAAACACCTTCAAGCGGGAGCCAAAAAGGTTTTGATATCAGCCCCGGCTGAAAATCCGGACATAACCATAGTTATAGGCGTGAACCATGATAAATATGACCACAACAACCACCACATACTTTCGAACGCTTCATGCACAACAAACTGTGTAGTGCCATGTGTGAAGGTTCTTCATGAAAACTTCGGCGTTAAAGCAGGACTAATGACGACCGCACATGCTTATACAAACGACCAGCGCATAATGGACCTTGTCCACAGAGACTTGAGAAGGGCGAGGGCTGGCGCAATAAACATAATACCAACGACGACTGGCGCAGCAAGAGCTTCAGCCCTAGTCTTCCCAGAACTAAAAGGAAAAATTGACGGAATAGCCCTCCGCGTGCCAGTTCCAAACGTTTCAATAGTTGACTTGACCGCTGTTCTAGGGAAAGATGTGACAAAAGAAGAGGTTAACGCAGCCTTCAGGAAGGCGGCTGAAGGTCCGTTGAAGGGCATAATGGCTTACACTGAAGAGCCCATAGTTTCAAGCGATGTGAACCACACATCCTATTCAGCCGTAGTTGACGGCTTATCAACAATGGTTGTGGCCGGAAACCTTGTTAAAGTGCTGGCATGGTACGACAACGAGTGGGGCTTCTCTTGCAGAATGACTGAACTCATAGAACTCATCGGAAAGAAGGCTGGTTTCTAGCAAAGCCAATATAAAACTTTAAAACTAAACAACCCTCTATTTTTCTGTTCCGAAAGTCTAGAAGGGAATGGGTATGGCGAAATATTTAACCCTAGACGATGTTGACGTTAAAAATAAAGTGGTTCTTGTAAGGGTTGACTTTAACTCTCCAGTTGACCCGGAAACAAAGAAAGTTCTTGACGACACTAGGATTAGGGCGCACGGCGAAACAACAATAAAAGAGTTAACCCAAAAAGGCGCAAAGGTTGTGGTGATTGCTCATCAAGGGAGAAAAGGCGACCCAGACTTTATACCGTTAAAAGAGCACGCTGAAATTTTAGGCAAAGTCTTAGGAAAACCAGTAAAATTTGTTGACGATGTCTTCGGAGAGAAAGCTCAAAAGGCGATTAAGGAGCTGAAAAGCGGCGAAATCCTAGTCCTGGACAATGTCAGAAACTTTGCTGGAGAAACAAAGGAGGGCGCACCGGAAGAACATGCCAAAACAGAGCTCGTTAAGACGCTGGCACCACTGGCAGACATATTCGTTAATGACGCCTTCGCTGCAGCCCATAGAGCCCATGTCTCAATGGTTGGTTTCACAGCCGTTTTGCCAAGTGTTGCTGGAAGAATAATGGAGAGGGAACTAAAATCCCTAAGCAGAGTGCTGGAAAACCCCGAAAAACCATGCGTTTATGTTTTAGGCGGCGCAAAGGCAGATGACTCGCTAGAAATTTCAAAATATGTTTTGGACAACCGGATAGCAGACTACGTGCTGACAGGCGGCGTCGTTGGCCATGTTTTCATGGTTGCAAAAGGATACGACCTAGGCAAGCCCAACATGAAATTTCTAGAAGAGAAAAAACTGATGGAAATTGCCCCCGGAATAAAAGAGCTTATGCAAAAGTATCCGGACAAAATTAAGGTCCCAGCAGACGTGGCAGTGGAAGTGGAGAAAAAGCGAAAAGAAATTCCGGTGGAAAAACTTCCCACAGACTATCCGATATTTGATATCGGGGCAAAAACCGTTGAAAACTATGCAAAAATAATACGTAACGCCAAATCAATAGTGGTAAGCGGGCCAATGGGAGTCTTCGAAAACAGCGAATTTATCTACGGAACAAGAAAAATCTTCGAGGAAATTGCAAACTCGAAGGCTTTCTCCCTAGCAGGTGGAGGCCACACAATAGCCGCCCTTCAAGAGTTGGGCCTATCCAACAAAATATCCTATGTAAGTACGGCCGGCGGAGCCCTAATAGAGTTTCTAATGGGGAAGAAGCTTCCAGGTGTAGTAGCCCTAGAAAAGGCGGCAGTTCGCAAGCCTTAGCTTTGAAGCTCTTAAACTTTCCATTTTATTTTTGAGTTAGCTTTTCCAACAAGTCAACAACTCTGGCTTCATCGTGTTCCGGCCTGTGCTGAAGCATTTCATAAATCTGCAAGGTTTGTTCAGCAGCCTTCCTCCAAGTAAAGTACTGCAACACTCTTTTTCTGCCGTTTTCGCCCCACCTTCTGGCTCTTTCGGGGTCGCATAAAACCTCCTTTATCCCCCACGCTATATCAGCTGGGTTCCCGCCATTTACATGAATACCATTTTGGTCCGGTCCAAAAGGCACAACTTGTTCTCTGAAGCCGACAACACCTTGGGCGCCGACAACGATCGGCTTTTCCATGGCCATTGCTTCTAGGCTTACTATGCCGAAGGGTTCATAGGTGGATGGGAAGACACAGACATCTGCTGCGGCATAATGGAGTATGCGCTCTTTTTCCGGCACAAAGTCGAATCTGCAAATCAGCTTGTCGCTTATACCAAGCCTAACAGCAGCTTCAACAATGTCGTTTTGCTGCTCTCCCTTGCCCAAAATAACAAGCTTGGTTTTTGGATATTCTGTCAAAACCATGGGCATTGCTTGAACAAGGTTTATCACACCCTTAACCCACGTCAACCTTCCAAGAAAAAGAACCATCTTCTCATCGGACTTAATGCAATACCTGCTTCGAATTGCCTCAACCTCTTCCGGCTTACACTTTTTAGGATTGTAACGCTCCGGGTCAACACCGTTCCAAACAACACTAATTTTCGCTTTAGGCCAACCGTGACGGACTAGGTCTTCTTGCATGGCGTGGCTAACGGTTATTATTCTGTCTGCTCTCTGCGCCATAGCCGACTCGAGATATGAGACAACTTCTGAGCCTTGGCCGCCGCTCCTTCCCCACTCAGTGCTGTGGACATGGAAAACAACGGGAGCTTTCGTTTCATTTTTTATAATAATTCCAGCTATGCTGCTTAGCCAATCGTGGACACAGACGGCATCATAGAGGCATCCTTCTTTCTTTAGCATGCTGTTGATAAATTTGGTGGCGCTTAAAACGTTGTAAATGAAAATGTCGTTGAATAGGCGTATGTTCGTGCCCCACTTTTTCAAGTCGTCTATAACAAACATGGGAAAAACGTTGCTTGCATCCGCAATCAGCGGTCTATGAACCTCAACGCCTTTTATAATCTCTCTGGTCTTTAGGTTTCCAGGATTAAGCGTGAAAACAGTCACGTCGTTGCCCATGGCTACAAATTCGCGGGTAATGTATTCGGCGTATGTGCCTAAACCACCCACAAGAGCCGGAGGATACTCCCAGACAAAAAAGCCTATCCTCAACTAAAACCATCCAAAAGCGTTTGACCTACAGTTTCCAAACAAGGAAGAGTAGATGGCGGCTCTAGAAAAGCTTCAGTTTCCTTTTAGGCTCTTCCTCTTTCGGCTTTTCCGGCAACTTTGGAGGTGGCGGTGGCGTCTCCTTTACAGGCGCGGGTTTAGGAGGCTCAGGCTCAGGTTTTGGCTCCTCTTTCGGCTTTTCCGGCGCTGGTGGCTGCGGCGGCGACGGCTGTTCTTTTTCCGGCTCTTTTTTCTTCACTGCTTTTGGTTCGCGCTTTTTTTCTGGAGGCTTTTCCTCTTTCGGCTTTTCAACGGATTTCCACGTAAAAATGGGTTGGAGGCGGAGACCCCTATGATCTCCAAGTTTTAGGTACTCCCACTCGTATAGGTCTATGCGTATGCCCTTCATGCTTTCAACAGCCCGTCTAACAGCGTCTGAAAAGCTTGGCGCAATCAGTATGAGCCTTGGCTTTTCCTTATCGTCAACTTTGTGCTTGTTATACGTAGCCTTCAGGAAGGACTTGAACTTGTCAACATAGTCAAAGCTTTGAAGCCCTTGAAGAAGCATGGCGTCGTCCTCTTCAACGTTCAACTGAAGAATTACAAGCTGACCGTTGCTGTCGTGGCACAAAACGTCCAGAGTGGTTTTGTCGTTTATGGGAACATTGTTGCAAATCACGGTTAAACCCTTTTCAACTATGTTTATTTCATTGACTATCATCTGCCCCAATTCTTGGCGACTCTCAATGCTAATTTTTTCAATCGACACATCATTCACCATTGCTTTAGAAAATGAAACCATGTAAAGGATAAATAAGTTATGAATTCAAAATCCGAATCCAATCTAAACTTGGCAAACAGAAATAAGGCATAAGCAAAACAATAACAAAAGAGAACAGAGGCAAAAAGGTTGACGGACATAGTTTTCGTGTTTGAAGTGCATCAGCCCCACAGATTAAGGAAGAACTATTTTTGGGAAAACAAGCTCTTTAAACGCCTAAAAAAGGAGGAGCTCTTTAACTATTATTTCAACCACGAACTGGACAGGGAAATCTTTGAAAGGGCGTGCAAAAAATGTTACTTCCCATCAAACCAAATACTGCTGGACTTAATAGACAAGCATAAATGGGAGAAAAAACAGGTAAAAGTCTCCTTCAGTATTTCTGGGACTTTTCTCGAACAATGTGAAATGTTTAACAAAGACCTGCTAGAATCCTTCAAACAACTTGCAGAAACAGGTTGCGTGGAATTTCTAAACCAAACATACTATCATTCTCTAGCGAGTCTATACCCGGAAAAAGAGGAATTTATTGAACAGATAAAAATGCATAGGCAAGCGGTGAAAGACTTGCTGGGCTATACGCCGCGCGTCTTCGAAAACACCGAACTAATATATAATAACGCCATTGCCAAAACAGCCGAAGAACTGGGCTTTGCTGGAATATTCACAGAAGGAACGGAAAAAATACTCCGTGAAAAGTCGCCTAACTACTTGTATAAGCCAAAAGGATGCGGAAAAATCAAGGTGCTCCTCAGAAATTACAAGCTGACAGACGATATAGGCTTTAGGTTTTCCGCAAGATGGTGGAGCGAGTGGCCCCTAACAGCCGATAAGTACGCAAGCTGGCTGGCAGTCACACCAGGAAACTGCATAAGCATATTTCCAGATTACGAAACCTTCGGCGAGCACCACTGGCCAGAAACGGGCATACATGAGTTTTTGAGGCATCTGCCAAGGGAAATTTTGAAGTGGTGGCATCTCCGCATGGCAACACCATCGGAAGTTATTGAAAAATATGAGCCTGTTGGAGAAATTGATGTGCCAGAGCTTGGCGGAACGGTTTCATGGGCTGACTTGGAAAGGGATGCAAGCTGCTGGCTTGGAAACACTTTCCAATGGGCTTATTACACGTCTGTTAGGAGACTTGAACCAATTGTTAAAGAGTCAGAAGACAGAGATTTTCTGATGATATGGCGTTACTTCCAAACAAGCGACCACTTATACTACATGTTCACAGCTGGCGGAGCCCCGGGCGAAGTCCACTCCTACTTCAGTCCCTTTAACACTCCAGCGGACGCCTATGTAACAGCTCAAGCGACGGTCCTTGACTTTGAGAACCGCCTCCGTCTAGCGACGATAACAGCCAATGAGCCATTCTTATTCTACAAAGGTGTGGGGGCGGAAAATTATACTGGAGTGATGGCTTGGAGTCTCAAAGGGTTCATCAAAGCCCTAAAAAAGGCAGAGTTAAAGTCCATAGAATTCCACAACAGCCGGGGCGACTTTGAAAGGTGGGCTGAACATTCGCTTCACGATAAGTTTTTAGCAGAAAAATTCAAGGAGATTAGGCTTTCAAAGCTTAAGGGGCAAGCTTTGCGAAAAGCTTTGGCTACAGCCGCAAAAGAAAGGTCTGATGATTTGTCACGGCAGCTGAAGGCTGTGACGGAATACTTTTAAGCATACGCAAGCTCTTAATAGAAAACGCCTAAGGCATGTTTTAGGCTTTGAAGGTGAAACCGTTGAGGGAGGAGCTTCCAATCTCTGAGAAAGTTCTGCAAACGCTTCATAACCTATGCGCTACAGCTCCGGATTTGGCTAGGAAAAGTGAGGAACTTGCCCTTGTTTTACAGTTGGACGTGGCGGAAGTTGAAAGGATCCTGGATGGTTATGGATGTGAGGGTTATGTGGAAAGTTTCGCCGATGATCAAGGGAAAAAGTGGTACTATCTCACGGGAAGGGGAATAATCAAGGTCTGTGCGCTTTTCACTTAGTCGGCGGTAGCAAATGCAAGTAATAATTTTTTCATGGGAATACCCGCCAAGAGTTGTTGGGAAACTTGCTGATTATGTAAAGGAGTTGGTGGTGCAGCTCGCCAAAAACAGAATTGAAACGCATGTTGTTACCTATCATGATTATATGACTGGGGAATTTGAAGAAAATGGCATCAAAACATATAGGGTGACAAACCCCGTTAAAACCCACATAAGCGTTCTCACATGGGTTTTGACCTTAAATCAAGAAGTGGAGAGGGTCGCCGCCAACATCTACTATAAGTTGGGTGGACACATAGATCTCCTAGATGCACAGGACTGGCATTTTATCCCAGCAGCAGTCACTTTGAAAAAGGCGTTTAACATTCCCTTTGTATATTCTGTTGAGAGTTTGGAGGATCACCGCTCTCACGGAGCAAACTCGCCGTTTAATATGGCTATTAAGAGCATTGAGTGGCTGGGCATGTATGAAGCAAGCAGAGTTCTTGTAAAATCCGAATGGATGGCTAGCGAAGCTGTCAGAATCTACAAGGTTCCAGAAACAAAAATAAAAGTTGTCAAGCCTGGGTCCGAACGATGGTTTAGATCAATTTTAGAAGTTTACAAAGGCCTCAAGGGGGGTTCATAGAAATGCCCGGTGCGTTAAGGGTTATGATGCTTACATGGGAGTTCCCGCCAAGAATCATCGGCGGAATCTCACCCCACGTATATTACTTATCAAAGAGCCTTGCAAAAAACGGCGTAAAAGTTTACATTGTCACATGTGATTTTCCAGGAGCGCCCCAGCATGAGACACTAGATGGAGTTGAAGTTTACAGAATTGATTCTTACAAGAACCCTTCGCCGGATTTTGCAAGCTGGGTTTACTTGATGAACATGAACATGCAGAAGGAGGCAGCCTCCATTGTTAAGGGGCTAGGCGGAGTTGACATTTTTCACGCCCACGACTGGCTTGTGGCAAATGCTGGGATCGGCTTAAAACACGTTTTTAGGAGACCTCTTTTGGCGACGATTCACTCTACCGAATATGGAAGGCGGAACGGCATTCACTCCGACTATGAGAGGATGATTCATGAAACAGAGGCGTGGCTTACCTATGAGGCTTGGAGGGTTATATGCTGCAGCAACTACATGGTTTCCCATGTGAAATGGGTTTTCGGGCTTCCACAAGACAAACTTATAATGATTCCAAATGGCGTGGACACAAAAGAATATGGAAAGAGCGACGTTGACTTAAACCAGTTTAGGCGGCGGTTCGCCTTGCCAGAAGAGAAAATTGTATTGTTTGTTGGACGACTTGTCTATGAGAAGGGCATACACGTTCTTATCAATGCAGTGCCAAAAGTCCTGGAAAAAGTGAACGCAAAATTCGTGATAGTTGGAAACGGATACATGCAACAATCCCTATCAGAACACATCAGAAAAATAGGACTAGCGCATAAAGTTATGTTTACAGGCTTCGTAGATGATAGAACGCTACGGACTCTGCAAAAATACGCCGACGTTTCAGTTGTCCCATCCTTATTTGAGCCGTTTGGAATTGTGGCGCTTGAAGCGATGGCGGCTAAAAGCCCCGTTGTAGTTTCTGATACTGGTGGCTTGTCAGAAATAGTAGAGCACGACGTGACTGGCATTAAGGTTTACCCGAATAATCCGGACTCGCTGGCATGGGGAATCACAAGAGTTTTGCTTGACGAGAATTTGGCGAATAAGTTGAGGGAAAACGCCTACCAGAAGGTTATTGAAAATTATAACTGGGAAAAGATAAGCCAGCAAACAAAAAAGGTGTACGAGAGTGTTTTAGGCGAATATTCAAAGACTTTTTGGGCTTAGCAGCAGCTACGGGTACTTAAGCCTAATCGCCTTATGCGGGCAAGCGTCAGAACACTTCAAACAGTAAATACATTCTGGGTCGCTGAACTTCTCCCATGGAAGCTCCAAAATTGGAACCATCATGGGACAAGCCTTGACACATTCTCTGCATTCCCCCTTAACACATCTCACTGGATCCCTTCGCAAACCAAGAAAGCTAAACTTGTTTAGAAAAGCCATTATCGCGCCATGGGGGCATAGATATCTGCACCACCCTCGCGGAACATAAGCAGCCAAAACGAGAACAGCTATAAGAATGAACAATTGGACCCAGAAAAGAGGGGGCAAATCCAAAACTCGCGATAAAACATCTGAAACTGGCTTCTCTATAATCTCAATTGAAAAACTTTGAATCCCTCTCGGCAACAGCGAAAACAAGGTTTCAGCTGGACTTATGGCACTGAATGGAGCGTAGGCAAATATGCCCAATGCCCTTTCATAATCTCTTTGAACTTTCGCAAGCTTAGCAGCTGAAAATGTTAGGCTAATGAAAAGCACAATGCCTAAAATAAAGTACTTCACCAAAGCCATGCTTTTGTGGGTTTTGGGCGAAACCTCTGTTTTCTTCATTTTAAGAAAACCTACTAAGTCTTGGATGAAGCCGAAGGGGCAAACCCAACCGCAGAGGGATTTGCCAATCAAAATGCCGACCAATAGGAAGGACGCAACTGCGAGTAACGGGAAAGCTACTGTCAAGCGCTCCCACCCACTGAACATTAACTGTAGTGCCGTGAAAGCGTCTCCAACAGTGTTTGGCTGATAACCCCAAGTCCATAACACGGGGAGCAATATAGGCAGCGAGCCTAAATTAAAGACCATGGCGCTGAAGAATATGAAGGATAGAAACTGAACCGTTCTACGAGGCGTGTTAAATTTGATTAGGCGCTGTCGGATGTTCGCTTTCAACACTTTCAGCCCCATTTTGGTTGAGATAGTTGAGGGTTTAGGTTATTTTACTTTCCGATAACTTTAACGTTTTCCACAAGAACCCAAGGCGTAACAAGCGAGCCAATTTTCCTCTCATTATTCGCCAAATCTGAAATGTTCTTCAAGACATCGAAAACGTTGCCAGCCAACATGGCACCCTTAACAGGATGGATTACTCTGCCTCTCTCAATTTTCCACGCAGGAGTTGCCACAACAGAGAACTCCCCGCTCGCGGGGTTGCTGCTGTGTGCTCCCTGCAATGAGTAGACAAGAAGCCCCTCATCAACCTCGCCTATAAGCTCTTCTGGAGACTTTTCCCCAGCTTCAAAGTGGAAATTTGTTGTTTCAACATTCGGCGTAGACAAATAGCCAGCTCTAAAGGCGTTTCCAGTGCTTTCCCTCCCCTCTTTTTTGGCAGTATAATTATCGTAGACGAAGTTGCGCAAAACACCCTTCTCTATTATGAGGGTTTTTTGCTGTGGGACGCCTTCACCGTCGAACTTCCATGTGCGGAGCCCGCCTTCAAGCAAGCCATCATCACATATTGTCACAACCTCAGAAGCGACTTTTTCGCCAATCTTGCCTTTAAGAGCTGACTGGTTTCGTTGCACATAATCCGCTTTAACAGCGTCCATCAAGGTGTAATAGAGAAGCTGCTGTAAGGCAAAATGAGCGAAAATAACCTCCATATTTCTTGTCTCCACCCGTTTAGCCCTTAGCGCCAAAGCCGCAAGACGCGCAGCTTCTCTGCCCACCCACTCTGGGTCTATTTTGTAAATTCTCTCGGCGTTAAACTCAAAACATACAGGTGTTACTTCGCCGCCTTCATGGGCTACGGTTGCCAAACTGCACTCGATGATTGTTCCACAATCAAAGCCCATTACGCCATTTGAGTTTACAACAGCCCGTGAGAGGTAAGAGGCGCCAGTTCCGCCCTCTATTGGAAAGACACGTTCATCAGTCTTTTCAGCAGCCCCCAACATTAAAGAGGAAAGTTTAACTAAATCCTCTGGAGATGACTCGTAAACGGTACTGTCAAACGTGCCTCTTACATTGACGTAGGATTTTTTATATGGAAAGCCTTGCCAATCCTTGTCCGGCTTACTTGCCTTTGCAGATTTAAAAGATTTTAGAGCCACCTCTTCAATTGCGGTTTTGCTCCCAACAATGTTTGTGTAGGAAAAACCAACCGCCCTACTGACAACTGTTCTAACTCCAAGTCCCTGGTCAATTATTCTTGAACTTTTTGAAATCTGTCCCCTTTCAATAGTCACAGCTGTTGTGAGGCCTTGATATGCAAAGGCTTCAGCCTCATCAGCCCCATGTTTAAGTGCAAATTTCACAGCAGCCTCAGCCAAACTAACAATTTCTTCTTCCTTAAGCACTGCCACCCACCAACACCCCTTTAACCCTTATATGCGGACCACCATCGCAAACAAATGCCGTTTGACCCTTACCGCATCTTCCAGGCCATAGTTCAAAGTCTTTTCCAACGGCATCCACCTTATGCAATGTTTCAAGTGTATTCCCGCTTATTGAGGCGTTCCGCACTGGTTCGCCGACTTCGCCGTTAACTATTTCATAGCCTTCTTGAATCCCAACTTGAAATGTGCCGTCTAGATTTGCTTGTCCCCCTCTGAAGCTTTTGAAGTAGTATCCAAATTTTATGCCTTCAATAAGCTCGTCAAAAGAGTGGTCTCTTGGTGCTAGGAAAGTGTTGCGCATTCGTATTATCGGCTCCACGCGAAAGTCTTCGGCTCTTGCATTACCAGTTGGTTTAGCACTGAATTTTTGTGCTGTTTCACGGTTATGCATAAGTCCAACAACGACGCCATCCTTAACCAATAGTGTCTTTTGGGTTAGGACACCCTCATCATCATATTTGAAAGAGCCAAAGGCTCCTTCAATGGTTCCATCATCATAAATTGTGACAACTTCAGACGCCACCTTCTTACCAAGCTTGTTCATAAGAACAGAACCCGACAACGTTAAATCCGCCTCAGCCAAATGACCAAAAGCCTCGTGGACAAAAACTCCAACAACGTTTGGACCTAAAACTACTGGAAAAATGCCGCCTTTTGGAGTTTTAGCCTTCAATTGTTCTATGGCTCTTTTTGCAGCCCTTTCTCCAACAGCTTCTGGAGCTTCCACATCAAAGATCTCGTAGCCGCTTGTCGAGCCTATTTCTTCACGACTAAATGTGAAAACTTCGCCTTCTTTCGCAATAACAAGAATTCTTGACCAAACATAGAGTTTATCTTGTTCAATGTATGCACCTTCATTGTTTAGGAAATAGCTTGTCCCAGCCAAGTCTAAATAGTCTACTGTGCAGCTCTTAACGCGCTGATCATATCTTAAAACCGCTTCTGCAATAGTTGAAGTTATTTTAATCTTATCTTCTATTGAGATGTTTGAAGGGTCTTTTTTGGGCTTTGCGGAAACACAATCTTCGAAGGCTTTGCCTTCAACAAGTTTTATTGGACTTTTGAGTTTTTGGCTGGTGGCTTTAGCCATTCTGCAAGCTTCAGAAACGACATTCACCAAAGCTTTAGTGTGAAGCGAGCATGTAGATGCGAAACCCCATGCCCCATTAACAAGCACTCTTATGGCAGCGCCATTCTCAATACCCTCTTTGGTTGCCTCAACCCTTTCCTCTTTAAGGGTAAGCATAGTCTTGAAAAGTTTCTGCGCACGCACCTCCACATACTCGGCACCAAATTTATCAACAGCCACGCTAACAACTTCGGCCAGAGTGTCTTTCAACATCCCCCTTCCTAAAGTAGCTTTTAGGGGATGATAATCACGAAAATGGTGCTAATAAAAATTACCTACAAAAACAAGTTTGCAAAAGTGGAATCTTACGTTTTTCTCATGAGAAGTTTAACTTGACTTGCGAAGTCGCTTTCTCGAATCTTCTCTAATTCGATTCGGCGGAGCAGCCCATAACTTGAGTATATGTCCTCCAAAATCTTCCGCTCAATAACATAAGCTCCAGATCGTAAGAAATCTTCAAGTCCCTTTGCAAACAAATCAATTTTATCGGCAATCTCATTTCGTCTAACAGAATAATTGCTCTCTAAATAGCGATAGATTAGGCGTGTAGCCTCATCGCCAAAAACTTGCCTCATGACACGGTCGATTATCTTGCAGATTTTTTCGTTTTCTTTGTATGTTTGCTGGTTTATTGTGGCGTTCATGGAAATCAATTGTATCGTGTGTATTGCGACTTAATAAGCTTTGTTGTGCACACGTCCAACACACATACACAACAAAAACATCAGAAAAACCATCACATGAAATCGGTAAGATTCAACTGTTGAACTTTTCCCGAAGCACTTTCCGCAGCCGAAGCCTCATCCCCAAAAATTATTGGGCGACCATAAACCCCATCGTATCCCGGCACAACCTTAATTCTGTCTTCCCTAACCCTAATTATGGCCTCTGCAACTTTCCCATTTACAACCGATTCTAAAGCTTCTCTAGGCGCATCAATGAGCACCGAATATTCATCCCCAAACTTCTCAACCAACTTATTATAAATGCCCCAAACCTGTTGGGTTGATGGAGAATCAACATCTAAAACTGTTGCAATAATTTCTGAAAGGGGCAGCAAGTGCAAATATCCTATAGCATTTTCAGGCTTAAACCCGGCTGGGCGGTCTGCAAGTTCCTCAACCCTCTGTTCAACGCCCTTGGTCAGTTTTTTACGGCAAACCGGGCAAATGTTTCCAAGCTTAATGGCCTCTTTTGGCGAAAGTGAAATGTTGCAATTCCTATGTCCGGTCCAATGATACTTTCCATAGGCGGGGTCTGTTTCAACTGTGAACTTAAACTTTGCTTTGTCTTTGCTCTTGATGGCGCCAACGATTTCCCAGTAGCATGGGCTTTTCAGCTCAAAAACGTTGGCTTCTCTTCCCATGCGCCATGGCCAGAAGCTGTGACTGTCACTATTTGAAACCAATGTGAATTTGTCGAGTTTGCTTAGACGCCAGTTCATAGGCGGGTCTGACGACAATCCAGTTTCGAGAGCGTAAATGTGTTTTGCCATGTCTTGGTAGCACTCTTCAACGCTGTTGAAGCCGCTGAAGGCTCCAAAGATGCTGAACCAAGGCGTCCAAGCATGGGCTGGAAAGACCATGTTATGCTCTGAAACTTCCATAATCTCCTCAACAAGTTGCGGAGCAGACATGTCAAGGGTTGGTCTCCCATCAATCGATAAATTGCCATACTTGGCAAGGCGCTCATTTATCTGAACTGCTGTTTCCATGCTTGGCGTTAGTATAACATGATGAATCTTCTTTACATCGCTTTCAAAAGTAAATATTGTACTGACCTCAGTTGTCAGCATAAAATAAACGGGGAGCTCTAGATTCTTAGCAGCTCTATACAGACCAGTTCCAGCTTCCTCCACCAATGCTTCTTGCAGTTCCTTAAGCCATTTAGGATGGGTGAAATCTCCAGTGCCAACAAGGTTTAAGCCCTTAATTTTTGCAAAACGGGCGATTTCCTCGATGCTCATTTTTTGGCTTGTGGCGCGGCTATACCGCCCGTGAATGTGGAGGTCGGCTATAACTCTCATTCTTCTCGTTTAAACCTCATTAGCGTTTAATGCTTAAGTCGTTTGCGGAAGCGACAAAGTGCTTATTTCTTGCAGATTATCATGAAATGCTCACTGATGCCAACCGCTGTTGGATGTGTACAGGTTTTTAGGTGAATTTCTTGCCAGTTCTTCCAAGCATTGGGGTATTTCTTGAAAAGTCTGTTTATTTCTTTCTGGTGACGTGTTGCTAGGCCTTCAAGGCCGACCATCTCTAAAATTTTAACATTTCTTTTTCTGAACGATTTCTCTAATTCTTCTGCTAGATAGAAGTGGGCCGGCGGAAAAATGGCTTTTTTACCAGCGTACCATTTTGTATAAACTCCTTGGATACCATGGTAATCCCCGGTTTCGCATATATGCTGATAAATTCTACTATTCTCCATTTCGTGAGGCCAATAGATTATAGCATTAATTAATACCGCCAATCTGCCTATTACAGAAACAAAGATTGGAGCGCCGCTCTTTGCAACTCTGATTAATTCATCAACTGCTTTTTCTCTATGCTCTTCACATGTGACATGATTTAACGCTCCTCCCAAGCAGAGCACAGCATCAAATGTGTCATCTTTGAAAATGGAAAGGTCGTGGATGGAAGCTTGAATCTGTTTAACTTTCCCTTCGACTTTAGACCTCTTAATCTGGTTCTTTGCAATCTGCAATAATTTAGGCGTTAAATCAAGTAAAACAACATCGTATCCTAATTTTGCCAACTCAATTGTGTATCTTCCGGGCCCTCCACCAGCATCCAACACCAAACCCTTTGGCGGCAGGTATTTTCTGAGAAAATGCATGGTTGTGTCGAATTCTAGCCGGTGGTAGGGGTCTCTTATGAGTCTTCTCCACTCTTTCAAACCAACTTTAGAATAATACTCTTTAATAGCATCTTCGCTCATAACAAACGCTTCCTGTGCACCTAAAGACGCAACATGTTATTCATTTCGTGAATTTTAATCTTAAACTTTGAGCCTTTGCCTTATAGTGCTATGTAACTTACAGTGATGTTATTGGCGCAGAGAGGAAAAGAATAAACTATGAGTAAAGCTAATTTCATACCGCAAAAAGATTGCAAAAGATGAGTTTACGTGAGAAACATTGTGCTGTTTGACCTTGGCAACACTTTGGTCTATTATTTTGAAAGGCATGAATTTGAAGCTGTTTTGAGGCAAGCTATTACTAAGATACAGGATTGTCTCGCGGAAAAATATGCTCTTCACATTTCTACAGAGGATATTTGGCGTAAAGTAGAGGCAGAGAATTACGAATCCAGCGATTATCGGGTCAGACCATTAGAAGAGCGGCTAACCCGAATCTTCCAACTCGACAGTTTGACTCAGCCTTGTGACATCATGGCACTTTGCAGATGCTTCATGCAGCCCATATTTGCAAGGGCACAACGTTACAAAGACACGTTGCCCACACTCGAAAAGTTGAAGTCAAAGGGTTATAAGATGGCGGTAGTATCCAACACAACATGGGGAAGCCCCGCCAACCTTTGGAGGGAACATCTAAAACAGCTTGGACTTAGCAAATACTTTGACGCAATCGTGTTTTGTAGGGATGTGGGATGGCGAAAGCCTGCAAAACAAATTTTTGAATATACGTTGCAAAGGCTGGATGCGCTTCCTCAACAAAGTGTTTTTGTTGGGGATGACCCAAGATGGGACATTGTTGGACCAGAGTCCGTTGGTATATACCCAATACTCATAGACCGCAAAGGATTGCATGGTACACTAGGGATAGGCCAAATTTACATTAGAAATCTTACTGAACTTATCAACAAACTATCACATATTTAGCAACTCATCCCTAGACACAATCCAGTTTTCAACAATCCGGATGGCTTCCACTAAATTGTTGACTATGGCGTCTGGTTCAACCTCAAACAATAATTTTTGGAATTTTCCAGCTCTGTCGAGAAAGATTGCGCGCATGCCTAGCCTTTTTGGTAAGAGAATGTCAACATCCTCTTCATCTCCAATCATAACGGCTTGTTCTGGTCTTATCTTCAAAGTTTTAAGAGCTTCGCGGTAAATTTTGGGATTAGATTTTTCGCAGTGAAATGTAAACGCGTCGACCAGGAAGTCTACTTTGTCAAGGATTGGTTTTAACGCTTTTATATACATGAATTTAGCTATGGACGTGACAATCGCTGTTTTAAGCCCCAGCATTTTTGCCATGTTAAAGGCGTCCGCAACATCTGGGTAAAGCTTCCAGTTTTCTTCCTTGTAAAGGCTACTCCACTCCTTAATGGTTTTGTTGTCTACATTTACGCCCAACCTATTGCAAACCTGCTTAAGCCACATTTCCCACGATTCAAACCCAAATTTTGGATAATCAACAAAAGACACATAGTGCCAAGCAGCATCCAAAGCTTGAGGATAAACCTCATAGCCGCGGGATACTAGAAAGTCTGAAACAAAACGACCGCTCAAAGGCTTTTCTAAAAAAGCTACAGTACCGTATAAATCGAAGAAAACCGCTTTTAATCTCATAAAACCAATTTCACGTGCAAGAGGATATAAAGATGCCTAAACATGAGGAATACATCTTGTGTTTCAAAATGGTTTATAGGTTGCCGGCGAAACTTTGTATTCGATAATTATGAAAATGGGCTTTATTGTTAATCCTATTGCTGGTATGGGTGGGAGGGTTGGGCTTAAGGGAACTGATGGCGTTTTAG
>JAVZJU010000012.1:0-25248 GCA_038870595.1 Bathyarchaeia archaeon
ACAGGGCTTTATTATTTTCGCGTTCTTAACAAAGTCGTAGCTGTTAAGGATTATTTCTAGGGCTTCTTCTGGCGTAGCTCTCGCTTTTGAAAAGTCTAGGAAGGCGAGTGCGTTAACTGTGGGTTTATGGGCTTCATTCATGGAAAATTGGATGTAGCGTACTGTTATGTCTAGGCTTTCAGCCACTTCTGCTAGTTTTCTTAAGTTTCCCTTCTCAACTTTCGCCTCTATCGCAAGCCCATATATTTTCTGGTCTTTGTTAAAAATCATGACTCTGCCGACGTCTAGGGGCTTAAAAGTGTTTTTAGACATTCCGTTGCACCATCCATTTTTGGTAGGTGCACGAAATTACCACCATTAGTAGTTACCAGCTATGACCACAAAATCGAATATATAATTTACTCACTAAAAATCCATATTAAAAGCAAACCAGAAGAACAACAAGCCAGCAGTTATAAGCAAGAAAAGCGCATGGAAATAAATCTAAAAGAATCGGGATGAAAACATTGAGCAGACCAGAAATCGGAGTTTCAACCCTCCACCTACTAAGCGAACCCTTCAACAAAATGGTAAGAGAAATCACAAACATAAATGCCAGCCACATAGAAATTGTAGACGACGGTCTCCACGCTTTAGACGAGCAGAGAGTTACGAGACTTATGGATATAGGGAAAACTTACAACATG
Source organism: Bathyarchaeia archaeon (assembly GCA_038870595.1). Classification (GTDB taxonomy): domain Archaea; phylum Thermoproteota; class Bathyarchaeia; order Bathyarchaeales; family Bathycorpusculaceae; genus JAGTQI01. The sequence continues at coordinate 687 of JAVZJU010000012.1, forward strand.
AAGTTCTCTGTTCACGCACCATTTGCCGACATAAACATAGCCTCACCGTCACACAGCATTTTAAAAGCCATGCTTAAACGGCTGGAAAATTCCATGAAGCTGGCAAGCCTTTTAGAGGCATACGTTTGGGTTTTCCATCCAGGATTAAAAACTGGTGTGAGCATGTTTTATCCCGGCGAGGATTGGAAACAAAACCTAAAAACTGCGCAGCTTCTCTATAAAATTGCCAGCGACTATGGTTTGGAAATAGCTATAGAGAATGTTCCTGAACCATACCCATTCCTAATGAAAGGCGTCAAAGACTTTGAAAAATTTTACAGTGAAGTTTCAGAGCCTATAGGCTTAGCCCTAGATATTGGACATTCAAACATTAATGGGCAGACAGAACAGTTCCTAAAAATGTTTGCAGATAAAATCGTGCACATCCACGCCCACGACAACGACGGAAGGAACGACTTGCATTTTGGTATAGGCTACGGAACAGTGGACTGGCATGGGTTTGCAAGGCTGCTGCGGGAAATATCCTATGACAAGGTTGTGGTTGTGGAGTCTGTTGAGAATGTTGCTGAAAGCGTTCAAAAGTTGAAAGAAATGCTTAAATGATTCAGCCTTCTGGTAGCGGAATTTCAATTTTCATGAAATCCTCGGCTATTCTAGTGTTTTTGAAAATTTTTCTCGCTTGTCTAAGGAGCATCCTTGGATCTTCATATCTCGCACTTATATGCGTTAAAACCAGCAGTCTAGCTTTAGCCTTTTCAGCGGTTTCCGCCGCTTGGCTTGGAGTTGAGTGCCCATCCTCATAGGCTCTTTCAGCCAGTTTATCATCCAAAGTGGCATCATGAATTAACAGATCAGCATTTGACGCAAAATCCGCTAAACCATCAAATGGTCTAGTGTCCCCAGTATAAACTATTTTTCTTCCCTTTCTTGGCGGACCCATGACGTCTTCTGGTTTAACAATCTTCCCGTTTGGAAGCTTGACTTCATTGCCGTGTTGAAGCTTTGACCATAAAGGTCCTTCTGGTACTCCTAGGGCTCTGGCTTTTTCTGGGTAAAATTTTCCCGGGCGGGGCTTCTCCACAAGGGCGTAGGCTAGGCTTGGTATTACATGGTTTGCCCATATGGCTTGAACCGTATATTCTTCCTCTTCGCATATTGTTCCGGCTTCATGGATTTCGTGAATTTCTATAGGAAATGTTAAGCCAAACTGCACGGTTTCCCTTATGCCTTCCATGAATTTTCGTATTCCTGGCGGTCCGTAAATTTCGAGTTTTTTGTCTCGGTCAAGCAGAGCCATCGTCTGTATAAGCCCTGGCAAGCCTAGCACGTGGTCTCCATGCATATGCGTTATAAACACTTTCATTTTTCTGTTGAAGCTGGCTCCAGCCGTAATCATTTGCCTTTGCACGCCTTCGCCGCAGTCGAAAAGCAGTTGTTCGCCTTTACGCTTTATCAATATGGCTGGCAGACTCCTCTTTGGAGTTGGAACGCTTCCAGCTGTGCCCAAGAAGATTACTTTTAAGTCCATGGCGTGGCACTGCACCGTTTAGAGTATGCTGTCTTTCATTGTTAGGCTTTATGCTTAATAAAGTCCGCAAGTCTTAAAGGTTTAGATGATAATTGTATATGAAAAATGGGGCGTTCATGGTAAAGGTTCTCGTCATTTTTGAGTCGCGTTATGGCAACACCAAACGTGTGGCAGAAGCTATAATCGAAGGAATAAACGAGGTCGGCGGGGTGGAGGTTTCCCTTAAAGAATTGAAAGAAGTAGACTTTAAGGAAATCCCCCTTTATGATGCAATATTGATTGGTTCTCCAAACCATGTGGGCGGTCCTACAAGGGGCATCAAGGGCTTCATCGACAGACTTGGCGAACTACGGTTGGTTGGAAAGAGGTTTGCTGTTTTCGACACGTATATGGGAAGGGACTTTGAGAAAGCTGTAAAGAAGATGGAGAAACGAGTAAGCGAAAAAGCTCCTAGTTTAAAGCGGATTACGGCTGGCTTATCAATAAAAGTCAATGGAGTGAAAGGACCTATCGCGGAAGGCGAACTGCCAAAATGTAAAGAGTTCGGAAAGGATATAGCCATCCAGCTTAAAGGAGAAAAATAGAAAATGACTGGTGCTGTTAAAAGAAGCAAGCTGGTGGTATTTGTCGGTTTTCTCTGGATAATTCAGTCTGTTGGCAGGCTTTGCTTTGCGGCGGTTGGCACACCCGGAGGCATGGGACAATTTTTAGACACTCCGATTTCAAACGAAGTATCCGTCATCCTCTTCGTGATGTTTATGTTTCTAGGCATTTTAGGACTTGTTGCTGCTTTCGGCTTGTTGGCTGGGCGAAAATGGGGCTTCTGGAGCACAATATTAGCTAGTGTTGCAACCATAGCCTTTGACATTTGGGGTTTAACAATACAGCTTACAGCTTCCATTGGCTTAATTGTGCCAATAATATCCATCGGAATCCTCTACTTTAAGAAAGAGCAAATGCTTGCCACAGTAAAATGAAGAAGTTTACAAGCAACTTTAGGCTTTTTCAAAAACCGCGATTTCACGGGTTAGGCTTCTGTGCACGTAAACAAAATGGGACTCCATATGCCGGTAGCCCAACGTTTTACCTATCTGGCTTATAGCGACCATTTTGGGAGCTGCCATGCAGATTCTTCTTCCAGCACTAAGCATGTCGCCGATGGCTTTTAAACAGTCTTCAATTATCTGCCTTGTAGTTCGCCTAAAGGTTGTTGCACTCCGCCCATAAGGCGGATCTGCAACCACAGCATCCACAGTTTTCACTGGAAGGCTCTTTGCGTCAGCGACCATAAGCCCTTCTGGTTCAATGCCAAAATATGCAAAGTTTTTTCGGCTTCCCCTTACCATGCGTTTTTGGATGTCCACGCCTAGGACGCGGCAGCCTATTAGGGCTGCCTCTATTAGAATGCTTCCCGTCCCACAGAAGGGGTCAAATACTAAATCGTCGGCTTTCGGCTTGGCTAAGTTCACCATGCATCTTGCTAGTTTTGGCGGCATGGCGGATGGGTGGAAGAAGGGCTTTTTCTTAGGGCGCCTATCCATGTAGGGTTTTGGCGGCATATCCGCCAGCTTCAAGCCGAAAACAAGCTTGTCGTCCGTTAGTATTCCCGTGAAGGTTTTTTGAGGGTTTTGAAGGTTTACTCGCACATTTTCTGCTGTGTTTAGGATTATTTCTCCGAGTTTGCGCTCTAAAGCCATTCCATCAACTTCTTTGGCATGGCTTTTTACGTGTTTTATGCGGACAGCAAAAGTTTCGCCGCTTTTTATGAATTCGCCAATATTGGTTGAGCGGATGGCTTTGGCAGCCTCGCTTGGCTCAGCCTTGCATGTGAAAATTTCCAATCCACAAAGCCTTGTTAAGGCTGCACGCTTTTTTACAGCTTCAACGCCCTTTACGTCTGCTTCAACCCTCAAAACTTGGTCCAGTGTTTCTAAAACTTTGTGGTTGTGGCCTTCAGCCTCCAGTATGGCTTTCAGCTCCGCTGCTGGCAGTGTTTCATGTTCGCCGGATAAGAGGAAGAAGAGTCTAGCCACTTTATAGCTCCCGTAAAGCTTGAGCGATGAGTGGGGCTAATGAAACCTTGCTAACGTGGCTGGGGACACTGTCTGTTCCGATTATTTCTTCAACTCCGGCTTGACGGATTCGCTTTTCAGCATCGCCTACCAAAAGCGGATGAACGCATGCGGCATAAACTTTGGCTGCTCCAAGCTCGCGTAAGACGTTTGCAGCTGCAATTATTGTGCCGCCAGTGCTAATAATGTCGTCAAAAATGATGACTGTTTTTCCTTTAACGGCGAACTCTTTCTTTTCAACGGTCACACGCCCGGTGTAGCGGTCTCTCTGCTTTTCCAAGTAGCCATAGTCTCCGCCTAGAACCTTTGAAGCTTCTTCAGCTATGCTTATCGCGCCTTTGTCTGGAGCTAGCGCAAAAGCCTCTTTAAAGCCCCTTTGCTTGAAGTGTTCGGCTAAAAGCGGGATGGCTGAGATGCTCTTTGCTTGGAAGGGAAACTTGTCTAAGATGTTTTGCTGGTGAATGTTGACAGTTATTAGGGCGTCGAGGCCAGCAGCCTTAAGCATTCTCGCTATGGCTTCTATGCTTACAGCCTCTCCTTTAAGGAAGACTTTGTCTTGGCGGGCATAAGCCAAATAGGGAACAACCGCCACAACCCTTCTCGCGTTGTTTCTTTTGGCAGCATCAGCAATTAATGCCAGCTGTATTAGGCGTGTGTCTTGCGGCGGGCTTGTTGTCTGCACTATTACGGCGGTTTCGCCTTCAACAGCTCCGTCAAGCCTAACATAGGATTCGCCGTCTGGAAAAGCCTTAAAAAAGACTGGAGTTGGCTCTACGCCTAAAATTTGGGCTATTTTTTCGCCTAGCTCTTTTGAGGCTGGACCTGGAAAGATTTTCATTTAACCGCCGTTCTCTAGTGAAGCACGCCTATCTTTTAGATTTTTCCAGCCACTCTATACTGTTCTATGAGTTCTTTGGCTCTGTCCATGCGGATTTTGCGCTCCTCCACCATTTTCTCAGCAACCAAATCGATTAACTCGCCAGTGGCGCCAGCAGCAATGGCAATGTTTCTCGCATGAAGTGACATGTGGCCGCGCTGTATGCCTTCGTGGGCTAATGCCCTCAATGCGCCTAGGTTTTGGGCTAAGCCGACAGCTGCCAAAACTTCGGCGAATTCATTAGCTGTTTTTACGCCTAGGATTTTTAGGCATATTTTGGCTATTGGGTGGGTGCGCACAGCCCCTCCTATTAGGCCTACAGCCATAGGCAGTTCTATTGAGCCTACCAAGTCGCCGTTTTCGTTTTTCTCCCATGTTGAAAGCGTAGTGTATTGTCCGCTTCTGGCAGCATAAGCATGGGCTCCGGCTTCTACAGCTCGGTGATCGTTGCATGTGGCGATTACGACGGCTATTATGCCGTTCATAATCCCCTTATTGTGCGTAGCAGCCCTATAAGGGTCGGCTGCAGCAAAAGCCCAAGCGTTCACTATGCCGTCTACAACTTCTTCTCCGCCAACAGCCTCCTTGGGGACGACGCACCAGGCTCTTGCTAGGCGTTTAACAGCCAAATTTGAGATTATCCGCAGATAGACGCGGCCGCCTGTTATCCGCTCTATTAGGGGGGCTACAGCCTCGCACATGGTGTTTACGGCATTAGCGCCCATAGCGTCGCGGCAGTCCACATGCAACTCAGTAATAACCATTGGACCCTGCACTGTTTGGATGACTTTTGCGTCTAGGTCTTTTGCTCCGCCGCCCACAGAAACCAGAACCGGGTCTTGGTCATTAGCCTTCTTTAAGATTTCATCTTTAGCCTGCAATACGCGGAGCCTAGCCGCATAAGGGTCTTTAATGCCAACAGCTTGCACCTGCCCAATCATTATTGGCGGAGTACTGCTCGTATGGAAGCCTCCACCATCCCTAGCCATTTTAGCGGCATAGCTAGCCGCAGCCACAACTGATGGCTCCTCAATAGCCATCGGCACCAAATAGTCTCTGCCGTTTATGAGGAAGTTTACGGCAATGCCCAAAGGCACTGGAATAGCCCCAACAACATTCTCAATCATGCGGTCAGCCAAGTCTAAGGGCAAACCACCAGTATTCTGCAAAAGGGCGCATTCCTCATCAGTTAAGCCAGCAAACTCCCTAACAAAGGCTAAACGCTCTTTGGGACTAAGCTTATAAAAACCCGAAAACAAAGACGACTTACTCATGTATTTTCACTCCTTAACAATCAGAGCGTTTCTACTTTTAAAGTTTAATGATGTCCGCGATTAGCGTTAATTAATAATCAGTTATTTTGTATTGTAATGGGCAGAATCTGTCGTTTAAACTTTAAGCTTTAGCCTTAGGGCGTTAACTTTTTAGAAGCATAAGCAGCTTTTAACAAAAAATAAAAGGGGGGTTTAGTATACGACTGTTATCTCAAAGTTATAAGTACCTGGTGTAGCAGTTGTTTTAGCTTGGATTTCGAAGTCAAACTTGAAATAGCCACCATTCGCCTTTAATAGTTTGTTATTTAATACGTCACCCAAAGTAAGAGCATTTAATGTACCCACAAATGTCCATGTACCCGGCGTTGTGAAGTTCTCGTAGACGTATACCTTGCAAATATCAAATACACTAGACGAGGCCTGACTCGTCACTGTTATATTTACGGTAACGTTAGTTCCACCTGTGTTCTTTAGATGCAAAGTGTTGTTATACCATGTATAAACACCTTGTTGGACCGTAAAACTCGGAGTTACAGTACTTCCAGAAATTATCTGGCCTCCATAAATCCAGACTACTTGTTGCGAAGTTACTGTTATTCCAGCATGCATAAACAGGTAGGTGTACGTGTCTGCGCTTGCTTTTGCTATTAGGAGTGATGTTACTAGCAACGTTGCTAACTTTACCATCTTTTTGTAGTTTATTTTCATTTTGTTGTTTCACCTCCTTTTCGTTTTTTCCTTTCTTTTAGGGTTTCTATCCATATTTTTACGAGGACGTAGGCGCTTACGGCTAGGACTATGGCGCAGGCTATTGCTAGGGCTGCTGCCGAGGCGATAAAGGCTGCCTCTCCCCACGTTGGCTTGTAGGCGGCGTAGGCTGCTGCAGCTGTTATGGCTGTGCCTGCGCCTATGGCTATGTACCACCATCGGGGCTTGAAGAATATGTAGGTGCCCAACCCCACTACAAGCGTGTCGAAGGCTACTATGCCCACGAAGGCGGCTTCCCAACCCATCTGTGGAAGCATAATTATTGGGTGTGAGGCGATTTCAGCATAGTTGGATAGGAATAAAACCGCCAGTGTTAAGGCTGGAATGGTTACGGCTGCCATGAAAACCTTTGCGTGGCTTAGGAGCCTTTTAACTATGCCTAGGTAGACGTTTACGGCTATTATGTTGGCTAAAGCCACTATAAGGTATAGGAGGCTGTACCAGAAGCGCATGTACGGATCGAATGTGGCCATGAATTCTCTGCTTACGATTAGGTGTCCAAAACCAGCTAGGGCTGCCAGTTGATAGACGTATGGGAGCTGCGATGGAAAATGCCTGTCCAAGAGGCATGTTAAAAGGCTCATGGCTAGGAATAGGTCTATGCCTACCAATGAGAAGAACTCTGGCTGTAGTGGGGAGGGCATGCCTTTTTCCGCCCGAAGGTCTCTGTTTCTTATTATTTAAGACATGTGAATTCGGAATTCGAATCCGAACTCAAGAGTATAATTCTGTGGCGAGAAAAATAAATATTGTGTAGTAATACTCGCTACACACGTAAAATAAGCTAACGTCTAGGAAGAGCCAAAGCCCGAATATTAAACTGTTTTTGAATATGCCTAGCCAAAGTTTCAGCATAACCAATACGGAAGTTGTCAGTAACAACAAACTTCGGCCTTGAACGCCTCACATACTCCATCAAACCATCAAAGTCGGAATGGTCGCTTAAGGCTACAACATACTCTTTGTCGCCTATTTCACGGCATGGAACATCAAACTCCCAGCCGCTAACATAAACGCGGAAGCAGCCACGCCCAACATGAGCCCTAGAACCCATATGGTAAAAAGCCAAGCAGGGCTGGTTCCTCTCAAGCATTTCCTTGGCGTCTTTCTCCTCAAGCCGTAATAGGCGACCTATGCGCATGCCATGCCTCTCACATATTTTGGAGATTTGAAAAACCCTTTGAGGCACGATGAATGGCGCTTTTATGTCGGCGTCGTGGAGAATCTGCATAACCTCTTGGAGTTTACCATGGTAACCAAAAACGTAGACGACGCCACGCTTAAGCCCCTCTCTAACAATGGAAACCAACAATTCCCTAACCTCGCTGTTGAAGGGACGCCTACACGATGGACTACCATAAGTGGCTTCCATAACAAGCACATCAGCCTCTAAAACTGGGGTGCCCTCGATCCTAAAATCTCCGGTGTAAACGATCCTTGTGCCTTCAGCCTCCTCAACAAGAACTTGGCAAGCGCCCAAAATGTGGTCTGCCGGGAAAAGTGTTATGCTTTCCTCGCCATAATGCACGGTTTTTCCATAATCGAGGGTTTCCACAAGCCCGCCCATGAGAAATAGGGGGCTTTTCATAACGTCAATCAAGTCTTTTGTGGCGTTTGTCATGAGCACTTTCTCGCAGGTTCTTAGGCTCTGCTGTAAGCCAATCATATGATCTGCATGTGCATGGGTAACGATCCTCAAAGGTTTAGAATCATCGAAGGCGTCGCATGCAACACACTTGCCAAGGAGGACGGCGCCACGCTCAGTTATAATCGCTTTGCTAGACAATTGTGTGCCCGCCAGCTATGCGTGTGCATGGGCGAAATCGCTTATCAGAGTGGCAATAAATTTCGTCCCAGTAATGAAGCTTTCAATTTTCAAGTTTTCGTTAGGCGCATGCGTATTAGACTCAGGATGACCACAACCGGCAGAAACAATGGGATAGCCTAAGTTTCGGAACAAGTGCATGGGACCGGAGCCAGCACTCAGCGGATAAATAACAGCCCTTTTTCCATAAACCTTCCCGGCAGTTTTCGCCACCAAACCCACAAACGGGTCACTAATAGGCGTTTTAGCCGGCTCTGTTGAGCCATGCCTTATTATCTCCAAATTCCCAAAATTATGCCTTTTAAGGTGGCGAACAAGCTTTTCGAAGATTTCGTCGGGCTTCTGGTTTGGGACAAGCCTAAAATCCAGCTTAACCATGGCTTCATGAGGCAAGACAGTCTTTGAGCCCTTTCCGGTGTATCCGGCGAATAAGCCGTTTATTGTGCATGTGGGCTGGTAAAGCAGAGCCTTCAAAGCCTCAAAACCGCTAACACCCTTCAAGAAATGTTTTAAGCCAAGCTCCTCCTTCAACTCCTTTTCCTCAAAGGGAATCTGCCTCAAACACTCAATTTCTTCAGCGGATGGCGGCACCACATTCCCATAAAAGCCATCAACAAGTATTCTTTCATCTTCATCCTTTAAAGTGTTTAAAGCCCAAACCAGACGCCATGCAGGATTGGGTATTAACGGAGCATTTGCAGAGTGAACATCCTTCTTGGCGGCTTTAGCCCTCAACTCTACGGATAGGATACCCTTCAAACCCAAATAGAGTTGGGGTCTGCCCTTTCGGTCTGTGCCGCCAAACTCCCATATGGCAGCATCCGCTCCAAGAATATGCCTATAAGCCCTAACAACTGGCTCAAGGTTTGGGCTTCCAATTTCCTCCTCGCCATCAACAAAGAATTTTATGTTGACTGGCACGTCGCCAGCCGTTTCTAAAAAGGCTTGAGCAGCCTTAAGCCTAGAGACAAAATTCCCCTTATTGTCTGTGACGCCTCTCCCATAGATTTTTCCATCAACAATTTTGCCGCTGAAGGGCTCGTAATTCCACTTTTCAAGGGGTTCCGGAGGTTGAACATCATAATGGTTATAGAAAAGCAGAGTCTTATCAGAGCCTTTAGACTTTACCTCGCCATAAACTATGGGGTTCCCCTCTTCGCCTATCAAGATTTTTGTTGAAAGTCCTGTCTCCCGCATCATTTCCTCAACAAGTTTTGCACATTCGGTTATTCCTTCATCCTTTGCGGAGATGCTTGGCTGCCTAACAAGCCGCACAAGGTCTTGGACAAAGGCTTCAGCGTGCCCTTCAATGTATTTATAAACTTTTTCCAAACTCATTTTCCACATCCTCCTTTTCAAGTCGTTTTTGGAGCAAGCCAATCGATCAGCTGCCTCGGATCATCACATTTAATCTGAACCTTTATCGGTCCAAGGGGAGATTCTGCAACAGCCTTTGAAAAGGAGACGTGCCCAGCAAAAGCCACCTGCTTGTTCAAATAGAAAGTTATTATTTTTTCGCCTAAGCCCTCGAATAAAGCCCCCCGCGCCGCGTCACGGATGCGTTCCCTACGCAGTAAATTATAAAGCTTTGTTAAGGATTCTAGCCCTTTTGCATCCGCGGTTAGTAAGCTTCCCTTTTGTAGGGGCTTTACTTGGACGTGTATGCCGCCGAAAATGTTCTCCACGGCTCTTCTCACCTTCTCTTCGGATTCTGTTGGGTTTATTTCTACTTCCACATGGACTTCTACTTCATCCATTTCTCCTCAACCCTCTTCAAGACTATTGCAGCCTGTTTTTTGGCTGCTTCTAGGCTTTCCTCGTTAACTATTATATACTCAGCCATGGCTATGGCATTTCCCAATCCAACGCTTAGCTCCCTCATGTCTCGCTCGTGAAAAATTTTCCAGTTTTTGGGGTCATCGCTCCTTTGCCTATGAAAAAGCCGCTTAAACCTTGTTTCAGGTGTTGAGTGAACAGCAATTAATGTGAACCTTGGAAAATGTCGCTTAAACTCTTCAACTTCAGCTAGGCTTCTTATGCCATCAACAATGACTTTACTTTCAGTTTTTCCCAATATTTTTGAAATGCATCGCCTCGCCATTACAGCTTCTCCCTCTAAACGCCTTAACTCCAACATTATGTGCCCAAGGTTTTCAGGAGTTGGCTCTAAGCCTCTCCGCTGGGCTTCTTCACGAACCTCATCGCCCATCACAACAACGCCATAACCATTAGCCCTTGCAACGTTAACAACAACGGATTTCCCGGCACCGGGCATTCCAGCCAAGCCGACAACCAACTTTTCAACAGTCATCCTAGGTCTTCCTTTCGCCTATACTTACAAACGTGCTATTAGGAATATTCTTCTAAAACGTTAAAAGCGTTTACCAAACACGAACAGCGCTTCAAATTATTCTAGACAAAGCTTTTATTTGATGAACAACAGAAGACGTTTCATAATGAGGGTTACGGGATGAGTCTTGAATCAAGTAAGGCTTTAGGCTTTGTAGGCGCAATATTAATGGTCATCAGTTTTATTGGTGTAGTTGGGCGTTTATATGAGGGTTTGCCACTGCTTGCAGGCATAATACTAGTCTTAATAGCCTTAAAAGGGTTCGCAGACCATTATAAGGAAAAGGGCATATTCAATAACTCCCTTTACGGAACCATAACAGTGATTGTTGGCATAGTGGCGGCAATACTAATCTTCATAATACTCATTTTGCCAATAGCTCCGCAACTTAAAGAATTAGATTGGACAAACACGGCGGCTGTCCAAGTATTTGTTAGGGAAAATCTCCGGTTTCTTCTTGGACCAATCCTTGGAGCCTACTTAACGCTCGTCATATCCCTAATCATCTCAGCATTGTTCTTCAGAAAATCTTTAGACGCCCTTTCCGCAAAGTCTGAAGAGAAAATGTTTGAAACAGCCGGTTTGATTTGGCTGATAGGCGCAGTCCTATCAATAATTCTGATAGGCTTTATAATAATGTGGATTGCGTGGATTCTGATGGCTGTTGGATTCTTCTCAATGAAAACGTCATCGATCCAGCAAGAAAATCCGCCACCTTCCCCACAATAAACTAAAATTCAGTTGCCATAATAACCAAATTTGCTTAAAAGCATTTATGAAAGATGCCATATCAGAAATACGCGAAGGGAATCTAAATGTCAGAAGCCATAAGAAGCTTTATAGCCTTTGACATTGAAAGCGCCAATGTTTTGGAAAGGATAACGCAGATGCAGGAGAGGCTGGCTGGGACTGGGGCGGATTTGAAGCTAGTAGAGCCTAAAAACATTCACATAACTGTGCGTTTCTTAGGAAACATAACCCCCAACATGATTGACAAAATTTTTGAAGGCATGCAGAAGGTTCAGTTTGTTCCTTTCGACGTTAAGATTCAAGGGGTTGGCGCCTTTCCAGACATGCGTTATCCGAGGGTTGTTTGGGCCGGCATTAGAAATGGTGCCAACGAATTGCGGGGCATCTTCAGCCAGCTTGAGCCTTATCTGCGCGGTTTGGGTTTTGCTCCAGATCCTAAAGGTTTTAGCCCCCACTTGACTATTGCTCGTGTTAAGAGTGGGCGGAATAAGGCTGCCCTTGCAAAATTCTTGATGGAAAACGTGAACTACGAGTTTGGCGTTGTACGCGCAGAATGCTTAAGGCTTAAGAGGAGCAACTTGACGCCTAAAGGTCCCATATATTCCACGCTTAGAGAATACTGCCCACAAAAGCAGTAGTCGGACAAGTGACTGAATTATGTCTACCGAGCTGGAAAAAGTTTGCAAAGCTGTTTTGGAAAGGGTTACACCCACAAGGGAAAAACGCGAAAAAATAGAGGCTTTGGCAAAAGAACTAGAAGCGAAAGTGGCTTCCGCCGCAGCAGATTTCGGCGTCAAGGCAACTGTGCGTTTAGAGGGCTCTGTTGCTAAGGACACTTGGCTGAGCGAAGAACCAGAAATAGACGTTTTCATGCGTTTGCCAACAAGCATACCCCGCAAGTCTTTGGGCGAAGTAGCCCTAAAAATAGCTAGGCGGGCAACTGAAGGCGCGAGGCAGGTGGAGCGCTTCGCCGAACACCCGTATTTGGAGGCTTTTATTGACGACATTCGGGTCAATATAGTGCCATGCTACGACGCTAAGCCCGGAGAGTGGCTGAGCGCCACGGACCGAACGCCATATCACACGGATTATGTGAGGAAGCGTTTAACAAGCCAAATGCGGGGCGAGGTTCGCCTACTGAAAAGGTTTATGAAAGGTGTGGGCGCTTACGGTGCCGAAATTAAGGTTGGCGGTTTCAGCGGGTACCTATGCGAACTCCTAATTATAAATTATGGAAGTTTCGCCGATACAATGAAGGCTTTTGCACAGCATAAAAGGCGCAGGGTAGTGGACATAGAAAACCATTATAAGGGAAGGGAGGACGAGCTGCCACTGTTGTTTGTTGAACCTCTAGTGATAGTTGACCCCGTTGACAAGAGGAGGAACGTGGCTTCAGCGGTGCAGTCCCAAAAGCTTTACACCTTTGTGGCGGCAGCCAGAGCCTTCCTAGAGAAACCTAGCCTAAAATTCTTCTATCCACCAGAAACAAAGCCACTTGCAACAAAGGAGCTTAAAGCAAAAATAAGCACGCGGGGTTCTGCAACGCTTTTTGTGATTTTTGAGAAAGTTGAGGCAGTTCCAGACATTTTGTGGGGTCAGCTTTACAAGTCTCAACGTTCACTGGCAAAGCTTCTTCAATTAAATGATTTTGGCTTATTGCGGTGCACATCATGGAGCAACGAGAAAGACCTAAACGCCTTCATATTCGAGCTTGAAAGCCGCTACCTGCCACCAGTAAAAAAGCATCTTGGACCGCCAATGGAGAAGGAACAAGGATGCAAAAGCTTTCTGGCAAAATATGCGGGTAGTGCTGGAACTGTTGCTGGTCCCTATATTGAAGATGGCAGATGGATTGTCCATGTTAGGAGGAAATACACAGACGCAGCTGCCCTCCTATACGAAAGGCTTAGGGATGGCGGAAGAAACGCTGGGGTGGCCAAAGAAATAGCGCAAGTGCTCCAGCATGGATTCAAAATTTTAGTTAACGAGGAAATAGCGGAAATCTACGAAAAAGACAGCGAATTTGCAAAGTTTCTCACAGAGTTTTTGTCTGGCAAGCCGAAGTGGCTATAAGACATGTAAACCTAAAGCAGCCATTAAGGATACGCCTAGAGCCCAGCAATAAAACGCGAAAAGGTGAAACTTCCCACCTGCAATTGTTTTCCAAAGAAGTTTCAGGGCAAGGTAGCCAACAACCATAGCCACAACCACGCCAAAGGCAACTTCGGCGAAACCAAAACTTGAAGCTGCCAACACATTAAATTGCTCGGAAAGGGTTAGTGCCAAAGCGCCTATTATGGCTGGAATCGACAGTAGAAAGGAGAATTTGAAGGCTTTTTCACGCTTTATCCCAAGCAGAAGAGCCGCAGTAATCGTTAAGCCGCTTCTAGAAAGCCCTGGAACAACCGCAATGCCTTGGGCAACACCAATCAGAAAGGCTTGCCAAAACCCAATTTCATCCGCCCTCTCCTTTCCAATCCTCGCGAGGCACAGCACTACACCGCACACAATAAAAGCCGACGCTATAACCAAAATTTCGCCGAAAACATCTTCTAAAAACACGTGAAAAGCCAATCCGATAACAATGGTTGGCATTGTCCCAACAATTATAAGCGGAATAAATTTTCCATAATCCGACTTGAAATCTAGGCCTTTAAGGGCTGACAAGATTTTTTGGATGTCGCCTCTGAAGAAGGCTACAACGACGGCTAATGTTCCAAGATGGAGAACAACGTCAAAAAGCACTGGAAGCGTTAAGTTTAAAGCCCTTTCAGCAAGCTTCAAGTGCCCAGTGCTAGATATTGGAATCCACTCCGTCAAACCCTGAATAACACCTAGGATAATTGCCTCTAACAGTTGCATATCCAAAGTTTTCAGCCTTCCATCAGGCTTATGCCTACTATTCTCCAAGGTTAACCTTAAAAGATTATTCAGCCTAAAGCTTAGAAACTGCAAAAATGGTGAAAAATAATGAGCGAGTATCCGCTTGGAAGCCGCGAAGACCGTGAGATGCTGGCTAAAATCCCCGTGGAAAAACTCATGGACCATTTCTTCTTGCAGATTAGGAATTTGTGGCGGGTTGACGGCCTATACTTCCTCGGAATAGAGAGGAAGTTTGGAACTGAAGCGGCGACTGAAATTGATGCTAGTGTTTGGGAGGCTATGGCGGCCATCGAAGCCAAAAGCCTTCAAAGAATGTTTGGTGTGGGCGAAAACCAGGACATTTCGACAATTATGAGGCTTTTGCGTTTGACAAGTTGGGCTTTAGATCAGCCCTTCAAAACGGTGGAGGTTTCCGCCGAAAAAGCGGTTTTAAGCGTAAACCGTTGCAGAACACAGGAGGCTAGGCTAAATAAGGGTTTGGGTGAGTTTCCATGCAAAAGCGTCAGATTCGGCTATTTGAAGAATTTTGCAAAAACACTAAACCCGAATATTGAGGTTAACTGCCTCGTCTGCCCACCCGATAAGCACCCCCAAAATCTCTGGTGCAGTTGGGAGTTCAAAATGCCACAAAAATAACAAAAATAAAAATGTTGGAAACTAGAAAACGTTCAAAATTGTAAGTCTGCTTGCTAGTACCTTCGCCTTTGATTTCTTCTCTTCATCCAGCACTCTCGACAGTAAACTGGTCTGCTTGGGTCTGGAACGAAGGGAACTTCGCATTCTTGACCGCAATCAGAACAGACTGCCTTGTGCATCTCTTTACTAGACATTTCGCCTATTCAACTCCTTCTACTTTATATTGTGCAAAAGCCGCCGTTGAAAAGCAGTTTTGCACGCCAAGTATAGGCTGCTCAGTCCCATATAAGAGTTTGCCAAAGGAAACCATGAAAGCACACGAGAAAAGCAAAATGTTAATCGGTGGTGTCAAGGGTTTTCTGCTTTTCCGCTGACGTGAAGTTTGAGACCCTTACGCCTATTAGCCGTATCTTCCTTTCTGGTTTTAGGTAGTCTTGTATGAGTTCTTTGGCTGTTTTCTTTATGTCTTGTAGGCGGTTGGTTATAAAGGGTAGTGTTTTGCTGTGGGTGTGGGTTTCGAAGTTTTCGTAGCGAACCCGCACCGTCACCGTCTTAAAATACAACTGCTGCCTCATGAGGTCGTTGTGGACTTCTTCCGCAAGCCTTTCCAAAGTGTTGAGCACGAGGTTGAAGTCCGATGTGTCCTCCTCGAAGGTTATGTCTCGGCTTATGGACTTTATTTGGCGCTGCTCTTCCACCTCGCTTTTGTTTATGCCGTGCGCCATTAAATAAAGCTGGGTTCCCACCACTCCGAAGTTTTCTGTCAGCACTGTTGGGTCATAGCTGGCTAAATCCCCAATAGTTTTTATCCCCATGGCTCGGAGCTTCTGCTCTGTTTTCCGCCCAACCCATAAGAGTTTGCGGACTGGCAGCTGAGCGAGAAACTTTTCGGCTTCATCTTCTCTGACAACTGTTAGACCGTCTGGTTTCTGGTAGTCGCTGGCTATTTTGGCTACAAGCTTGTTGGGTCCAATCCCAATCGAGCATGTAAGCCCTTCCTTTTCTAGGATTTCCCTTTTTATTTGGCGGGCTAAGGCTTCTGCTTCAGCGTAGTTCTTAACCCTTGAAGTTACATCCAAAAAGGCTTCGTCTATCCCCCAGCTTTCAAACTTGTCAGCGTATTTCCGTAGAATAGCCATAATCCTCTCTGAAACTTTTGTGTAAAGCTCATAGTTTACTGGTAGGTAGACGGCGTGGGGACAGAGCTTCCAAGCCCTTGAGATGGGCATGCCGGACCTTACGCCGTACTTGCGGGCTTCATAGTTGCATGTGCTAACAACGCCTCGCCCTTTCCCCTCTTTTGGGTCAGCCCCCACAATAACTGGCTTTCCACGGTATTCCGGATGCTCCCGCTCCTCTATAGCTGTGAAGAAGTGGTCCATGTCAACGTGAAGGATTATGCGCCTTTTCTCAGCCATAAACCCAACTTTTCCAAAGTCGCTTTTCAAGTGGTTAAACGGCTTTCATAAAATTTGAACTTTTTCTCCCTAATCACTTCTCCGATAAATGTGTGGCAAACGCATCAAACTTTTTCACAAGTTTAATTTTATTCTACGTGTAAATTTTCTGATCAACAAGATTTTGATTTAACTTTTTGCTTAAAAAAAATTAAAATATACATTAAATCCGATGTAGATAACGCTCGAAAGGAGAGGAGGTATTGATGAAAAAAATATTGGGACTCCTCACAACGTCAATCTTGTGGCTTAGTGTTCTTTTCAGTGTCAACATTCTACCAGCTAAAAGTGATTTCGTTCCTAATGAGGAGGTTGCACTTCCAGATTATGAAGCTGTAGACTGGCAAAGCGGTTTAGCTGGACCGGTTGAATTTCCAATGCCAGAAGATTTGGGACTTGAAGCTGCGCAGCTACCTACAATTGAGTCTTTTAACACCACTCCGCCTGTTGGAACCACAGTTTGGGATTGGTATCTTTGGAGCATAAGCCGAAACGATTATGGCGGACCAAAAGCTACCATGACTTTGAGGGCGATCGGAGAATACAGCGAAGTTTGGGTGCAAGATGACCTACGGTTCCCATTCAACGCAACCTACAACGATCCGAGAAACAATTATCCATTAAACTTCACAATCACTGACGAGATGTGCCAATACTTGGCAGATGTTTTCGACTCCATAGTATATCCAACCGACACAGCATATTTCGGAGTGCCATTAGACAGAGATGGAACTGGAAACTACTTTATAGGGCGGACTTATCCAACGTCGCCTCAAAACTGGTGGTATTGGATAGACTCTCCTGGACATGGCCAAAGGGTAATCATAAAAGTGTTAAACTATCGCGATACAAACTATTATAACCCAACATATCCATCCTACGTTGCTGGTTTCTATTCATCGAGTTATACAAAAACGTATTACAAACGAAATATGATACATTTAGACTGTTGGCAATGGTGGCGCAGACTTGGGCCAGCAGGCTATCAATGGTTCCCAGATAGGCCAGACCTAGTAGTATCCGGAGATCGCGCAAACCTATACGAATCTGTACTCGCACACGAGTACCAACATTTAATTCACAGCGACTATAACCCGGGAAATCCAACATGGCTTAATGAGGGCTGCTCAGATTTTGCTCAAATATTATGTGGATGGCCCCACACAATATGGAGCCACGTAAATAACTTCTTGGCAACACCTGACAATTCACTAACTGTTTGGAGCGACCAAGGTGACATAAACATTCTGGCAGATTACGGTGCTGCAGCACTATTCATGACATACCTAAGTGATCACTATGGTGGGGCAAGCTTCATAAGTTACTTTGTAAAAAGAGGTAAGTCTGGAATTTCCGGCCTTAACGCTGCTTTGCAAGACTTTGGTTACACCGTAACATTTGACGATATTTTCCGTGACTGGAGAATTGCCAACCTGATTCATTCAGATACCCCTGGAGAAGGCAAATACAATTACAGGACAATCGACCTAAGCAAGCCTCCAGCGATACAAACAAGAACATACACAGTTAACGGTCTCCCCGTTCCTCCGACAAAGGGAACAGACTTTGGAAACACAATTACCTATTTAGGTTATGATACAGGTGTGTCCAAGATAAGAGAGTACGGCACAGACTACATAATGCTCCAAGGATGGCAGGAAATGGGTTCAATCAGTTTTGACGGCGAAGATGGAAAAAGCGCCATAGTAACGGTTATCGAGGCTTACACTGAGAAGAAGGGAGAAATTAAATATGCCATAAGTGACATAGAACTCTCCAAACCAGCGTTAACCGGTGTTCAGAGAGCCTTTACGTTAGAACCTAACTACGTCATCTTAGCCCTCAGCTATATAGGCTCAGCAGGATGGTCAGATTACACATTCGCGGTCGAAATCGTACCCACACTGAAAGCTAATGTCATCGTTAATCCTAGTTCGCTAAATTTGAATAGTGGTGGTGTTTGGGTAACCGCCTACATTGAGCTTCCTGAGGGTTATGATGTTGGCGATATTGACGTTTCAATGGTTCTTGTGAACTTCACTGTTCCGGTGGACGCTTATGCGCCGTTCACTATTGGAGACTATGATGGCGATGGTACACCAGACTTGATGGTTAAATTTAGCAGGGCTGAAATAATAAGCTTCATTCTGGGCAACATAAACATTGAAGACGGATTCGGCACAGCCACGCTGAGAATAACCGGCTACCTAACCGATGGAACACCATTCCAAGCCAAAACAACCATCAAAATAATACTACCAACAACAAAAGAAAAACTCACCACCCTCGAATTCAACTATTAAACCTATTAAAAACCAAACCCCCACATCCCCATTTTTAAAGAGCCTCAGCAGCAAACTCTTCGCAAATATCACTGTTTTCTGTTGGGGAAAAGTTTATTATGGCTTTCAGGGGGTTGGGTGTTTTGTTTGACTGATTGTTTGATGCATCTCTTTGTATTTTGTGGTGGATGTGGGTGGGTTGGGGAGAGAGGGGTTTGAGAGAGAAAAAGATAAAATTTGAAGCTATCGCCGTTTCGCTTGTGTTTAGTTTTGCTAATGATTGAGGCTTCATAACTTTTAATGCTTCGGATTCCGACTATAAAAGGGCTGAACGAGGATGCCACAAATGAAGGTGCTTATGGAAAAGGATGCCCAGCAAATCGCCATAGAATTCTTGAAGAAGAGGAAGAACACTGAAAGGATAGACGTATCCTCAATTGAGCAGAGGGACGGGTGCTGGGTTATTAAGGGGACATGCCCCATAGACTTGGAAGGACACCCATGGGCTGAAAAATTTGAAGTTGTTGTCGACGCGAAGGGAAAGATAAAATCCACAGACTTTTCACTTCTTTAAACGCGCAACCACCAACCGTTTTTATAATCAAAAAGCATATTTAAGAAAAAGCCGCTAAGAAAATTGGAGATAATCCTTGTTTAGTAAAATTCTTGTTCCTCTTGACGGGTCTGAACACTCTTTAAGGGCGCTGGGCATCGCCATAAAAATAGCTAAAAAGTTTGATGGAAAAATCACCCTAATCCATGTTTATTCCGTAAGCGTTAGACCAGTAATTGTTCCAGAACCATCAACATTGACGCCTGGGATACCCATAATGGCTCCTACAGAATATTCGAGGCTAGCTGAAGCTGTTAGGGAGGCTGGAGCCAGAATACTAGCCCAAGGCAAGGAGAAAGCCAAAGCTGAGGGCGTTGAGGCTGAAACCATGCTTAGGGAAGGACACGTTGTCCACGAAATCGTTAAAACAGCCGAAGAAGGCAAGTTTGACCTAATTGTCATGGGCGCTCGGGGAATAAGCAAGATTAAGGAACTCATTCTTGGAAGCGTAAGCGACGGAGTTATAAGACACGCCCCTTGCCCCGCCCTAGTCACAAAATAGCTTTCGCCCCCGCATTTTGTATAAGCCTCCTGAACATGCCGGTTTCAGGGCCTCTGCCAAAAAGTTTATTTTTCCCCTCTAATCGGATTCTCTCACCTTTCCGGGTTTGGGAGGGCAAGCCGACCTAAAAATGTCCTTGTTCATGTCTAAAATGATTGGAGTGGACGTGGTGGCTTCGGCAGGAGGAACCATGAATGCTGATGCTGAAGCTGAAGTCGTCACGTTCGCTGATGCTTGCATTGGCTTTAAGTACTCTATACTCTCTAGGAGTCGGCTTACTGGGCCCCATATACCCAATATTCGTTGTTAACCGCTTCTCAGCCACAATAATGGATGTAGGCCTCTTGTACGCGCTCTTCTGCGGGGTTGCCGCCCTATTCAAGGTGGCGGCTGGAAGGCTAGCAGATGTCTATGGAAAGGAACGCGTATTCTCAATCGGAGTCTTAATGGGCGCCATATGCTCATTAAGCTACATTTATGTGCCAAACATAACAGGCCTATACATAATAGAGTTCTTGTTCGGCATTTCCTACGCATTGCAGCGGCCATCCCTACTAGCCCTAATAGTGGACTTGGGCGAAAAGAAAAGAAGCGGCACGGTGCTGGGAATCTTCGAATCCATATACGACATTACGGAGGCGGCTGCAGCCCTACTAGCCACAGTAATAGCCACAAAAATAGGCTTTGAAACACTTTTCTACATCTGTTCAGGATGCCAAGCCACAACAGGCATCTTCGTCCTAAAGTATAAACGTTAAAGTTATTATTGTGTGTGGGCTTAATGCTGAATGGGGTTAGGCATAGCCCTTTGAAGCCCGGTGGTGTAGTGGTCAAGCATGGGGGCCTCTGGAGCCCCTGACGGGAGTTCGAATCTCCCCCGGGCTACCAAAAGCTTTGTTTGGTTTAGACTGGTATTGGATGGCGTTTGAAAATTCTGTAGCTGATCATGACTAATGTGCATATTATAGTCCACGTGGTTACTACTCGGACGGCTGTTGCGTTAACGCTGTGGACATTTATTTGTGTCGGATCTTGTGTAAGAAAGAGCGCACAGAAAGCGAATATGCCTACTGTTAACACGCTTATTACGTCTATTAGTTTCTCCTCCTGTTGGGTTGGCGGTGTGGCTTGTTTTGGAATAGCCTTTACGAACAGAATGGTAGTTGTTATGGATATTATGGCGATTGCTATGTAGGCTTCTGGGCGGATTTGTGGGGCTTGTGGCGTGTTCAGTTGGATCCCGACGCGGAAAAGAAGACCTCCAAGAATAAGTGTTAGAAGCGAGACTGCCCTTTGAAGAGTTGAAAGCTGTTTGTGGTTCCAGTTTCTTGGGAAGAGGCGGGTTGCGATGTAAAAGGTTAGGACGCCTTGAATCATGCCCCACCAGAAAAAGTTTACAAAAAGAAGTGCCGCCCAATTTAGGCCGAAGGCTTGTGGCTCAACAAATTGGGTTGCTGGCACAAAAATTGTGAAGGCTGTTCCGAAAAAGAATCCTGCTGTGAGGACGTTATAGTCTTTTAGGTGGTGTTTGGCGATTAGGTCTTCTAAAAGGGCGAAATATGGGAAATACACCAGGAATAGGAATATTGGCAGCATTGGACGAACGGCTAAATTGTTTATGCCGCGCATGGAGTATTCGAAGAGCAGGTTGAAGCCTACCGCTGCGAATACTATCTTCCAATGGTTCAACTTTAAGCCACGCCGTCACTTTATGCAAGCCCTATGTTATAAATAAGTGTGAATAGGAGGTTCGTAACAACAGACTGTGTTCACAAAGCGCCAAAAGAGAAGTGTTCTCACTATTTTGCCATCAGGTATTGGAAGCGAATTACTATTCTATTCCCCATTTTTTGGTTATCTTAACTACTAGGAAGATTACGAAGGCTATTATGAGGAATGTTATTAAGGCGCCTACAAAGTGGCCGATGCGGAAAGGCCCTAACACAAATGCTTCCCACTCTACGCCTGGCAGTATCAATGTTATTATTGGCATTATTAGGTCTCCCACAAGCGCTTGAACAAGTGTGCCCAGGTATAAGCCGAGGATGAAGGCTACTGCCATTCCCATAACCTTGTATTTGGATATGAAGTCTAAGAACTCGTTCCATAAGCCTTTCTTTGGCGGAGGGGCTGGTTTAGGCTCTAATAGGGCTTTTATTTCCTTCAGAACCTGCAATATTTCTTCATCCTTATCTTTGGTTTTAGACATAACTTCTCCCGGCCCTCTCATATGTTGAGTTAGAATTTAAAACTTGTCTATGGTGACGTGTCTTTTATTAGCCATGTTCCGTCGCATGTTGCCGTGTTTAAGCCTTTTAGGCCTTCGCGGCATGTGGCAAATTTAACCCCATACTTTTTGGCGAGTTGGGCTAAGTCCTCCATAAGCCTGAGTCTCAAAGTTTTTGGCAGATAGGTGTATCGTCCCAGTTTTTCGCCCTTCTCGAAGTAGAGGGGTTTAAGTTTTTCAGCTGTTTTTGGCATGGCTAGGCTTAGTCTTTGCCAGTTGTCTGCTTTAACCTTGTATGTGGAGGCTGTTATGTGTTTAACGCCTATTTCCGCTAGCGTCCTAACAAGGGTTTCGGAGTTTTCGTTCACGTATGGGATTATTGGGTCTATGCGGACAGCCACTGGTATGCCACATGCAACAAGCCTCTCAACGGTCTTCAGCCTCTCCGAAGGTGGGGGAGCATTGGGCTCCAATATTTTGGCTGTTTCCTCATCATCAGTTGTTATTGTCATGGCCACCATGGAGGGCACACGCTTGAGAAGGTCTATGTCCCTTAAAACAATGTCCGACTTCGTTATTATCTGGATTCGGCACTCGTGCCGCACAAGAATTTTTAGGCAACGCCTTGTCAAGCTTTTTTCAGCCTCAATTGTCGGGTATGGGTCTGAAGAATTAGCGATGGAAATTAGTTCACCTTTAAGTTTGGCTGCCTCCCGCTCCAGCTGTGGCAGCAAATCTTTTTTCGGTCTGCAATCATAAAATCGCGGTATATAGCTGGAGGCATAACAGTATAGGCATTTGTGGTCGCATCCAGTGTAGGGGTTAAAAGTCAGCTTAGGTGGACAAGTGCAAAGGCTTGAACGCCAAGGGTCAAACCATGTTAGCAAACTCAAGCTTGTAGTGCTCCGGTTTAAACTATGCTTCTAATAGAAACCTTAAGAATGTATGCTTAAATCTGTTTGGAATGTGAATTATTTTTGTATATGGTTTCTGATTTTGCGTGATGGTTTGTTATGGCTTTGTTATTAATGTTGCTTGTTTTATGTTTTGGAAATGTGGATCTCCGCTTAGTATTTTTGTTTTTAGTTTTTTGGCTGTTGCTAGTACGTATGCGTCTGCTAGTCCGAAGTCTTTTATTGTTTTGCGCATTTGTGCGTGGATTATCCCAGCTTGTTTTGAGAGTTCCTCATCTGCGTCTATTATGTCTGAGTTTGTTGTCAGGATTTTGTAGGCTGTTTCGATGTCTTTTCCTTCGCGTGCCACTTTGCTTATGATTTCTGCGAGGGTTACGGCGCTTGTGTATATTCCCGTGTTTTCTTCTTCCAGTATGGCTTTGACTTTTGCGCCTTTTTCGCTTCCGATTAGGTATTCAACCCATGCATAAGCATCTATCACATAATCTTTAGTCATGCGTTTTCAGCTCGTCTTCTGTTGTAAAGGGTTTCATTTCTTTGAGGGCGCCAAAACCATCAATTTTGACTTTTTTGACAGTGATTTCTAGGAGTTCGCCCTCTTTGATTTTCTTGCTTTCTACAAGTTTTTTAGGCAGTGTAACTACTATGGAGCCCCCAACTTTTCTGGTTTTAACTGTGCTCATTAATATCACTTTAGTAACAAAAAATAACATTAAAATGACATATAACTTTTTTGCCGAAAATCGGATTTGCCATCGAATGAATGCTTTTATCGGAGTTTATATAGATTTGAATTTAGTTTAATGTGGCGTGGTTGTTGGATGGGTTTGGGTAAGCCTACTGAGATGAGTTTGCGGGATTTGTTGGTTGAGGAGCTTAAGCGTAGGGGCGTTGTGGTTGTTCCTGAGGTGAGTTTTAGGACTGTTGATGGGCGGCGTTTGGTGCCGGATTTGGTTTTGCATGATGGCGCTCAGTATGTTGTTGAGACTAAGTTGGGGGCTGAGACTAAGCTTTTGGATGCTATGGTTCAGTTGTATGATTACGGTAAGCATATTGGTGAGGCGAAGGGTGCTTTTGCTGTTTTGTTTCCGGAGGAGTTGCGGAGGCCTTGGCCTGCGGATGTGATTTTGAGTGTTGCGCGGGATGTTAGGACGCAGATTAGTGTTGTTGGGATTTTTAAGGATTTGAGGCCTAGTCAGCAGTTTAGGGGTAGCCTTTATGAGGTGGCTGATTGGATTGCTGGGCATGTTTTGAGGCCTTTGGTTGTTGAGGCGGATACTGGTTTTGCTATTCGTGTTTTGAGGGATGCTGTGGATTATGTTAGTGCTAGTGTTCGGCAGTTGCAGGGTAAGGAGCTTGAGGATATTTTTGGTGGTAAAAGCGTTTTTGAGAATGTTTTGCAGTATGAGGAGGGGCGTTATCCGCTGGAGGAGATGAGGCATGCTGCGGCTTATTTGTTGGTTAATCAGTTGTTGTTTTATCATGTTTTGACTCGGGTGGATGCGAGTTTTCCGGTTATTGATGAAGACCGTGTTAGGCGTCCAAGCGATTTGCGGGCTTATTTTGAGCCTGTTTTGAGGCGGGATTATAGTAGTGTTTTTGGT
>JAVZJU010000013.1:0-19213 GCA_038870595.1 Bathyarchaeia archaeon
CCCAAACGCAACAATCACAATAACTTGGGAGTCAACCGCTTCGAGCGTCACTAACAACAAAATAACTGACTATTGGACATACGGCGGAAACAATCTTCATGTGTCGCTATCTCCAGGTCAAGAAATAACAACCACCTATAGAATTTATGTTGCTTCGGATTGCCCATTGCAATCCTATTCTTGGACACTTTACATTATACCTGGATAAAAATATCCAAGAAGCGCGGGGCTTTAAATGGATCGCAAGACTACAATAGTGACATGTGTAATTCTTATTCTAATCTTTATCAGTGCTACAGTTTATGGTGCTTTTGTAAGTCTTTGGAGAGCTTCTGTAACTGTTACCGTTACGGCTGCATCCTTTAAAAAAAGTTTGCAGATTCTCACAAGACCTTACGTGCCAATCGCAAATTTAACCGTCAACTATGAATTAGTTGGCCAAAGTGGCGGAGAAAATGTCTATAGGATAACTGGTGTTCAACTACGTTTAATCGGGTATACCGGCTACTACCGAGTTTTTATCCGCGATTCAAGCAAAAACACAATCTGGTCAACATGGGGTTTCTGCGGAACAGGTTTTATCAAAAGTTTTACGCCTACATCAAATGTTAAAAGCTCATACGAGATAGGCATATCAATTAAAGGAGTAGACGATATTGCCGCGATTGTAAAACCATTTCTTAAATTCACAGACTGGTATATGGAAGCCGCAGAAAAGCTGAGTGAAAACTCGTTTCTCTTGTCACTTATTCTCGACGTTATCAGCAATCTAGCTGATATGCTCAAACCAGAAGACGTTGACCTATGGGAAGCCACTCCATTAGCTGTCGCTAAATCTTCCGCAGCTCAATTTGACCCGGAAACTCCGCAATGGTCAGAACCAACAAATTTGGCCAGCCTACTCTTATCCTACTTGCATAGCTCTGGTGAGTTAAGAGTTTATGATTCCATCGAACGTGTAACAGGCCTAATTAATGGAGAGATTGTAGAGGAGATACCGAACTCAGTATACTTCAACAACACCGTAATCATATTTCCAGCAAATGATTCATACATCTATGAAGTTGCAGGTATAGAAGAAGGATTATACGGGATTGTCACAGCCTATATCCCAGAAGAAGAAGGCAGCGCGTTCATTGCCGGAGACATACCTGTTTCATTAAGTACCATACACCGATTTGTCGTTGATTGGGCTGCCCTTTCCTTGAATGAAGGGGGAGTAATTGTTAAAGATGATTCTAATGCTGATGGGATTTTTGAGCGAGTTTTTGCTTCAGATAATGAACTAGACCAGGAGGAATTTTCATTAGCCGCTATAAGATTTCATGCAGTTTGGGAAGGCATCTCCTACTCAGTGTTCATTTCAACCAACTCAACAGTGTCAAACTTCGCCTTCAACCAAAACCGGGCAATTGTCAGCTTTAATCTAAAAGGCGCAACTGGTTCACGCGGCTACTGTAACGTCACTATCCCAACGGCGCTTCTAAAAGGCGAGCCTTGGACTATTTTGCTGAATGGAACAAACTGGAGTTTTACAGCGACACAAAATGGAAACTACAGTTTCATACACTTCAATTATACTCACGCAAGCACGTACGAAGTTGTAATTCAGGGGACATGGGTCGTGCCAGAATTTCCATCAACCGCAATTTTACCATCCTTTATCCTCATAACCTACACCATAATAATTTTACTGAAGAAAAGAAGACAAAAACTCTAATACCCCAAATTTTTCTTCAACTAGCAAAACCGTGCAATTGTCTTCTTTTTCCATGTGTTGCTATGACCAAAAAGGTCAACGTCATAAAGCTTGTTAAGATTAGGTTTGCTGGAAATTCTGGGATTATAAATAGCAATTGTATTGTGATTTGCTTGTTTGCATCCATGTTTACTTGTTGTTGCTCAGCGTAGGTTTCGTAGGTGGTCTCTATTGTATAGGTTCCAACCGGATATTCACCTGTGGCGTTGAGCATTTTTTCCATTAACGTTAATCTTGCCCAACCATTTGTATCAGTTAGTTTTGACTCCGCAATTGAATCGTTTGGATAATAGGCCGTGACGTTTGCGTTCGGGACATCTGCGCCATTTAAGTCTATAACGTGTGTGTCTAGATACCAAAATATAAAGAGCTGTGAACTGTCATATAGGTTTCTTTCTGTGAAAGAGGAGTTTGTCAGCCAAACTGAAGTTTCATCGTATGCGTTGATTCTCTGGATCGTAGAATCCAAAACATGCTGTTGAGAACTACCGTAAGCAACTAACGCTGTTAATGTGCATTCGTAAATCCAAGCGACACCGCTCCCATATGTGTTTGAAGCAAAAATTTGACTGCTATGGACACGATTTTCTCCAGAATAAACATTAAAATCATTAATGGAAGAATTAAAAATGAAAGCGCCGTTTCCGAATACGCTTAAGCCATGGATGCTGAAATTGTAGAAACTTGCTATGTAAACTATTCCTATTGAAAGCCAGCAATAGGCTGTCGGTTGCGCTCCTATAAACTGAGAATCATAAACGGTGGTTAAGCTGTTACCCGCAAGACGTATGGAATATTTGTAATTTGATATTATTGTTGTGTTTGTGACTTGTAATCGCGGAATCCCATTAGAGGGGTTCCTTAGGGTCAAGTTATATTGCCAGTCACTAGACTGTGTAAAGTTAACCACGGCATCTCGCAAGATAAGCGTGGCGTTTTCTTCAACAATTATACTCCCATTTATATGAAAATCGCCCTCAATGACATAAACATCATTGCCCCTTAAAATTAAGTCTCCCTGATAAGGAATCACGCCCTCATCGACAAGACCGGCATTTACGAATTGCGCCTGAACCGTGAAACGTACAAGAAAACCCAATGAAAAACAAAGCAAAAAGGTTGCAGCAAACTTCATATTGTTTTCCTCCGAAGCCTATCCGCTTTAGTGCTTCTGAACCTCCGCGACGAATCGAACATAATTATTTATAAAATTTCCATTTATTTTTTTGTGGGTGTTACATTCATATACGCTAAGCCAAGTCGCGTGCGGATCAGCACAAGTACAACTTGCCCCCACAAAATTTCTAGAAAGGGAAGGGGCAGGGAAAATAAGCTGAAAAACGGTCCTAAATTCCAACCAAAACTCCAACAAATGACTAGTACTTCGGAAACAGCAACATTTAATTCTGTAAAGGCTTAGACTAGAATTGGCGATGAACCTTTTGCAGAGCCTTAATCCCGCCGGGATAAATCCATGCCGACGGACCCAACAGAGCGGCAAGTGCAAAAACGCTTGTTGCCGTGAAGGCGGGTTTACCCAAGCATGGGACACCGGCGGGCGCGGGCGCCAAACCTCCCACGCCGGAGAGAGCTTAACCAAGGGGAGCGCATGGCTCCACAATGAGGTTAAGTGATAGGTAACGTGGGAGACAATAAGCGCCCGCGAAACAACTTTTAAGTTTATGTTTGGCGTAAATGTAGAAGGTTTGACCAGTCTTGGACATAGAAACAAAAATAGACCTAATTAAGAGACCACCAACTGAGGAGATTCTCGTCGAAAGCGAGTTAAGGGAGCTTCTCGAAACTAACCCGCATCCTGGGCATTATATCGGTTTTGAGATTTCAGGTTTGTTGCATCTTGGAAACTTGGTGATTTCAGGTTTTAAGATAAACGATTTGCTGAAGGCTGGTGTCCGATGCCAAGTCTATTTGGCGGATTGGCACAGTTTCATAAATAACAAATTCGGCGGAGACTGGAATAAAATCCTCCAAGCCACAAAATACTATGCCAAAGCCTTCCAATTCTTCTGCCCAGGCGCAAAAATTGTCATAGGCTCAGAACTCTACCACAACAACGATGAGTATTGGCGAAACCTGCTAAAATTTGCCAAGCACATGACATTAAGCCGCACACTCCGCTGCCTAACCATAATGGGTCGAAGCGAAACCGAAAGGCTAGACTTGTCACAGTACTTCTACCCGCCAATGCAAGCCGTAGACATAAAAACCATAGGCGCCGACATACCCCACGGTGGAATGGACCAACGCAAAGCCCACGTGCTCGCTCGTGAAATTTTCCCAAAAATGGGCTGGAAAAAGCCTGTTGCATTACACCATCACTTGCTCATGGGCATAGCAGAACCCACAAAACTCGAAACAAAGGATAAGCTGGAGCAGGTGATTGCCAGTAAAATGAGCAAGTCGAAGCCTTGGACAGCCATATTCATCCACGACAACGAAGAGCAGATAAGGGCTAAGCTGAAAAGGGCATGGTGTCCAGAAAAACAGACGGAAATGAACCCAGTCTTAGAAATAGTCAAATACGTAATATTCCATGAAACAAAAGCCTTCACCATAGAACGCCCATCCAAATATGGCGGCACAATAACCTTCGAAAACTACGAACAATTAGAAAAAGCCTACAGAAGCGGACAGCTTCACCCCCAAGACTTGAAAAACGCCGTTGCAAAAGAATTAGCTCGCATACTAGAGCCTATAAGGAGGTATTTCGAAACAGACAAAGAGGCTAGGGAAAGCCTAGAAGTTGTGAAAAAGGCGGAAGTAACAAGGTAAAAGGACTTGTCAACACGCCTAAAAGAGAAGGAAGAACAAATCCTACAAGTTTTGGAGCAGCTGACCGAAGAAAACAAAAATGGAAAACCAATTCTTGTTGAAGGACAAAAAGACGCAGAAACCCTAAGAAATCTCGGCATAAGCGGACAAATAATATTCGCCAAAACCAGCGGAAAAAGCCTACTAGACGTAATCTCAGAAATCGAAAACGCAAAAACCAGCGAAATCATAATGCTCCTAGACTTTGACAGAAGAGGCAGAGAACTAACAGAAAACCTAAGACGTCACATGGAAAAAGCAGGCATAAAGGCAAACACGCATTATTGGCTAAGGCTTTCCAGCCTAGTGGGAAGAGAAGTAAAAGACGTGGAAGGCTTAGCAAAATACATGAAAACATTAAAAAGAAAGATTGGCGATTCATAAAGGTAATATATATCGAAAATCTTATTAACTAATCTCAGTGTTGAGAGGCACAGTTCTCTCATCACAATAATTAGGCTAATAAGGCATAAATCATGAATGGAGGTGACGCTTACGGGTTCATCACAAACCCTTACAGTAAAGTATGTAATACGCGCAAAATTCGAAATAGAAGGCGTGGTTGAAAAACCAGACGTTATAGGAGCAGTTTTCGGACAAACAGAAGGCCTCTTCGGACCAGAACTAGACCTAAGAGAACTACAAAAATCTGGTAGAATAGGTAGAATAGAAATCGAGCTTCACTCGAAAAACGACAGAACCACCGGAACCATCACAATTCCAACAAGCCTCGACCGCGTTTCAACAGCCCTTCTGGCAGCCAGCATAGAAAGCATAAACCGTGTTGGACCATGTGCGGCGAAAGTAACCCTTGAAAAAATTGAGGATGTTAGGGAAGCCCGCAGAAAAGCCATAATCGACAGAGCAAAAGAGATCCTCCACAAGTGGACTATTGAGGCTATGCCAACTGTGGATGAGGTTTTCAAGGAGTTGGCTGAAACCCTAAAAGTGGCGAAAGTTGAAAAATACGGTCCAGAGGAGCTTTCAGCCGGACCAGAAATCGACAGCGCCAAAGAGATAATCCTCGTTGAAGGGAGAGCCGACGTCATAAACCTGCTGCGTTGCGGAATCCACAATGTCATAGCACTTGAAGGCGCAAAAGTCCCAGAAACAATAAAGAAACTATGCAAAGAAAAGGAGGCAACAGCCTTCCTAGACGGAGACCGCGGCGGAGACCTAATCCTGAAAGAACTATTGCAAGTCACCAACGTGAAATATGTGGCTAGAGCCCCCAGGGGAAAAGAGGTTGAAGAGCTCAACTGCAAGGAAATCTTCGAGGCTTTAGAAGCCAAAGTCACTGTTGAGGAGCTTTTCAAACCAACAAAACGGGAAAAACGTCGTGTGGAACTGCCAAAAGAGGTTGTTCAAATAGCCAAGGAACTAGATGGCACCTTTGAGGCGGTTCTCCTAAACGAAAAGCTAGAGCCTATAGAAAGGCTTCCAGTAAGCCAACTAGCCGAAAAACTCCAGCAAACCAGCGGCGTAGACACCATAGTCTTTGACGGCATAATAACCCAGAGGATAGTAGACATAGCCAGCGAGAAAAACATAAAAAACATAGTAGCTTCTCGCATTTCAGAAGCCGTAAAGCCGCCACTAAACGTGCAGCTTATAACCTTCTCCGAAATATTCGAAGGCTAGAAAAAATCTGTGAGCCTCCTAGTCTCCCTTTCCTTATCACTAGCCTTAGCCGTTAACAGCTGCTCTTCAGTTATGCCAAAACACTCGAGGACTCTGGCGGCTGCCGGCACAACCTGGTTAGCCACGTAATATTCTATGTCCACCTCGTCATAGGAGGCAAACATGTAGGGCTTAACCCTCTCATATAGGCGTCCAGTCCCAGCAACAACAACATAGCCAACCTTGTCGCCCATGGCAAGCTTCCAACCCTTCTCCATCAACATTTTGGCAGCCTCAACATGAGGTGTCTTAACGGCGTATTCCTCAACAGGCTTCGTCAAAGTCTTCCAAATAATTAGGTCGCGGTATGGAACACGTCTCTGCCTCAGCTCATAAATGAACTGTTGGGTGAATCTTGCAGCTTTCTGCGGCGACTGCTCCTTCAAAATTATCTCCAAAACTTTTTCCTGAACTTTTTTGGCCACAACAGCCCAGTCGCCACGAATAACCTCCAAACCCACAATATCCAAACGTCCATCAGGAAGAAGCCCAGCATAGCGCTTCTTGGCTTCAGTAAAGAATATGCGCGTATAAATCTTGTCAGGCTTGATTTCCAAGCCGAGTTTCTCATAGATTTTTGCGGCAAGCCGCTCAACCTTTTCCGGCGCATACTTTATGAAGATGCTGTCAGTATCACCATAAACAACCGTTAAGCCCTCCTCCTCAGCCATCTTAATAGCCGTTAAAATCGTGTGTCTGCCCCAAGCAGTGGCAGCCTCGGCAACAGGCTTAATGTACCATCTTGCACCAATCCAGCCTGCATAACCATAAGAAGCGTTAGTAATAACCTTAATAGCCTTCTGTCTAGCGTCTAAAACGCGGTATTCAACGCTGTCTGGTGGACATTTCTTCATTTTAGAGCGAACCTCATTTCTGACGCTAATTAGATGCGACAGAACCTCCTTGTAAAAGCCCGGAGGCTCCTTCCTAAATCGATGCTTGACTTCTGGGGCTTCATAAACGCCGCTTGGTGGAATTGTCTCTTTAGGAGCTACATAAGTGTCCGGAGAAAGGTTGTATGTTATCATGAGGTTTGGGTACATGGCCGCAAAGTCCAAAACGGCGATGTTCTCATGCAAGCCAGGCTTGGGGCTGAGCACTATGGCACCCGCATAAGGTCTATAGGGCTGCTCAACCCTCTTTGGAACAAGCTCGCCGATTTTGTAGGCGTGCTTAATTAGGAACCACTCAACCCGGAAACCCACAGCGGCTGTTCCAACATGGTCAAGGGGCAAACTCACAAGGCTTGAAAGCTGCATGGCAAAATCTAAAATTGCGTTAGCTATGCCCATAATGCAGCTGGTGTTCTCCATGGAAAACTTCTTCAAGATTTCACGCTTCGCCTTGTCATCCCAGTAATCGGCGAAATCTACATCCTCAATCAAAACGCGTTCTTCAATCTTCATAACCCCTAAATAATCCGCCAAATTCTCCAAAGTCTTAACCTTAACATCTGGAAACTCATCTGCAAAATCAAAAATGTCAACGTTCGCCCTCCCGGTAATTGAGACATGCCCATAAACGCTCGTGTGCGGCTCAGTTTTAGCCCTATCAATGGATAAGCGCAAACCAAGCCTCTTACAACGCTCATTAAGGTAAGCCCAATCCTGCCTATTAACCCCATAACCAACAATAACGTCAGGGTCAAAACTCCGTACATAATCTATAAAAGCCTCAAGAACAGGCTTGTCATCCCTATCATCACCAGCAACAAACTGCCTCTCCTCACCGCTATTGGTCGCAGCTGAAATAATAACAACGGGGTTTCTATCAGGCTTCGGCGCCCCCTCATGACTATAACAGATTACTGAGAAACCTAAAATTCTCAAGTTTGGCACCTCTGCCCTTTCAACAAATTTTGGAGGAGATGCAGCCACATAAACGTGGTCCACTTGCAAATCCATGTTTTTTACTTCTTCGGCAACCTCAACTTCATGCCAGCCGCACGGAACAACACCATTGTCAATTAAATAGCGCATAGAATAACGAATATCATCTTCAAAACACTCCTTAACACCGTCAATTTTCCTAAAGGCCCTAGCATACTTCGCCATAACATCCGGGTCTCGACAATAAACTTTCAAGGCTTTAACAGGCTTGCCGAAAAACTTCCTTTCAACAACCTCAACTTCAGCAATTAATGGAAACTCCACCTTTCTAGACTTGATTTCCCCGGCAACCCCCGCTGGGTCAAAACCATCCTCAACAACAGCATAAAAATACGAAAGAAAACCCCTATCAATCACTAACACTCTACTCCCGGAAGAATCCACACCCCAAAGCCACACCTCAGGCTCATGAGCCTCAACCTCATAATTCACATCCAACAACCAAAACAGAACCTTCATACACACCAGCCCACACAATTTAGGTTTCCACAAGCCGTTTAAATAAAGTTTCCATAAAGTGGCGGGTCCGCCGGGATTTGAACCCGGGATCTCCGGCTTAGAAGGCCGACGCGCTCTTTGGAACAAGCATTAACGCCTTGTCCAAGCTGCGCCACGGACCCTTCCGCTGATTTTCATAAGAAAAGTGTTGAAGATATAGTTTTATCTTTTGAGAGTCATTCGATGTATATTGCTGGTCGCCGTGGCTTCGCCATTTTCGCCCTATTTTTGGGGTCATAGAGCTCTGCGTCTTCCTCCTTTTGTATGGTTATTTCTGCGTTGACTTCAGCTTTCAAGAATTCTTTTGCCTCTTCTAGTATTTTGGCTTCATCTACGTATCCAACAAGCATCAGTCTTTCCTTTCTCTCTTGGGGCATCCTATTAACTTCTTCAATGATTTTGCCCATAAAATCGGCTATTTCCCTAGCTCTACCTTTCAAATCCGCATCTTTTAATAGCTCTCTAATTAGGCTGCCTTGTTCAAGCTTTCCCTCCATGGATTTTTCGACAGCCTTTAAGTATGCTTTCCACTTCCACTTAGACG
Organism: Bathyarchaeia archaeon; assembly: GCA_038870595.1. Classification (GTDB taxonomy): domain Archaea; phylum Thermoproteota; class Bathyarchaeia; order Bathyarchaeales; family Bathycorpusculaceae; genus JAGTQI01. Next base: position 9,203 of record JAVZJU010000013.1, read on the forward strand.
CCGTATAATAGAACACTTTTTTAGGTGTTATACCCGTTGCCCTCGTAATGTGCAATGTATCCTCAAGTAATGTTGTTATTAATGCTTCGCTTTCCTCGGCTTTAACATCAACTTTTGTCTCATCCGGTTTTGGCCATTGTGCCAAGGAGGCGAATCCTTCTCCACCTATCTTTTCCCATAACTCCTCGCATGTGTGCGGCGCGAAAGGCGTAAGCATCAATATTTGATTTTCCAGGGCTTCTCTTAGTACGTAGGCTGTGGCGGTCTTCAGCGTTGTCTTTGCGCGTTTCTGGTACCATTGAAGGTCTTGGTCCAGTTCAAATAGGATTGTGTGGATTGCTTTACGTACTGCAAGTTTTTCCATAGCGTCCGTTGCCCTTTTTATGTGTTCTTGCAAGCGGCTTAACATCCACCTGTCAATGGCTGTCAGCTCCTCCTTTGACGGCTGAACCTTTTGGCTTACTTCAGCCTTGACGGTTTCTACAAGTCTATAAAGTCGCTCAAGCCTATCACGCATTGCCTTTGCAACAGCTGGGCTGAAGTCTGCATCCTGTAAAAGTTCTGCTGTTGCTAACACGCTTAGCCTTATTGGGTCTGCGCCGAAAGTTTTTAAGCCTTCCCTTAAGGGTATTATATTGCCGAAGGACTTGCTCATTTTAGCCCCCTGCATGGTGACAAGCCCGTTTGTCACTATTTGCCGCGGCCAGAGATTTTCTGGGAATATTGCCGTATGGTTGAATACCATGAATGTTAGGTGGTTTGGGATTAGCTCGTGGGCTGAATGCCGACTATCAAGGGGATAAAAGTATAGGAACTCCTGCCGCATGTCTTTCAGAACAGCAAGGTCTATTCCTGACTCCTTCGCTATTTCTTCGGGGTTTCCAATTCCAAGGAATATATAGTCGAAAACTTTGTCTGTCAGCTGGTTTGACTGGATTTTATGCTCTTTTATGTGGTGGACTATGGTGTAATACGCCATATATATCGTCGAGTCTGATAGGGACTCTATAATCCATTCAGGGTCCCATGGCAGTCGCGTCCCTAATCCTGACTTTCTTGCACAGGCTTTTTCATGAAGCCAGTCTATCACATACTCGTATTCTGCGCGGAGCTCTTCTGGCAGTATCCTCATTTTCTTTAGGCATTTGTGGGCTAGGGCTTTCCATTCGGGGTTTCCATAGTTTATAAACCACTGGTTTTCGAAGATTTTCACGATGCATTCTGTTCCGCAGCGGCACCACACCGGTCTGTTTAGGAGCTCATACATTATTGTGGCTTTTCCAGCGGCTAGCAAGTCCTGCTTAACTTTTTCTTTGGCTTCCGCCACTGACAAGCCAGCGTACTTTCCAGTGTTGCTCTTCATTTTGCCGTTGTGGAACTCATGTCTATAAACCTCTTTTGTGGCGTCTTCAAGTTTTGGGTCTGTCTGCTCCTTTATGCCCATCCTTTTTACAACATCTGCTGCTGGAATCTCGGAATACTGAGGAACTTCGATTATGGAAATGGCGTTTATGGCTTTCACGGCATCTTCAGTCAATCCATATTCCACAAGCTTCCACGACTCGCTTTTTATGTTTTCTAAGGCTACATAGTCGTATGGTGCATGTCCAGGCACAGACATTACCACACCCGTCGCATTTTTAGGGTCAACGAATTCTGCGGGTAAAATGTAGATTTCCTCGTTTGTTGCTGGATTTTCAACCCGTTTTCCTACAAGCATCTTTCCTTCGAAACTTTCAAGCATGGTCACTTTGTGGTTTTGGTATGTTAGCTTTTCAGCACATTCTTCGCTAACTATCCATTTTTCGCCGTCGACAACGGCTTTAACGTACTTTGCCTTTGGGTTAAGCCAAATGTTTGTAACGCCGAAGACCGTTTCTGGACGCAGCGTAGCCGTTGGAAGAACCCATTCGCCGTGCCTAAACTTTATGAGTGTAAACTCGCCTATTTCTGGCTCCACATCGCCCTGTGTGTCATGTTGCCCAACAGGGTTGCCGTCTTTTGGACACCAGCCTACCGGGTGGCTTCCACGGGTTATGTAGCCCTTTTCGCAGAGTTTGTGGAACTGCCATTCTATGAAGCGATTGTAATGGGGGTCTATGGTTGTGAACTCCCGCCTCCAGTCTATTGAGTAGCCAATCCTTTTCATGCCTTCCTTGATTTCTTCGTGGAAGTAGCGAGCCATAGCAAGCGGATCCGTCAACTCTTTCAGTTTTTCCCTAGGAACCTTGTAGACGTCTACGAAGTCGCTGATCAAATCTTCATCGTTTTCTGCTAGGCGCCTAGCCATGGCTAGGACTGGCGTTCCAGTGTAATGAAAAGCCATTGGCAAAAGCACATTAAAGCCTTGCATCCGCATGTATCTGGCGTAAACATCAGCCAATGTGTAGGTTCGCGCGTGGCCTATGTGCTGCGGAGAATTCGGATAAGGGTAGGCCACTGTTATGAAGAATTTTGGTTTCTTTGAGTCTGGGTTTGCCTCAAAGATTTTTGCTTTTTCCCAGCGTTTCTGCCATTTCTCCTCGATTCGCCTTAAAATTTCCATAAAACTTTCTGAGCTGTTTTGAGGGATATTAAAGGTTTTGTTTTCACGAGAGAACATAATCCCTCATATTTACACCGACAAAACAAATGCGGAACTCAGATTAAACCTTTACTACTTTTCAGTAAATGCGAGGCTGGTTTAGCGTCTCAGCTTTCAAATTTTAGTGGCTGTTTTCTTTTCAATTTTAGGCTTGACTAAATTTTCTTATCAGTATTTCCCGCATTCTCTCAATTGTTGCTCTATCTTCCCATGCTACTCTTTTGGTTTCCAACTCCTTGGCGGCCTCTATGCTGCGGTTATATTCGTCTATGGCTTTATTTGTCTGGTTTATAACGTGTTCAACCCAGTCAAGTTTTTCCTTAAAATCATTTTCCGTTGTTATGAGCCTTATTTTGTCGCCTATAACGAAGAGTTTTCTATCCCATAGGTGTCTGCTTGATTTCCATTCCCGTTCAAAAATGTCCTGCCAAATGTGGTCTGGGATGGTTTCTAGTGGTAAGTCCACTATGTAGGCGTCGTGGAAGTAGCGGTCTCTTTCGATTGATATTTTTCTTGTGTCAAAAGGTTTCAAAAGGTTTACTTTTTTGGCTTTTTCACTCATACATACGCCCAATATAGAGTATGGGTTTTGCGCTTTTAATTGTTGTTGTCAAGGATAGAGTAACCGAGAATTAAACCCTATAACTGCAGCTTCTGCCTTATGCTCTGGCGTTTTTCTTCCGCTAATGGTCCAAACTTTTTGATTCTGTCCGTGAACATTGTGAAGAGTTCAGCGGCTTTTTTGTAGACTGGTAATGGAACATAACTGTATCGGAGTCTCATTGTTTCTATTCCGAAAGCCGCAAGCTCTTTGCCCATTTCTATCATGCGTTTCTTGGTGAATTTCTCGTCTATTTCCTCGCTTCCCTCGATTACCAGCACGCCGTCCGCCCCAAATGCAAATGCCATGAGTATGAGCTTCTTGCCAAGAATTGCCGTTGTTGGGACAGCCACGATGCGGACGTTTTCCGGATAGTTTGTGCGGTCAAGCCCCAAGAAGTCCATTCCAGTATAACCGACATTCTTGTCGACAAAGGCTATTATTCGGATTTCCTCTGGCGTTTTGTCGGCTAAAACCCCTCTTATGGTGGCTTTCATCTGCCTTGCTGTCGAGTTCTTGAAGTCAATGGCTTCTTGTGGACATATAGGAATGCACGCGCCGCAACCAATGCACTGGAAGGGGTCTATTTTCGCTTTGCCATCCTGCATTGTTATTGCGTTTACTGGGCAGATTTTTATACATTCGCCGCATCCATTGCATAGTTCTGTGATGACGAAGGCTTTTTCAGGGCTTGTGGTTACGTATTCGCTTTTTAGGAATAAGGCTGCTCTTGCCGCTGCGCCCAGCGCGTCTGAAACGGTGTCTCTCACGTCTTTGGGGCTTAGGGCGCATCCACACACGAAGATTCCTGTGACAAGCGAGTCCACTGGGTCGAGTTTTGGATGCTTCTCTGTTATGAAGCCATCCTCGCCTAGGGCTACCTTCATTTTTTCAGCCAGTTCCTTCAAGCCGTCCGGCGGAACCATTGGTGTTGCCAAAGCCACCATGTCAAATTCGTCCTCTCTAGTTTCGCCAGTAAGCGTGTCTTCGGCTTGGACAACGAGCTTTCCATTGTTGTTTTTCCATACTTCGGCAACTTTTCCTCTAATGAAGACTACCCCAGCTTCTTGGTCTCGCCAGTACAGGTCCTCATAGCCTTTCCCAGTAGCCCTAATGTCCGTATAGTATACTGTTACGTCTATCCCCAGCATTTTCTTGAGAACGAAGGCTTGTTTGAGGGCGTACATGCAGCATATTCGGCTGCAGTAGGGGATGTGGTTCTTGTCCCTTGAGCCAGCGCATAACACTATGGCGATTTTTCGGACATCACTTCCATCAGCCCTCTTAACATAGCCACTTGTGGGTCCAGTTGCGGACGTGAGCCTTTCTAAGTCCATCATTGTTATTACGTCCTTGTATATACCATAGCCATAATTTTCCAGTTTCCGCGCGTCGTAGAGCTTGTAGCCTGTTGCCAAAATTATGGCGCCGACATTCAGCTCAATAATCTTGCCAGTATCGTTCAAGTTTATGGCTTTTGCTGGGCAGTACTGTTCACATTTCCCACATTTCGTGCACGCGTTGAAGTCTATAGCGTAGGCAGATGGGACGGCTTGTGGAAACTCTATGTAGGCTGCCTTCCGCTGAGACAAGCCCTCATTAAATTCGTCTGGAACCGTGACTGGACAAACTTTTGCGCATACACCACAACTTCTGCACTTTTCAATGTCAACGCCTCTGGGCTTCATGAAAATGCGAACCGAATAGTTGCCAGGACGTCCGCTAACATCTTGTACCTCCGCATATGTTAGCAAGTTTACATTGGGGTTTCTTCCAACCTCAGCCATTCTTGGCGTTAAAATGCATTGGGCGCAGTCCAGTGTTGGGAAAACCTTTGTAAGTTTAGCCATGTTTCCGCCTATGCTAGGTTTCCGCTCAACAAGGTGAACTCTATAGCCCAAATATCCAAGCTGGAGGGCAGCCATTATACCGGCTATGCCGCCGCCAACTATGAGAATTTCCCGCGAGCCCTTTTCACTTATCACTTCTAGAGGCTCAAGCTCGAGGCTGCGCTCATAACCTCCCCTAATTAGGCTTATGGCTTTTCTCGTCGCCTCGGGGTTTGGTTTTGGTCCATGAACCCATGAGTCTTGCTCTCTTATATTCACGAATTCGAGCATGTAGGGGTTTAGTCCAGCCCTTTCCAGCACGCTTTGGAATGTGGCGAGGTGCATTCTAGGCGTGCAGGAAGCCACCACAACCCTGTCAAGGTTCTCCTTTTTTATGGCTTCTGCTATCATTTCTTGGGCTGGCTTTGAGCACAAATACTTATGGTATTTGGCTACTGCGACGCCTTCCCAGTTTTTAATAGCGTCAACAACAGCCTTTACGTCAACAATGTCCCCAATGTTGCCGCCGCATTCGCATACAAAAATTCCTATGCGGGTTTTCATCGGCTCTTTCTTTTTCTCTGACATTGGCGAGCGTCTCCAAATGGCATGATTGTTTAAACCCTTAAAAGGGAAAATGCTTTTAAAATCTTACCCTTCAACTTTAAACAAAAGTGACATAAAATGAGCTCTCAAGAACTTGTTCAAAAGCACAAGCTTCTAGAGTGCATCCAATGCGGCATGTGCACCGGGAGCTGCCCAGTAGCAAAGAAGGCAAACCTAAACATTAGGCGTTACATGCGTGAAGTTTCAGCTTTGGGAAAGTTGGTGATACATCCTCCCAACGAGTTATGGAGCTGCACAACATGCTCCACCTGTGGCGTGCGATGTCCTAAGGACTTGAACCCCTACGAGTTCCTCATAGACATCAGGAGCATGGCTGTTGAGGAGGGACAAATAGCCCCAACAATAAGAGACGCTCTAGAAAGCATATTCAAAAACGGTAATCCATGGGGAAGAATTCGGGGGAAACGTACGGAGTGGAGTCAAGGCTTAAATGTTAAGCACATTTCCCAAGGGGCTGAAATCCTATATTATGTTGGATGCACGCCAGCCTACGACCCGAGAGTGCAAAGTGTTGCAAAAAGCCTTGTGAAGTGTTTTGAGGCTGCTGGGCTTAATTTCGGAGTTTTGGGCGAGGAGGAAAATTGTTGTGGAAGCGAAGTCTACGGCATGGGTGAAAAGGGACTTTTCGATTTCTTGGTTGACGAAAACATGAAAATTTTTGGCAAATATGACGTCAAACAATTGGTTACAAGCTGCCCCCATGGTTTTCACGCCTTCAAGAATCGGTACAATCAAACAAGCTTTGAACCCCAGCATCATACACAGCTTTTGGCAAAGCTTATTGAAACTGGGAAGCTGACACCGTCAAAAGAAATAGCCAAAAAAGTGATTTACCATGACCCATGCTATCTTGGCAAGCAAAACAACATTTACGATGAACCCCGCAAGGTCATTGAAAGCATAAGGGGCGTCACGCTTTTAGAGTTTGACCGTTCAAGGAGCAGAAGCCTATGCTGCGAAGGGGGAGGCGGAAGAATGTGGGTTGACATTCCGGGACCTCGACTAGCTGAAATCCGCGTTAAAGAGGCTGTTGATGTCGGTGCGGAAATCTTGGCTGTGGCTTGTCCCTTTTGCATGCTCACAATGGAAGATGCTGTAAAAACAACTGGTAATGAGGGTAAAATCCAAGTTATGGACGTGGCAGAACTTTTAGCAATTGCCTTATAAAACGAATGTGTGCATATATTTTGAGGCTTATGAATGGGGGAAGAAGAAACCTACCATTGTCTGCTTTGTGGCAGAGAAATCACGAGAGAGGAGTATGAAACCTACGATGGGCTTTGCCCAGAATGCTATGAACTTGAAATTGCCGAGCTTGACATGGACCTTGAAGAAGATTAGCGGTTGAACAAAACAATTAAAATGGCATTGCAGCCAAATACTTTGTTGAGGTTGCTTGAAGTGGAAGACTGGGAACTAATAATTGTTGGTGCTGGCGCCGCTGGCTTAACGGCTGGAATTTACGCTGTTAGAAGCGGATTGAAAACGTTAATTTTGGAGGAGAAGATTGCTGGTGGAACAGCCGCCGACGCCCCAATAATCGAGAACTATCCGGGTTTTGAGCGGATAAGCGGGCTTGAGCTTATGCAGAAAATTGTGGCGCAATGTAGAAGGCTTGGCACAGAAATCCACGAGTTTGAAAAGGTTACAAGCCTAAACTTGAGGGATGAGGAGAAACTCATTGAAACAGTTAAAGCCACCTATAGGAGTAAGGCTGTTATCATTGCTTCTGGCACAAGCTACACTGAGCTTGGTGTTCCGGGCGAAAAAGAGTTTCGCGGCAGAGGCGTAAGCTATTGTGGTATTTGTGATGGACCACTTTTTAAAGGTAAACTTGTTCTAGTGGTCGGCGGCGGCAACTCTGCTGTGGCTACAGCCCTCTATTTGGCTGATTTAGCCTCGGAAGTTAAGGTTGTGCATAGAAGAAATGCCTTTAGAGCTGAGGAGGCGCGTGTAAAAGCGCTTTTGGAAAAGCCTAATGTCGAGGTTTTCTGGAACACTGAGTTGAAGGAGATTAAGGGTGAAAAGCTCGTTAGCAAGGCTGTGCTTTTTAATGCGAAAACTGGTGCTGTCACGGAACTTCCAATCGACGGAATTTTTGTTCAGGTTGGTGAAAGGCCTAACAGCCAACTGGCTAAGGAAGCTGGAGTTGCTGTGGACGAGCATGGCTACATAATTGTTGATGCTCGCCAAAGAACAAACATTCCCGGGGTTTATGCAGCTGGCGATGTTACTAATCATCCGGTTAAGCAGATTGGAACTGCTGTTGGGCAGGGGATAACCGCCGCCTTGGAGGCTTATGGTTTTATTCGCAGACCTTACTATTTCAAGCAGTGATGCGCCAATTTTGTTCCAAAAATATTATATTGTTCTATGGTCTTTCATTCAAAACTTCTAGCGCTGATGGCGTTTAGATAAGCAGCGGGTTTGGAGATATGGTGGAATGGGCGGAGAACAAACTGTTGTTGTTTGCATAAACCAAGACTACTGTAGCCGCTGTTCCATATGCTATTCCATATGCCCCTATGAAGCCATTAAACGGGATGCTGAAACTGGCAAGGTGGAGATAGACATTCAGAAGTGCCAAGTTTGCGGCATATGCTACAGCGCATGTCCAGTTTTCGCCATAGAAATAGTCTACTACGACTATGAAAGTTTGGTGGACTATGTGGAAAGCGAGCGGAAGAGAACAGAAACCGAAACGCTTGTGCTCATGTGTCGTGGAAACTCGCCTTCAACAAGGGAAGTTGAGGAGATTTTGGCTGAGCAGGGCTTAAGCTTAAAGGAGTACATACCACTTCGTTTGCCATGTTCCGGGCGGGTTCCAACAGAATTCATATTCAAGGTTTTGGGTTCCGGCATTAAAAATGTAGTTTCAATCCAGTGTGAGGATTTCTTCTGCCGCTTCAAAGAAGGCACAAAAATCAACACGAGGCGGCTTCTCATCGGAAGAAGGGTTCTTGAAGAGCTTGGCTTCAGCAGGGACGCTGTTCGAGTTGTTAAATATTCTCGGAAGGCTGTTTACGACACTACTAAGTGTGTCGGCTGCGACAAATGTGTCTTCATATGCCCGTATGCTGCCATAGAGGCGGAGCCTTTCGCCACACCAAAAATCCTAAGTGACTATTGTATGGGTTGTGGCGCGTGTGCATTGGTTTGCCCACATCATGCCATCCAAGTTAAGGGTTTTGAGTTTGAAAATGTTTTGAAGCGTTATAGTGATTCAGCCAATAAGCTGAAGGCTGAGGGTAAATCGCCAGTAATCCTCGTCTTCTGCTGCCAATGGTCTGAGTTTTCGGCTCTTGACAGTCCGGAGGGCATCTTTTTCAAGCGTAACAGCATTCCGCTTGAGGTTCCATGTTTTAAGGCTCTTGATCCAGTGCATGTTGTTAATGCTTTGAGGAACGGCTTTGACGGGGTTATGGCTGTTGTGTGTTCCGCCGACGATTGTAAACTTCAAGAGGGACGCGATGTAGCGGAGAGAAACGTGACTGTGCTGAGAGATGTTTTGAAGAAGATGGGCTTAATTGAGCGTTTTGAGCTTTATGAGGCTTCTCCGAGGGATGCTGGAAAATTTGAGGATAGGCTTGAAAATTTTGTGAGGAGGGTTGCGGCTTTACCGCAGATAAAACCTTTGAAAACGGAGGTTTAGCCCTATGTATGAGATTTTAAGGGTTGAGGAGCTTGCTCCAAAAATAAAGTTGTTTGAGGTTTATGCTCCTGAAATAGCCGAGAAAGCCAGACCCGGACAATTCATCATTGTGATTATAAATGAGAGGGGCGAACGGGTGCCTCTAACAATTGCTGGCTACGACGCAGAGAAGGGCTCGATAACCTTTGTTTTTAACGAAGTTGGTAAGACAACAAGGCAGCTTGGCTTATTGAAGGAGGGCGACAGCATATGGAACATTACTGGTCCGCTTGGTAATCCTTCGGAGATTAAGAATTTTGGCAAGGTCTTGTGTGTGGCTGGTGGCGTTATGATTGCGCCCATGCTTTTGCAAGTTAAAGCCTTACGGGAGGCTGGGAACACTGTTGTAACGGTTATGGGCGCCCGCATTAAGGAGCTGCTTTTCTTTAAGGAAGAGCTGAAAGCTTTGAGTCATAGGCTTTATGTGGCGACGGACGATGGTTCCGAAGGCTATAAGGGGCTGGATTTTCTGAAGGATGTTTTGGCTTCTGAAAGGTTTGATAGGTGTGTGGCTATGGGTCCTGTTCCAATGCTTCAAAGGGTCTGCGAACTAACTAAGCCTTACAAGATTCCGACGGTTGTTACTCTTATGCCCATCATGGTGGATGGCATGGGCATGTGTGGCGTCTGCCGTGTGAGTGTTGGTGGGCAGATGAAGTTTGGTTGTGTTGATGGTCCG
>JAVZJU010000014.1:0-16197 GCA_038870595.1 Bathyarchaeia archaeon
TGGAATTTCAATTTTGCCTTTTTCAGCCTCTTCAAGCGACTGGAGTTCCCGTTTGAGTTTTTCCAGCTCGCTTTTTAGCCTCTTCAATAAGTTTTTCCAGCTCCTTCATCTGCTCGTTAAGGCGGATTTCATCGTAGCTTTTTGCGAGGCTGTTAATGGTTTGAGCGATAAAAGTGCAGATTCTAACCCAGTCTTCGCTGTTATCGGCTGTTTCAGCCATTTTTTTAGCGTAGTTGAAAAGCTTTTCCAGTTCGCTGATAAGTTTGACGCGTAACTCTTGGGTTTGGATTTGAAAGAAAATAACGCATTTTTTAAGGGTTTCCTCAATCAATAAAATACGTTTTTTCCGAGGCATTTTCAGCCTACCCCCCTCCCCCCTCTAAATCATAATTCATAACTATCATGTGGCAGTATCGCCCCCTCACTTTACGTTTGCTTTGACGGGTTACACCATAACTTGGCAACGGAACATCTTCATATTTTATATTGAAGTCTTTAAACAAACTTTGCAAATATGGGTCAACGTTTAACGTCATCATAAACTTGCCTTGCATTGTATGGCAGATTTCAGCTAAATCATTGTAATCATTATCTGAAAAACTATAAACGTTAGCTTGCTCCGTTCCCCTATACGGCGGGTCCATGAAAAAGAAGGTTTCAGGCGAATCCCAATTTTTTATGCATTTTCGGAAGTCTAAATGGTCAATGTAAACGTTTTTAAGCCTTGCGTGAACCTTGTCAAGTGTTAAATCAAGCTTTCTGAAAAATGTTTTCGGTTTAACGTGTATGCGACTGAAACCCCAGCCAGAGTTGAATCGTCCAGAAAAGCTTGTTTGGTAAACATACCATGTGCGGACAGCCTTTTCCACCTCATCTGCAACATTTAAATCCTCAAATCTATCTTCTAATTCGCGACTGTATAGGAGCCATTTAGCTTTCTCCTTAAACTCGTGATAACGGTTTCTCACAACTTCAAACAGATTAACCAAGTTGCCGTCTATGTCGTTGTAAACTTCTACCTTTGACGGTTGTTTTTGGAAAAGCATTTCTGCGCTGCCGCCGAAAACTTCAACGTAAACTTTATGCGGTGGAATCAACGGCAAAAGCTTTTTAATCAAAAAATGTTTACCGCCAAAATAGCCAAAGAACGTTCCCTTGTAATATAGTGGCATCATCTTTCCCCAAGGCTTACCGTGACTTTATAGTATATTGGCTTCATGTTGTTCATCAGCCGGATGCTTTTAACTTGAAACTTTCTGTGTGGCAGCAGGACGCGTTTTTCAGGCACGTCGATGTGGAAGCCCAGAGCCCTCATAACGTCTAAGCCGAGGATTTCAGTGAAGCCTTCCCCGAAAATTGTGAAAGCGTAAACTTTTTTCCCGTTTATTTCAAGCATTATGTAGGCGGCGTGGGCTTTCTGGACGCTTCCATCCGCCAAGACGACGTCGAGGAGGGCGATGCTTTCCAAGCCGAGTTTTTCAGCCAGTTCTTGGCTTACAGCGCATCCTGAAGCTCCAGTGTCAACCAGAAATTCGCGTTCAAGCTTGTTTTTCGGGTTTAAAGGGTTCCAGACTTTAGCGTGTAGGCTAATGTGGTTTTGGCCGCTTGCCTTTTTGATGCGCCAACGGTGCAGCTTCACATGAAAACCTCGCGTATAAAGTTTGCAATTGCGGTTAAACATGCGATGGTGAGTGCAACGGAGACAGCTTGGCCTGTTTGCAGGCCAACTATTAACGCGGAAACAAACCCTAAAAAAGCTGAGGCTGCAGCTTTTTTCAAGCTTTTTTTAGCGTAATGCGTAAAGAAACGGCGTCTTTTGACTAGTCTAACTTTTAAAGTTTTTAGAAAAGTTTTCGGGGACATGAAATATTACGGGAAATTTTTGAAGGTTATTTTCGGCTCATCCCACAAGCCTTTATGCAGCGCGTCGTGCAGAACTGTTCCCGGCTCAGCAGCGCTTAAATGTTCAATCCACGCCAAATAGGGGCTTAACGCTAGCCTAACTTCTTTATACAATATTTTGTATCTGTCAACTTCTTCAGGCTTCATCAGTCCGCCCCTTTTCATTATTTTTTTCACAAACTTCCAAAAGTTTTGAACGATGTTGTCAGGCTGGTTGAGAATTTCATGTTCAACTTTAAACCAATTGTACACTAGGCGGGGATGCGGTGGCAGAGGGGCTAACGCGATGATTTCCTCGTTTTCCGCATCGTAAAACGCCAACTTCTTTTCAAGCAAAATGTTTTCGTAAGAATATACCTCTATTTCGTCACGTATGCTTGCCATAAATCATTGCCTTGTCGCTTTAAAACCAGTTGTTGTCTAAAGTGGGTTTACCCGGTATAAGTGTTGAATGGAGTGGAAACAAAAATGTATGGGTCTGTGAAAAATATTGAGCCGATTTTCCTTCTCTCGTCTTTTCTGTGACGGAAAAGATGGCATGGACCCCATTCACCATCTTCCGGCATATATATCCTGCTGTCTCCACATTTTAAGCAGATGGCTTTAACCGTGGCTGTGGAATGGAAACCGAACCGGGAAACAGGCCTCACATATTTAAATTTGTATTTTCTGCTTCCGCAGACGCATGGCGGCGGCAGAGGGACAAGCACTCTGATGTGTTTTAAAACCTGTTTTTCCTCCCATCTCCGTTGGGCTTCCTTTACTTTTTCTTTATGCGTCTGGTAATATTTTCGCATATACCACCGCATGTTACACTTTCTGCTGCAGAACCGTTTCCTTCTCGTCTTTGATTTTTGAACAATCGGTTTACCGCACTCAATACAATGCATAACTGTTATGTCTAAATATGTTTAGAGGCATATAAACTTTACGGAAAAATCTAAACAAGTCTAAACTCAAAACGTAATGTTAAAATAATAAATAAAGCTTTCGCTAATCCCTTTATAAAGCTTTCGATTTAAATGCTTAAACGAAAATATAAACGCTCAGCAATATTGAGCAACACTACTTAAGACTTACGACAACCCCCTTTCTGTGGGGAGCTCGTGTTTTCGTGTCGCCCATTCAACCAAACTTTAACCCCCAATTCTTGAAACCAAAACGGAAACGGCACGATTCCGAGAATCGTGACGCTTCAACAGTTCATTAAGAAAATGAAGCGTGAATTTTGGTTATTTAGCTCGACACGAAGCACGAAACCCGCACGGGGTTTGAAAACAGGATAAAGGCTTACCTCTGCTCTTGTGTCAAGCGATAAAGTACACATAAAGTACACAAGAAAGATATGAAAAAAGGTAGTAACGATGATAAAAACTTGTTTAAAAATATCAAGTAAAGAATTAAGGGAAGCCATATAAGAATAGATAATATAAGCGTGGCAATAATTCTAATATGCTTGTCTGTTAAATTCATTATCTTTTTCCTCATCATATTTTATTTTCCATCTATGTTTTAAATATTTTTCGAAGTTCCATGAATTATAAAGATGCCTGTTCACATAACGTCGGAACGCTCTAGCTAATGGAAGGTCTTTTCTGTTGTTGTAAAGCATTATAAACGGTAAACATTTCAGCTTTTTTAAAACTTCAAATCGGTAGTAATCGTTTTGCATAAAATATTCCCATGTATAATCTTCAGCTTTAACCCCGTAGCCTATTAAAACATAAAACATTAAACGGTTTGGCGGAATCCCATGCCTTTTTAACGTTTCAATTCCCTTCATTACGGAATCCTCTATTTCCAGAATGTCCCAGCTAAAATAGAGACGTGGCTTTTCAAACTCGTTATCCCTATATTTACATAAACGGAGAAGCTTTGCGTTTTCATCATTTATTAAGCGGATGTCAAGTCCCTGTGTGAAGCAAACTTCTAAACGTTCTTTTATTAAGTCGTTGAGGGCTTTCTCCCAGTTTGGAGCCGCTAGCAAATTGTTATCCAAAACGATAATACGCCTATGTCTTGGAAGCCAGAAATCTTTCAAATCTGCAACAGCCCTTATATGCCCTTCTTTTTTGGGAATTACACACCACGGGCAACTTCTAATACATCCACGACTGAAATAGCCGAGAGAATAGTTTAGGTTTGGATATAACGTGTAATCCGGAAAACATTTTTCAATATTTTCTGGAAGGTTTTTAGTTAAACTTATTCCAGTTCCACCAAGTTCAACTTCGCAGCCGAAACTTTGAAACATTGACGCTAAACTATATGCGAGGCTTCTATTCCATGAAAAAAGGCAGGAAATGTAAACTTTATCAACTTCACATGTTAATGGGTTAATTTGTAAGTTTACTGGTTTCTTAAATCCTCTAAACCATTTCCTCGGCAAACGTAAAAAATGAACTTCGTCGCCTAAACTTTTATGGTGGCTGCTTAACTTCATTAAAGCCAAATTAGGGAAAAACCCATCAACTTGAACAAGTAAAACTCTCATTGTCCATCTTACCTTAATTTTTTGCATTCCACGTTAAACCAGACGGTAGCTTTTCCTTTCTTCGGTGTTATAATGATTAGGGGGCTGCCGAGAAGGCTGGGCTTAAACGTTTTCTCTTCCACGTAGCTGACGGTATCCTTAACGTAGCCGCGTAGGAAGCTGCCGGCGAAAATGAAATGTTGAAGTTTATCGCGGATTTCCATGTTTTCGTCAACGTATAGGCTGGCGTATTCGTCTGCAGGGCCTATGTCATGCACGTGGCCCATTACGTAAGCGTCGGCCCATGGAAAGACGTCGGCTAAATCGTAAATGCGGTTTATTCTCACGCCTTTTGTGCGGGCGCTTGTCCAGCCGTGATGTATGTAAATGTCAAAGTTTGCGTTGTAACGGGTGAAGTGTAGGCGGATGTAAGCGTCTATGGTTAAATATTCCACGCCGAGCTGGCGTGACAAGTCTAAAACGTAGTTGTGCATGTGTTTTTTCCAGTGGGTTATGTCGTGGTTTCCGTCAAGCAAGCCTATACAACGGCTTTTGATAGGCTCGAAACAGTTGTAAATGTAGTCGTATTGATGTTGAGGCGTCGGCATTTCCGGGTCTAAGCTGTTGTAGTCGAAGCGGGGGTCGTTTGGGATTATGGCGTCGCCGTAGTCTCCGCCGCCGATCCAGAGGCAGTTAAGCCGCTGCACTTTCCGCAAAACGTTTTTGAAGCATTTTTTGTCATGGTTTATGTGGCCGGCGTGGACGTCGCTTATAATGGCGATTTTAACTTTTTCGTCGTCAACGTTTAATTTGACCATTCTCAACTTTCAAGTTCACCCGCCGATAAAGCTGTTCGACAAGCTTTTCGTCGATAAAATCTTTATAGCCGCGTTTAATGCCTAAATCTGCAGCTTTACAGTTAACAGCCCTAACCGTCCGGTTAAGCGCCCGGGCAATCTCGCTTATTGGAATTTCAGGGTGAGGGTAAAGCTTCTTTAAAATGTCGATTTCCCTTTCAGTCCACAATCTCCGCCCGTTCAACTGCAGCTGCACACCTCACCCACTTCTTTATCCTCATCATTATCTTCAAGCAAGGTTAAATCAACAATCTTCAACTCCCTAAAGAACGGGCATTTCTCGCAGGGCTTATCCCCGCTGCATGTTGGGCTGAAACGACAGACCACAGCAACTTTTCTTTCCCCTTTCATTTTCAACCGCCTTTTTAACGTATCGTCTGCGACATGAGTGGGCTGGAGGCTGATAAACGAAAACTTCACTTTCCACTATACGCTGGTAACATTCAAGACAGAAGTGTTGGAAGCCAAACTTTGTTGCTCTCGCCGCCGCCCTGTCGCCTCTCAATATTTTTTGACGGCACGCGTTACAAATTGTGTCACGTTTCACTTTGACAATTTTCTCCGGCATCTTACTCCACCATCTCCAGAATGGTTTGGATGTATCTTTTGAGGCGGCACTGTTCTGGACGTGTAAACTTGCATCCTTCGTTGAACTTGCAGAAACGGCAGACTTCACGGCTTAAACTTTTCAGTAGGCGGATTATGCAGCCGCGGCTCATGGAAATGTAGAAGCGGGCTTCCTCTAAAAGTTCATCCATATTTCTTCCTCCAGTTCGCTTATCCGTTTACCTACTGGACAGTCGTCACAGTCTCTTCTCCCCCAACATTTTCCCTCATTTTCGGAACAGAACTTTTTTAACGCAAAGTATAATTGAAGTTTAAACCAAAGTTCAGAATTCTGTGAACTTGCGGGATTCACGAATTTCTGGCTTTTATTTCGCCTCATTTTCGTTTTTCTCCCCGTTTTGGGTTTTGAAAAATGTGTGCAAAAATACCCGTTCTGATATAATACACATTTTTTCGTATGCAATGTTCAATTTTTCATCTTCAGTTAAACTTTCAGTTAACTGTGGCTGAAGCGGAGAAATTTGCGGTATATATAAAAGGGGTGTTTTTGCACATAATTTTTTAAGCTCATTCCACCAAGCTTTCAAGTTTTCCGGCTTAAAAAAGGCTTTAAATTCGTGAATCTCATTTTTTAACATTTTTTGTTTTTCGCCGATTACACGGATAACCTTTCGCCTCTTATCCTCGGGGTCGGGTTCAACGTCTACAAGCCCTATGTCAGCCAAAACGTTCACGTATTTACGTAGCGTGGCGCTGCTTAGGGGCCTCTGAAATATTAGTCGGCTTTTCTCCACAAGCATGTGATAGTTTGTAACTGGACCGGCTGGCTTTATGAGGCTGTCGAAAACTCTGAGGGCTGAGCCGCTTGCGCCTGTCAAGGTTGTTTCTTCAACGCTTCTCCAAGCGTTTAAAGCGCTATACATGTCGTCAAACGTTGCCAACACGTATTTGCAGTTTTCCGTTTCAACATAGACGTCGCGCAATTTAAGGTTCACTAAAGCGTTCATCTTGACAATTTGGAGGAAATGGTCGAAGTCCCGCATGACCCTGTGAAGGTAAAGCTGCACAAATTTGGGCAGCTCCTCAGCGTATGGGATGAGGACGTCAAGTTTTCCCATGCCGACTTTAAGCCGCGCCTTAACCCATTCAACCCTGTCTTGAAGCTCTTTTCGTGTTAGGCTGACAGGCGGATACGCGTATTTTTTGGCTGTGACTTCTAGGGCTTTCCGGATTTTCTCTTCGCTTAGGTTAGGCGTCGCCGTCAGGCTTCTCGTGCTTAGGTCGGCGACATACTTTTCCTTGGTGCTCATGAAGATGGTTGCAGGCCACCCCCGCAGCTTCACGTGAACCGTTCTCAATTGGCCTTTGCCTGTTTTATCCACGAACTTGAAGCTTATCTCGTGTTTGTCGTGGCTTAAGAGGGGGCGGAGCCTGTCGAAGGTTTCAAGGCTTGGGCTTTCAAGGAAAATTAAAAGTTTCCCCGTCAAGTCAACCAAGAAATAGCTTTCACGAAGCTTCTCATTCCAAGCCCGCAGCTGCTCCTCATATTCCCGCTGAACCTGAAGCCTATCCCAGTCCGGATGCTCCGCTTTGATTTTGGCCTTGCTCGACATCAACGACTGGTCCAGAGGAGTGTTCTGGTAATATAATTGGCCGTGTTCATGCGCCAGGCTTGCCGGCGAAAGCCCGCCAAGCCACCAGACATCTTCATCCTCGCCTAACGCTTCAACGGTGCTCCGCGTAACATACGTTTTACCTATGCTGCTTTCACCCCGCAAGAACAGGTTTAACGGGTTATCCGTGAACCGGCTGAAATAAACATACGTGATAAGTTGGACGAGGGGGTCATCTAGCTTAACCCTTTCATTCACAACCTCGAGAATTTGGTCGATCAGAGGCTTATCAGCCCCTTCACCCATTCAAACCCTTCCTTAACTCGATGATTCTCCTTTCAAAAGTCCACCACGTACAACTTTTAAAACATGTATTAGTCCGCATAAAACAGTTAACAGCTGGACAAATACTCATTTTTTCACTTCTTGCTTTTGATTGATATCATGTGAAATGTAGTCGGGACACATGTCTTTGTGGATGCAGTTTCTACATATCTCTGGATCTGGACCTAAAGGTAATAATTCATCAAGTTCAAGACATTGCATTTCATCCAAAGACAACAATCCCTTTTGTTTCAGCATATTAAAATGCGCTCTTGCAAAACACACTATTCTCTGAAGACGATCAAGATATTCAACGAATATGCGCAAGTTTGTAATCCATTCATCAAGTTTTCTCTCCCAATCACTCATTTTTCCACTTCACCTTCCTCTTTACTCCAGTCTTCACATTCGTTTTGGAAAGCGCACTCTCTACATAGCTCAGATTCTACATCATATTGTCCGAAACAATCCGGATATTCTTCTTCATTAAAAGGACAGTTCAAGCATCTATTCTCGGCATCGGGCACACAGTATTCACATTCTTCTAAATCTTCCTCACTCATTTTTTCGCTTCACCTTTGGATATTTTATTCCGCCTTTTCCACCGTTTTTATAAACGAAAACTCTGCCAATGCTTGTAAAGTAGAACCATGCTTCTTCAAACTTTATTTACATTCACCACTTTTTGGGTAAGATGAAATGGCTTTCCTTACCTTTAGACACGTAGTCTCCGCCGTGTTCGCGGACTATTTGAGCTATTTTGGAGAAGTTTTCAGCTCCAAGAAACTGGCGCGGCGTAATTTTGACATGTTCACCTGCATCTTCAAAGCTTAAGTAGCCCCGCATGTCTTCCGGGAAAAGCTGCTCAAACTTTTTAACGTCAAACTTTGGAACAGCCACCGTTTTCGGCGTTTCAGACGCGATGTAGGGACCAAGCCAGCCGTCTATTAAGCCTTCTAGCTCTGCGCGCACAACATGGATTTCAGCGTCGTCGTCGATTTGCGCCTTCAAAGTGTATTCTCGCCGTATGCCTTTTCGGATGCAGCCTTTCCTTACAGCCAACTCAACAATTTTCCCCAAAACATCACCCCCTTTTCAACCTAAAGCCGTAAGAATTTGCTCACCTATCCAACAAAACACCTTGTCAGACGGACAACGCTTCAAACTATAACATTCCTTCACTACACCCTTAATCAACCAGCCTTGAACCTTCCCATTTACAACCAATGTTACAACGTCACCTAAACTGGGACAATACTGCTGAACTTGCCTCTCCTCGTTTTCGCCGTTCATTTTTTTCCTCCCGCCTTTCAAAATCGTAAACCTTCAACACTTTAACCATCCATTCAGCTTCAACCGCCACTATTCCACCTTTCAAAACAATGTTCATCATCTTGCGGAACTCTTCAGCCTTCAAGCCGTCCCCGCGGACAACGTTGTCGTAATGGAGCAGCCACCTTTTGTTGTTTGGAAGCTGCACGTAGACGCCCCAGCGGTGTGCATGGTGTTTTTCAGGCGGACGATAAAGAAGCGCCCTCATCATCAAATCACCAGTTACGCAAGCGTGAGATGGAGTTCATTATCAGTTTGGCTCGCAACCCAATATGGGTTTCATCAAGGCTTTGGCTCGCACACACCTTGTGGGTTTCATAAAGAAGGTGGCTCGCAAACGCGCCATGAGGTTTCATTGTTATCATGCCTCGCAATTTGACATTGGGTTTCATACTCACGATGGCTCGCAACCAGTAAATCCGATAGAACATCACGGTAGGTCTGTAGACAATCCTCAACGTTCATGATTTTTAAAAATAATTGACCTGCAACTGCATCGGCGTTCTCTCCCTCTTCTACTTCAGCAACGAAACCAATGCGTTCATTGTTATAATTTTCTAAAGAAAACAGTTTTTCAATTCTAACTTCCTTAATTTTCATTTTTTACACCACCTCTTTTTGTTTTGGATGGAAACGGCAGCCCGTAGCCCACTCCGGCATCTTATCCGCATATTTACAGACGGGTAGAACGGGGCACGTTCGACAGATTTCAGGCAGCAATTCTCTTGTCAAGGCTGTTTGAACTGGAAGCGTCGGCTCCCAGCCGGCTAGCGGCCCAGCTTGGAGGCTTTCATATTCCCGCTGCAAGTCCTCGAAGAACACGAGCCTTGAAAGGTAAAACTGCGTGTAGGCGAGGCTTTTGTGGCGTAGTATTCGCCTTAAAAGTTCAAGGCTTTTGCCGGCCCTGTGCCATTCCGCCGCAAAATAATGCCTTAAAACGCGGGGAGTGAAGCCTTTAACTCCAGCTTTATAGGCTATCTTTTTAACTCGAGCTTCCACCGTTGAAACGTGCAGGGGCTTGCCGGCCTTTTTATGGCTCCAGCTTCTGCTGTAAACTGTCCGTGTGAAAACGTAGCCTTCAGTTTTTCCCTCAACAAGCTCTTTAATTAAATCCAATGTTATCGGGTCAAGGGGCAACGGGTAAAGCCTTTTCCGTTTGCTGTCCAACACGTGGAAGCTGCGATTGTTGAAGTCAATGTTTTCAACGCGTAAACTGCAGATTTCGCCGGTGCGCAGGCCGATTTTCATTGGAAGCCTAATCAGCAGATAATCGCGGAGGCAGCAGTTTCGCCTTGCATAGTCGTGAACTTTTAAAACGTCCACTCGGCGAATGACGATGGCGTCCGCTGAACTTAAATGAGGATGGCTTCCGCCGTTTGTCAAGGCAGCCTTTATTTTGGCTCTGATTTTCCATTTAAAAACTGCTGTGTAACGGTTTCCAGGCCCTCTGGAGAGAGTTCGGTTAAAGTGAACAGCGGCTTTCAGCTGCCATTTGAAAATTTTGATTCTAGATTCAGGTTTTGAATTGAGAATCTGCGTGGCAACGGTTTTCTTTGCCATTAGAGGGCCGCCGTTTCCACCCTTTTGTTTTCCACGCTTTGAGTATTTAACGTTTTTCTAAAAACTTTTTTTTAACGCCAAGAATGCGACCCGCAGGCCAAGTTAAAGGACAGCGAGTAAATGTTTGAGTTATGTTTGTTTAGCCCATTCTTGTAGGGTTTGAAGTGTAAATTCGCTGCCTACTAAATGTTGAAGGTTTTCGTTTTTTCCAACACTTTCTATTCTTAAATTTTTGCTTGCGGTTTTCCCTAAAAGCCAGCCGGTTAATCCAAGTCCAGTGGTTGCGCCTTCTATGGCAGCTACCGGAATAGATAAGATTGCTAGGCAATTTGGACATCTGAAATGATACCTGTTTAAACCAAGCTTGAATTCTGTGGCTATTTCCCAGAGGGAGGGAAGCTTACAGAAAGGACATTTTGGAAGGTTTTTGTCTATCCAGTTTCTTGGAAGGCTTCCAATAAACCCTTTTGGTCTTTCAAACTTCATTACTTACCCTTATTATAAAGTTGTCTTGAACCTTTTTAAACTTTTTTCGCCAATAGCTTTGTTTTAGCCGTGCTCCTCACTTTGATAATGCCTCTTCAATTATGCTAATGATTAGCTGGTTTTTGCTCATCCTTTTTTCAATAGCTAAGATGCTCAGTTTCTTCCACAACTCTTCGGAAACTGTTAACGTTATTTTAACTTTTTTAGTCATGTCAGACCCTATTGTTATTTTTTACGTAGTGGCTTATAAAAGTTTCTACGGAATCACGTAAAAACGAAAGGTTTAAATACTTCGTTACGTAATTACTAATTGAGGGAAAATGATGGGTTTGGTTAGGTTTCGTGTGGAGAAAGGTTTGCAGCATCTTATGCTGGATGAGGAGTTTAAGCGGCGAATAATCAGGGCCTATCAACAGCAGGTTGAAGCTAACGGCGGATGGGGCTTCACAGTCAACTATAAAGGCTACAAGATACGCTTCGACGACGATAACGAGACAGCAGTGAAGACAAGGGGGCAGGTGAGGGTTTACGTGGGCTACGCTTTGGAAAAGCCGGAAACCGTTCAAACGCTTTTAGAGGTGAAAGAGAATGACTTATTTAGAAGTTGTTTATAACGGGAGAAAAACAGGATTAACAAGAAAAGAGTTCAGTCTCCAACAGTGCCGTAAAGCCTTCAAGTTTTTCTGGAACCATAGTGATAGCCAAATAGTTTTAAGAGGAACAAAATTAGGTGTTTTTGGTTGTGAGCCAAAATTCCATGAATACTCAATAAATGAAAACACGGTTTATTGGAGTGAAAAGGACTATTTGAGAAAGTTCGCTGAGTGGATGCGTCAAAACAAGGATGTAATAAACTGGGATAACAAACCCGAAAAAGACGTGTATGTAATCTTTTATTTTACAGTGAATGAAAAAGGTTTCCCGGAAAAAGGCTGGTTTGTTAGAGACTGTAACGGAGAGATAAAGACTTTCCCAAACGAAGAAGAAGCGAAACAATACGCAGACAAATATTTAAAAGGATTCCATATTAAAATTGACAAGACAATCACGTGGTAAATTTTTAGAGGTGAAAATATAATGGAAGATAAAATGAAGTCTGTTCCCCAAACGATTTGCAGCGACTGCATTTATCTAGATGAGTGTGAAGGCCGCAAATATTACTGTCCAGCCTACGAAAAGCTTAAAGAAATATTGGAAGGCTTAATGAAAAAGCCTTCTGAGAGAAGATGAGGATAAGCTTCAACTTCACCTTTTCTTTTCGTTTATTTTTAGGATTTCGTATAGTAGAAACGTGAAGGCCGCGATGACGCCGTAAAAACTTAAAAAGTTTAGGAAGAAAAGCGTGTCGTAGGCTTCTCCAATCGTTGTTTTCCAGAGCCAGCATTGGAAGGGGCTTTGGCTGTAAACGTTTCCATCTACAGCTTGAATGAAGGCTTGAGTGTTCCAAACCGGGTTTACAAGGATAAGGTCTAACTGCCAGACGCTGAACATGTGTAGAACTGTGAAGCTGACGACGAGGAAGATGGCTAAGCTGATTTTCTTCGGCTCTTTTTTGTAGGCAACTTTGAATAGGCGCAGCATAACGTCCAACCCGCCACCGTAAAGGCTAAACCAAACCATCCGCCCTGAAAACTTAAAAGTTCCCTATAGCCGCCGACCTGCCATAAGGCGTGAGCATAATCGTGGACCAGAACGCCTAAGCCAAACCAGAAAAGGATAAACCCGGCAAGCCTACGTAAACTCAAAATTTAAACCTCATTTTAAAGGTTCAAGCTACGCTATGCATACTAAGCCGTCTGTGTAGGCTATTTTGGCGGCGGCAGGCGGAGGTGGAACACTCCAGCTAAAGCCTTCTATGCGACTGTCCCAACCGCTTGTTCCCCAGTCGAAAGTGTCCTCTATAACCACTTTCAACGTTGCGTCGTAGATTACGGTTAAATAGTAATAGACAGTCCATGTTGCAGCGTCAAGCTGGGTTGCGCCTAGCTGCTCCGTTATGAACGTTGCAGCCAACTCCCATGTGGCGGTTGTGCTTTTTCTGGCGTAAACCCTCACGACGATGGCGTCTGTTGGGTTTAGAGGCGTCTGCGGGCAGCCCCAAGTGGCGCTTGCATAGCCGCCTCCGCCTCTCGGATAATAAACATACGCAACTGCAACTGGAGAGCCGCCCGTTATTTCAGTTTCAACGCCGTCTGCTGAACGCTTCCAAACGCGAATACCAGCATAAATATATGAACTTGCATCGTTAATCAAACTGTAATGTTTCTCTATTGCAGATTGGGTTAAACCTAAAATATAGGCTGTTAAGCCGTTAACGGTTTGCTGGTCGCCGCGCATATGCCTTGTTTCAACAGGCATTTCACAGCCTCCTTATGCTTCTTTTACTGAAAAAGGGTCAAAGCTATCTGTCGTATAGTATATGCAGAACTTCCAAGGTTGCTAATGGTGGCAATATGTAAGCCAGCAAACTTAGGGCTACAGCGTAAACTCCAGAACAGGCGAAGGCTGCAATGGCTAATGAAACTGACAAGCCGACAGTTAATGTTGGAAACAGGCATAGCAAAGCTATGACGACCTTTTCACTTTCAATAACCGTGTGTTTCGGGTTAGGCTCCCGAAACAGCAGGAACAGCATCCACCACTTTAAATGATTGATACGCCGTCGAACTCCACTCCGCCGCACCATATATAATGGAATGCTATGGACAAGACGGCTAAAACGATTGGCAAAGCCCTTAAAAGCCTTATTTTCCACAAGCGTTTTCACCTCCTTCAACTATTCCCCTCTATTTATAAACTAGAGTTTGTTCCATATAAATTTGTATGAAAGAAGCTTCTACTGTTTCTTAGTTGAGCTAAACCTTGTGGCAAAGTAATTTTCTCTTCACACTTCTTTAATGCATATCCATCCTTTAACGCTTGTAGCGCCTGAAGCGTAAACTTCAACAGCCTCATTTACAGCGCCTTCATGCTCTTTCAGCCCGATAAAGTTCATGGCAACCACTCCTTTAGTTGGCAAAGGAGCCACTGGATTCAGGCTTGTCGCAAAACGCAGGATAGCTTCAACGTCAGCAGTATTCTCCATGAAGAAGCCTATTATCTGAGCTTTCTTGCCCGTTGAAGGTGTGTAAACAGTTGTGCTTCCAGCAGCTGTGAAAGAAAGATTAAAGTAGACAATGCTACCCTCTCTTGAAATCGTTATGGGGTCTTCTTCATAAAGTAGCGTTTTAAACGGCATCCGTTTTTCCCTCTCCTAAAAGCTGTTTGCGTTGCTGGGCTAAAACGTGGCTTAAAAGAAGGTTTAGGGCTGTTATGACTGTTGTGTAGTGGGCTTTATGTTTGGCTATTACGTCTACAAGGTCGTTGTAGAGGGCTTCCAGCTCGCTTGTTCTCTCTTCACGCCATGTTTTATGCCACTTCTCAATTATCCGCTTGAGTTGCTGCTCATCCATTTTATGGGACATAGACTTTCACTCTGCCGGCTGTTGTGTCAAAGTATATGCGTCCAGCCTTTGTTGTGGTTGGAGCTGTTGCAAGATTTTCAAGCGCCAAAGCCACAGCCTCGTTTTCGTTGAAGCTTAGGTTGGCGTTGATGTTCATTTTCGTTGGGGTAACAGCTCCATCCGCTATTTTCGCCGTGGAAACTGCTCCAGCGGCCAAGGCTGTCTCGTTGACTACGCCGGCTGCGAACATGTTGCTGTTGTTTATGGCTCCAGCTCCGATTTTGTGGACGTGGTCGTATCTGCTTGCGCTTGTTCCGGTTCCAGCGCTGGCTGATGTTCCAATGTCGCTTGGAAGGTTGTCGCTTAAAGTTGCAACCTCATCCTTGAAGGCTAACTCACGGAACGGCATTTCAACACCACCTCACTCATTTTATTCTGGAACATAAACTTTCACACGGTTTGTTGAAGTGTTAAAGTATACGCGTCCCGGGAGAGGGTTAGCCGGGTCCACCGGGTAGTTTTCAAGGCGGATGAGGATTTCCATTGAGCCGTCAAAAGCGTCTGTTCCGCCTTTAGCGTGGGTTGAAACGTGGGGTCCCGGCTGGCTTTGAATTTGGTAAGCGTGAAGCCCGTCAAGTTTGTCGGCGTCTAACCCGCTTCCCTCTCCCTGAGGCTGAATATCTGAAGGTTTATGTTTACGCGGCAAACATAAAAGGTGGGTTGCCTCAGCCATTTTCAACTCCTCGTAACGCTAACCAAATTTTGGTTTGAATCATATGTGAGTGTAAGCGTGAAAAGAAGCTCTGAACCTTCATAAGCCTTCAACGTTGAAAGGTTTCCGTTTTCGTCGTAGGAAAACTCCAGCTTAGTGATTTTTCGACCTTCAGGAGGCTCCATAATGCCAAGCTGTCCAGAAACAACTTTAACAAATTCTCCCGGCTTTGTCTTGACAGGTTGGGTTGTGATTAATTCGCTGCTCACAGTTTTACACCTCTTTCAAGGCAACCGTGAAGCGTCTAATGTTATGGGCGCCAACCTGCTCCATGCTTACGCTTACCTTTTCCACCATTACATTGACGTTTGAAACATTATAGCGGTCTCCAAAGTCGGCGGAGAACGCTAAAATGTTGCCTTCCGCAGACTGTTCCATAAGGTATTTGGCTGCACTATCCGCCCAAGCAACATCCTTCTCAATGCAGTCTAAACGCCAAACACGTTTCTGCCCATAAACAAATTTTTTACGAGTGAGTGTTTCGTTTTCCCAAGCCCACCATTCAGGCCCAACGGTTTCAGCTTCAAACATGAAGTCTGTGACGTTTAGGCTTGCTGTTCCAACGGTTGCACCCATCAGCCTTCACCTTCCAAGTCCACGTCTATTAGGCTTAAAAAGTCTGGGCGGGAAGGCACAGCAGCCCTCTGAAGCCTTAAGTCGGCTATTACCTTTTTAACAGCGTCTAAATAGTCCTGCCTTGTCGGGTTTCTCCCTAAGGTTTGAGCTACAATTTTCACTTTCTCTTCTATGTCCGCTATTGGAACTTGTATGAGGCGTGTGCCTTCAGGGAAGCCGTCAGCCTCAAAAACCAGCCGGGCCTCTCCGCCTTGGACAACTATCTGCTTAAGCTTTATCATCTTACGTCCAC
>JAVZJU010000015.1:0-15102 GCA_038870595.1 Bathyarchaeia archaeon
GTACGAGATTGTTGAGAATAACCCCATGCTGGGCTGGCGGGGGTGCAGCCGCTACATAAGCCCATGGTACGAGAAGGCTTTCCGTCTAGAATGTCAAGCCATAAGAAAGTGCCGTGAAGAGTGGGGACTGAAAAACGTTTGGGTTATGCTTCCAGTGGTGCGCACCGTATGGGAAGCCAAAAAATGCCTAGAAATAATGCGGGAAGAAGGCTTGGAAAGGTCGAAAGACTTTAAGGTTTGGTTTATGGCTGAAACGCCTTCAATAGCAATACTGGCCGACGAGTTCTCGAAACTCTGCGACGGCTTCTCCATAGGCTCAAACGACATGACGCAAGGCATACTAATGATTGACAGAGATTCCGAGCGCCTTGGACAAATGGGCTATTTCGACGAGAGAGACCCCGCCGTAAAAAGGATAATAGCCCATCTAATCAAGGTGGCACATGAAAACGGCTGCACGGTCTCCATCTGCGGCGAAGCCCCATCAAACCTTCCAGACTTCACCGAGTTTTTGGTGCGGGCTGGGATAGACAGCATATCTGTGAACCCTGATGCCGTAGTAGCCACAAAGAAGCTTGTTGCAAGTCTGGAGCAAAAGATAATCTTGGAGAAGCTTGCTGAACAGCATGAGCGAGCCCTCGGGCGTCCAGTTAAAAGACCAAAAGAAGACTGGGAATGGATGCCCAGATGGGATAAAGGCATAAAATAGTTAAGCGATTAAGCATCTCCCTTCTTATCCTAATGTTGTTTAGGACAAGTTTGGTGTTTCACTTTGAAGATGTTTGATTTTGAGGAAGAACGGTTAAGGCGAGAAATTGTCAAGCTTGGGGCTAAACGCGTTCTGATACAGTTGCCAGAGGGACTGAAAGGCGAAGCTCCGCGCCTAGCCAAAGTGGTTGAGAAGGCTGGCGCGTTGCCGATTGTTTCCGCGGACCCGTGCTATGGTGCTTGTGACTTGGCAACTTTTGAAGCTGAAAGCCTAGGCGCAGACTTAATAGTGCATTATGGACACACGAAGCTTTTGAAGTATGAGAAGGTCCCTACAATCTATATTGAGGCGCGAGCCACCATAAGCGTGACAGAGGCTGTTGAAAAGGCACTGCCCTTAATGGCGAATTGGCATAAGGTAGGCTTAGCCACAACAGTCCAACATGTGCAGACCCTCGACGAAGCAAAAGAAATGCTGATTCGTGTTGGCAAAACCGTCATGGTTGGCGACGTTGGACGCCTAAACTATCCGGGGCAGGTTGTTGGGTGCGACTATGGCAACGCTAAATCCATAGCTGAGGATGTTGAAGGGTTCCTCTTCATAGGCGGTGGGCAATTTCACGCTCTAGGTTTGGCTCTTGCGACTTCAAAGCCCACTGTGGTTGCAGACCCATACGAGAAGAGAGCTTACCAAATAGACGAGGAAGCCCAGAAAGTTCAAAAGCAAAGGTGGGCAAGCATCCAAGAAGCCGAGAAAGCGAAAAGCTTCGCAGTTCTTGTCGGGCTAAAACCCGGACAAAAACGGCTTGAAGAAGCCCTAGCCGTCAGGGAAAAACTTGAAAAGGCTGGCAAGGACGCCTATCTATTCGCCGTTAGAGAAATAGCACCAGAAATGGTCATGAACTTTCCAACGGTGGACGCATACGTTAACACGGCATGCCCTCGAGTATCGCTTGACGCTCCATCAAAGTTCTCAAAACCAATGCTAACAATAAATGAAGCGCTTGTGGTTACTGGCGAAATTTCGTGGAAGGAGCTTTGCAAGAGAGGATTCTTTTAGAAGCGAAAGCATATGACAAGAAAGATAGCGGTATGTTTAGAAGTTGGGTTGGAAGGAACAGGCGCTTTTGTTCCCGAATGCCCAGGGTGCTGGGTTTTCGGGCGCTCTCCAGAAAGCGCCCTCGCAAAAGTGAGGACCGCTGTTGCTGAATGGTTCGACTGGCTAAAGAGGCATGGTGAGCGTGTTCCAGCCGAAGCAGGAGATTTTGAAATAGAGATTGCAGAATTTTTAAGGGTGAGCTACAACCCCGTCGAGGCCGGGAAGCCCGAACCACTCTTCTGGTCTGAAGTGGCTCCTGTCACGAGGAAGGATGTTGCATGGACTTTAAAGCTCATGGAGCATTCTAGGGAAGACCTATTAGGGCTTGTTTCAAACTTGAGCAACGAAGTTCTTGACTGGTTGCCTCCTGGGAAACCTCGCACCATTAGGAATTGCTTGCGCCATATAGCCTACGTTGAGCCTTGGTACATAACGCGCTTAAACGTTGAACTGCCAATACATTATCCGAGAAACGTGTTTGAGCTGTTAAGCCACACCAGAAAAGTCGTTGTTGACTATTTGAGGAACATGCCGAGGGACAGAATGCGAGGGGTTTTCCAGCCCATAAAAGATAAAAGCCCAATGTGCAATCTCTGGACTGCAAGGAAGGTTTTAAGGAGACTTGTAGACCACGAAAAACTGCATTCACGGTATATCGCCAAAGTGTTACAAACCTACAGCGAACTGGGAAAGGTTTATTGAGCTGTTCCGAGGTATTCTAATAAGCCTCATAGTTAGGATGTTGACAACATGAGTTTGCAGCTTTCCAAAAAGAACAGTGGACATCTGGTTTTGCCCGGCGAACCCTTAGGCGTTATTGAAGAGTTTGTTCCAGACGCTGGCACATACGTCAAGGACGGGATTATATATTCAAAGGTTGTTGGGCGTTCTCTTCTAGACTTCCTCAACAAACGGGTTTCAGTCTTCCCCTTAGTTCATGAAACCCGTGTTCCGAAGGTTGGAAGCCTCGTTATAGGGCAAGTTTTAAGTGTTCAGACACAAATGGCCACGATCCGCATCTTTAAAATTGGAAAAAGACTTCTTTCGGGATTTTTCACGGGCTTATTGCATGTTTCTGATGTGCACTTAAGGTTTGTCGAGTCCATGTTTGACACTTGCAAGCCCAGCGACATACTGCGAGCAAAAGTAATAAGTGAGAAAAATAGGACTTATCACCTATCAACTAAAGATAAAAGCTTAGGAGTTGTTTACGCGTTTTGTTCCCAATGCGGCGATGTGTTAGAGCTGAAAGGTCGGGGCTTGCAGTGTCCGAGATGTGGGAGAATTGAAAAGCGCAAAACAGCCGTAGACTATGGTAGAGGAATAATCTAAAATGGTGGGTGGTGCAAAATGAAAGTTAACATTTTAAAGAGAACGGAAAACGAGCTTAAAATTGAGGTTGAAGGAGCTGGACACACCATCTGCAACCTCTTACAGAAAAGGCTTCTGGAAGATGAAAATGTGGAGTTGGCCGGCTACGATATTTTGCATCCTCTAACGCCAGTTCCAGTCATTTATGTGCGGACAAAGGGTAAAGTAAAACCTGAAGAAGCCCTAATGAAAGCTTTGGAAAAAGCCCATGAAATGAACGATGAGTTTGGCAAAGCCCTCCAAAAAGCCCTCAAAAAGTGATTCTATCCCTTATCGTTAACAATAGCTGAGTGAAACCTTCCACAGAATTTTCAGACTTATGTAATATTGCTACACATTCGTCCAGTGGCATACACTCACAGAGCCAAGCATAAACTATTAGGGCTTCAGCTGCGTCAGCCATCATGTGGCTTGAAATCCTTGATGGCATATGCGCCCTCAAACCAGCTTTTTTGAAGGCTTCCGCCAGCACCATCCCCTTGACTTTTGCTCCATGTGGCCGACCCCTTTTCAAGGATAACGCTAGAGAGTAGGCAAAGTTTATGTACGCGTCGCCTAAAGCCGCCAACTTATGGTCTGTAAGCACTTCTTTTAAACTTCTATAAGGCCTTGTGAAAGGAAACGGCTTACCATGCCTCTTCAATTATCAAACCCCTAAAGGCTTTTGTGACTTCAGCCCGATTTATATTTAAGTACAACTTCTATGTATCTTCGTTTTAGGTGCAAACTGTATGGTTGAAGAAAGGGGCTGCAACGCTGGACGCGTCGAACTTTCCGAGGAAGCCTTAAGGGAGTATCTTTCCAGCCTATATACCTGCAAAGTGGAGATTATTGGCATTTGGAGACTTGGCGGGGAAAAAGCTGAGGGCGTTGAAGATTTGAAAGGTTTTGGTTATGGCGTTCCATATGTTATCGAGTTTCGTGTTAAGGGTGAGGTTAAACGGGTTGTGCTGGAAACAATACGTCCAAACGGTTTCGGTCACGATTTTCCATCAGACCGTGCACAAGTCCTTCTTTGGCAACACCACGCCTTTAATAAGCTGAAGGGACATGTGCGCTCTGTAGATGTTGGCGCCTTCACTATTGATGGTAAAAAGCTGAAGTCCCTAGGTGACGCCGGAGAGTTCTTCATCTTAACAGAATTTGTGGAAGGTGTACCATATCATTGTGACTTGGACAGAATTAAGAGCATCGGCAGCCTAACGGATTTGGACGAAGAGAGATGCCTAGCCCTATCGGATTATCTGGTTGAAATCCACTCGGTGAAGAGGAAGGATGCGCCTCAACTTTATGTAAGGAGGCTTAGAGACCTTCTTGGGCATGGGGAAGGAATCTTCGGGTTAATGGACAGCTACCCCGGAGGCTTAGATTACGTTCATGAAGACTTTTTGGTTGAGTTAGAGAAAATGTGTGTTGAGTGGCGCTGGCGCCTCAAAAGAAAAACCCATAGGCTTTCGCAAGTGCATGGGGACTTCCACCCGTGGAATGTTCTTTTCAGAGAAGGTTTAGACTTCACAGTCCTCGACCGCAGCCGAGGCGAATGGGGTGAGCCAGCCGACGATGTGAGCGCCATGACAATAAACTACATCTTTTACTCGCTGCAGGCTTATGGACGGATGGATGGACCTTTTGACAGGCTTTTCCTACTCTTCTGGCGGAACTATGTAGATAAGACCGGTGATGAAGAAATCTTAAGTGTAATCCAGCCTTTCTATGCTTGGAGAAGCCTTGTTCTAGCTTCGCCTATATGGTATCCTGACCTCCAGCCTAATGTGAGAAGGAAGATTTTGCAGTTTGCACAGAAAATGCTAAAAACCAAAACCTTCGACTATGAAAGTGTCGACTCGTATTTCAAATAAAGTTTGGAGATTAAGGCTTTGGGTAGAGATTCAGGGCCAGATGTGAAGGTTATGTTGAGGCAGATGGGTTATTCTGAAAAAGCTGTCGAAGAAATTTTGAAATTGTATGAAAATGACGATTTACAGGCGGAAAGGCATAGTGAGAGGAGTCTACATTCTGGCAATATCGGTCAGCAAAAGCCTAAACGTTAAGGTTCGTGCACGGAAAATTTTTCGCTTGGAAAAAGGTTTTTATGTCTATGTAGGTTCAGCCCAAAAAAAGCTCGAAAAACGTTTGATGAGGCACTTTGAAAGGGCTAATAAGAAGCTTTTTTGGCACATTGACCATTTGCTTGTTGTGGATGGCGTGAGTGTTGTAAAGGCTTTTTACAAGGAGGCTGAAAAGTCAGAAGAGTGCATGACCGCGCAAAGTCTAAGCGCTGTTGCTTACCCAGTTGAGGGGTTTGGCTGTTCCGATTGTAAATGCAAGAGCCATCTTTTCCATTTTAAAAGCCTAAGCTATTTAGAGGACATATGCCTAAAATTGGGTTTTAAGCCCTTCACCCTATCTTGCCAATGAATCACCATACTGAGAAACATCCGTTTTTTGAAGGATTTCTCTTCTCTCAATAACTTCTTCAAAATTCATGTAGTCTCCGCCGACAATTTTCAGTTTAGCCTCAACCTTCTTGTTTTTCACTTCTATCACGTTGTAAGAGTTTAGGAAGAAGCCCCTTAGCCTTTCACATGAGACGCTTCCAGCATGGACTACTTGCATGTCTTCTATTCGCCATCTCCATGGTCTGTGGCGGTGCCCGCATAAGACTAAGTCTGCCTTAGACTTTACAAGGCTTCTGAGAACATCGCCAGCATCCACTATTGTGATTTGGTCTGCGCCCGTGTCTGGAACTGGAATTATGTGGTGGTGTATCGTCACAATTTTAACACGGTCCTCATATTTTTCCAGCGTGTTCTCCAGCCAAAGGTTTTGCCGGTGACCCACTTCGCCGTCATCCCTATCTGGGCGGGCGCTGCTCAACACAATTATCACGGCGTCACCAACTTCGGTTACTTGGTTGAAGGGGAAGAACTGTTTGAAGAGCAAATAACCAGTAGAACGGTAATCGTGGTTTCCACTTATGTAGATGACGTTTTTGGCTTTCAAGCGCTTAAACTCGTCTGCCGCCATCTTAAACTCTGATAATATGCCGTTTTCAGTTATGTCGCCGGTTATCACCACAGCATCAGGTGACAAGGCGCTAATCTCGTCCATGGCGGTGCGGAAAATCCCATAATTAAACATCGGTCCACAGTGAACATCCGAAATCTGAACAACCAGCATAAGCGCTCGCCTTTCAAACCATGCAGAACAGCAACCAAAATAAACGTTGTGGAAAATAGAATATTCGGACATTAAACGAAAACATGCTTGAAGAGCGTACCAAAATGGGCGAGGGTTGGTGTGTCTGGGTTACCGGTCTGCCGGGGAGCGGCAAATCCGTTGTAGCGGAGACGCTAATCAAATTTTTGCTTCAGAAGGGCATCCGCGCCCAACTTTTGTCTTCTGACGCTTTACGTAGGGTTGTAACTCCAAAGCCAACATACTTGCTTGAGGAACGCGACATAGTTTATGCAACCCTCGTATACATTGCAAAGCTGCTAACGCAGAACGGCGTGAACGTTGTTATTGATGCCACTGGCAATTTGAGGCGTTACCGAGATAATGCAAGAAACCAAATTCCGAAGTTTATGGAAGCCTATTTGGAGTGTCCTCTTGAAGTTTGCATTGAACGCGAATCACGGAGAGCTGAAACCCGCCGGGCGCCAAAACAAATCTATGAAAGAGCCTTGAAAGGTGAAGCGCCAACCGTGCCAGGAATAGGGCAACCTTACGAACCGCCAATAAACCCAGAAGTAACGGTGAACACCGCCGAGTACACGCCAGAGCAAGCGGCTCATAAAATATTGGAAGCTATAACTGGCAAATGGTATGCCTAAAATTCTATAAGAGAGGGGCTATCAATTTTGCTGGGTGCCAGCTACTGCAAAATTGACATGGTGTATGAACGTTTGTAGCGCTGCTGGGAATGGTAACGTTTATAACTTTAATGTCTCATTCCTAGAAGACGCGAAGCGGAGAAACGATGGGTCACAGGAAACAGCACGGTCCAAAACGCGGTTCGCTTGCCTATTTGCCTAGGAAGCGGGCTAAAAGCATCTTAGCTAGAATACGCTATTGGCCAAAAATTGAGGCTGAAACGCCACGGCTTCTCGGTTTTGTTGGTTATAAGGCTGGCATGACTTATGCCATGGTGGTTGAAGACCGGAAGCGCTCCCCAAACTTTGGAAAGGAAGTAATCCGCCCAGTCACAGTTTTGGAAACCCTGCCCCTTCTTATATGCGCCATAAGAGCCTATAAGAAAACGCCTTATGGTCTGCAAACATTTTGTGAGGCTTGGATGGAGAAACCCCCCGAAGAGCTTAATAGAGTTTTAACTCTTCCTGAAAAGTTTAACACTGAAGAGAATCTGAAAAAGATTGAGGCTAACCTTGACAAAATCTCAAACATCCGTGTTATAGCCGTAACCCAGCCTAAACAAGCGAGCGTACCCAAGAAAAAGCCGGAAGTGGCTGAAATAGAGATTGGCGGAGGAACAATCCAGCAACAATTTGAGTATGCAAAAAGCCTTTTAGGAAAAACCGTGAACCCCTCTGATGTTTTCAAGGAAGGACAACACATAGATGTAATAGCCGTCACAACTGGTAAAGGCTTCCAAGGACCTGTAAAACGCTGGGGAGTCGCCATACTCCAGCACAAAGGCAGGAAAACAAAGCGTGGAGTCGCCACCCTTGGACCATGGAACCCACACCGCGTGCTGTACACTGTTCCACGCGCCGGACAGATGGGCTTCCATCAAAGAACAGAATATAACAAGCGAATTTTGAAGATAGGTAAGGACGGCAAAGAAGTGACACCGAAAGGTGGTTTCATACGCTACGGTATCGTCCGCGGGCCATACGTGCTCATAGAGGGAAGCATACCGGGGCCAGAAAAGCGTCCCATAAAACTGCGCTATCCAGCAAGACCGCCAAGAGAAGCTCCAGAAGAGCCTCCACAAATAACATTCTTGTCCTTAGAATCTCCGCAAGGCAAATAGGAGCGGCGGAAGTTTATGGCTAAAACAGTGAAAGTCTTTGACCTTAATGGGAAGCCCCTTGGGAAAATAAAGTTGCCGCCCATCTTTGAGACGCCCATAAGGCCAGACGTCATAAAACGCGCAGTCCTAGCCATACAATCAGCACGGTTCCAGCCACAAGGCAGAGACTCAATGGCTGGAAAAAGGACATCTGCCGAATCTAGAGGCGTGGGCTTAGGCATAGCGAGAATACCAAGAACTAAAGGACCAGCTGGGAGAGGCGCATTTGCACCTGGAACCGTTGGCGGTAGACTGGCACATCCACCAACTCCCGAGAAGAAGATTGTTAAGAGGATTCCGAAGAAGGAGAAGCGTTTGGCTCTTTTCTCCGCCATAGCCGCCACCGCCTCCAAAGAAATGGTGGTTTCTCGGGGACACGCCGTTGAGGGGATACCGCAAATTCCGCTTGTTGTCACTGATGAGCTTGAAGGTTTGAAAAGGACGGGGGATGTTGAAGAAGCCCTCATTAACCTCGGGGTTCTCGGTGACTTGTACAGGGTTAGGGAAAGCGTGAAGGTTAGGGCTGGAAAGGGGAAGATGCGTGGACGGAGAATAAAACAGGCTGTTGGACCATTAATAGTTGTGGCTGAAGACAAAGGCGTGGGCCAAGCTGCAAGAAATATACCGGGCATTGATGTTGTTCCAGTCAAGAGTTTAAACGCAGAGGTACTCGCGCCCGGAGCACATCCGGGAAGATTGACAATTTGGACGGCCAGCGCCATAGAAACCCTTGATAAGCTTTATTGCAGAAGGGAGGAAGCCTAATGGACCCATACGAGGT
This sequence comes from Bathyarchaeia archaeon, assembly GCA_038870595.1. GTDB lineage: Archaea > Thermoproteota > Bathyarchaeia > Bathyarchaeales > Bathycorpusculaceae > JAGTQI01. The sequence continues at coordinate 8,995 of JAVZJU010000015.1, forward strand.
TATACTTTACCCTTTGATGACGGAATCCGCCAGCCTAATGATTGAGAGGGAAAACAAACTGGTCTTCATAGTCAACCTAAAAGCCACAAAGGAAGACGTGAAAAAAGCTGTTGAAGAGCTTTACGAGGTTGAAGTTGAAAAGGTAAACATTGTTGTAACGCCTAAAGGGCAAAAGAAAGCCTTTGTTAAACTTCATCCGGATTATAAGGCTGCGGATGTCGCCATAAAGCTTGGAATACTATAATTGTGTGGTGAAAGGGTATGGGAAAAAGAATTCGTGTTCAAAGGCGGGGGCGCGGTGGACCAACCTTTAGAGCCCCAACTCACAAAAGAGTGGCTCCAGCATGCTATCCGCCAGCAACAAAAGAACTCTTCAACACTGTAACAAGGGGGATTGTTGAAGAAATTCTCCACGACCCCGGAAGGGGCACCCCACTAGCCCTAATAAGATTCGAAAACGGGGAAGAATGTTATACTGTTGTTCCTGAAGGCATATACACTGGACAGCAAATACAGATGGGCGGAAAAGCAAACATTGAAGTTGGAAATATTCTACCAGTGGGGAAAATCCCAGAGGGCACAATGGTCTGCAACATAGAACTTAAACCCGGAGACGGCGGAAAAATTGCAAAATCTTCGGGCGCATATGCCACTGTTGTGGCTCACACGGCGCAGGGAACCCTAATAAGGCTGCCTTCCGGCAAAACCAGATATCTAAGCGATTACTGCCGAGCTACGTTAGGTGTTGTTGCTGGGGCTGGCAGGACAGAAAAACCGTTCCTTAGGGCTGGGGCAAAATTTCACTTAATGAGGGCGAGAGGAAGAAAATATCCGAGGACTCGTGGAAAAGCAATGGTTGCAGCGGTTCACCCGTATGGAAGTAGCAAAAGAAGCGCGCGGAAAGTTACAACTGTTTCGCGGAACGCACCACCAGGAAAGAAGGTTGGGCTTATAGCAGCGAGGGGTGCTGGGCGCAGAAAGAAGAGGGTGAAGGAAAGCGGATAATCAGAAAGTTTATAGCATCACATTCCAAATTTAATGGTGATAAGCCATGCCAAGGGAATTCACATATCGCGGGTATACACTTGAGCAACTGCAAGGTATGTCAATGGACGAGTTTATAATGTTGCTTCCATCACGGCAAAGGAGAAGCCTCCATAGAGGCTTGTCTTCAGAACAGCGAATCCTACTGGAGAATATAAGGAAAGCCAAGGAAGCCATGCGGAAAGGCGGAAACGTAACCATTAAAACCCACTGTCGCGACATGATAATCTTGCCGGAAATGGTGGGCTTAATAATTCATGTTTACAATGGCAAGGAATTTGTCCCTGTCGAAATAAAACCTGAAATGATTGGGCATTACTTAGGCGAGTTTGCAATAACCAATAAACCGGTCAAGCATGGAACGCCTGGCATAGGTGCTTCTCGCTCGTCCATGTATGTTCCGCTAAAATAAACAACTGTTTGTTTCTTTTGCCCAAATTTAGGCGCTAGCTGTTAGGCTGTGTAATCCACACCAGAAGGCTTTTTTTCTGCCTCTTTGGCTGGCGGAATTTGTGGCAATGGTATTGGCGGCGGAATGTTTAGTGTTCTGGAAATGATTACGCTTTCCACAAAGACCACGTTTGAGATTGACTGCACAAGAACTGGTGGCGGTGGCTTTTTATCCTTGTAATCTGCGTAAATTTTTGCTATTTCATCTTTGCTGCCAGCCACGTAGGCCCTTCCTTTGAGGCTTATTTGGGCTATTGAAGGGTTGTAGTTCACCGTTAGGACAAAGGGCACTTCAAGCGTGTCATCTGACTTTTTCTCCACTTCAACAAGGTTAAGGTTTGTGTTTATCTGGATTGGTGGGATGGGTTTTCTTATGTCCCAGAACCGCTCTCCAGAAACATTTGTTATTAGGACATTTACTCTAACCATTCTAGACCATCATACACTATGATGCTCGTTCAATTTAAGCGTGTTTATATCTTGTGAAGCCGCAGTGTCCACACGCGTATCGGTCGCCATGGTCAGCCATGAAATATCCCGGTCCACATCGTTCACATGTCGGGCGAAGTCTAACAACTTTTTCTTCTTCAATTTTATAGATTGAATGGATGCCTTTCTCCTCCCTTTTCCTCTTCTCTCTTTTACCCTTTTTCGGCGCTGCTTTTGGTGCAGCCTCTTCTGCTGCGGTTTCTTCGGTTTTTTCGGTCATTTACTCTGTTCCCTCTTCTTTCGGTTTTTCGGGCGGTATGTTTCTTTTTACAATGTATTCTGGCTCAATAAGCTTTGCGTGCTCGATGGAATCATAAACATTAGCCAATCCAACGGCTTTACGAGTGCCGGTCTTTGTCTCCAACTTCTTAATGAAAACAAGGTTCACATCAGTTTTCAATAGCTTTGCAATGACGTTTTTAACCTCCAATCTTGGAGGAGTGCTCCCTGTCTGGTTGTGGTCCACTTGGAAGACAACTTCCTTACGTTTCAGAAGCGGGTTCACGTTTTCAGACAAGATTTTAACTTCCATATTTTTCCCTTGCGGTGTCTGACTTGATACTATTTTTCCCCTATTTAGCTTTTCGCAGCCTCCATAGCCTTTAATATTCTGGCAACCTCTTCCTTCTTCTGCCTTGTTGCCTTAACAACCACTATGCCTTCACCGGGCTGACCATAAACCACAAAAGAGTTTTCAGGCGCATATAAAATAGCACACAATGCCAAAAGGTCTTCCTCGCCTTCAACAACAATTTTCGTCTTACGATTAGCCTTTAAGGCTTGTTTGATGGCATTTAAGGCTTCAAAAGTTATGGTTCCCGGAGGATTTTTAACACGTTTTTCCACCTCTGTGCTTAGCGGTGCTGGCGTTATATCTTTGCGCATAACTCGGTTATCGATAATTAGAAGATTTGGAGAAATCCCTTTTTCAACAAGATTTTTAGAAACCACGTCTCCAACTGAAACCATGCTTGGCGGTTTTTCTTCATCCATAATCTGCTTTAATTTTCGAACGGTTTCTTCAAAAGAGCCTTTAATTAGCGTGCCGATGGGTTTTTTAAGTTTTCTCCGAAGCGTTAATGGCAATATGTACGCGGTGCTCATTTATCTGACCTTTAGGGCGTAGCGTCCCTTCTCCTTAATATTCATAGTCTTCGCGATAGCCGAGCCTTCCGCATCAAATATTATCACAAGTCCGCTAAAGTCATCGCTGAGGGTGGGCGTCTTACATTTTGGGCAGACGTTGCTAGTTGTTATTGTGTGGCATGTGGTACAAGCTTTTTCACTCATTCTTTAGCCTTCTCCTTCTTCTTTTCAGAAGCCTCTTTCAACTTTTGTAGCTCTTGCTCTATCCACTCCAACTTCCCTAGAAATGGTTGTCGTGCTGTTACGCCTATCTTTGCCGAACCGCCAACCCTGCCGAGGGAAACGGCTGTTATGCGGACGCGGACTCTATCGCCCGCCGCAAGTCTCCTGTTGGTCTCTTTGCCTATCAGAACTCCCTGTTTTTCATCATAAGATATGAAGTCGTCCATTAACTGTGAAACGTGGAGTAAAGCGTCAACCGGTCCTATACGTACAAAAGCGCCAAAATCCGCAATTTCAACAACCTCGCCTTCCACAACCTCTTGGAGCACCGGATAAAACGCTAAGAGTGAGAAGGTTACCTTGTGGTAGGTGGCGCCGTCGCCGGGGATTATTTTTCCTATGGGGCTTACTTTAACATTTATTGCGGCGATAACATAGCCCAGAACTTCGTCTACAACCCCCTCATACTTTGCTTTAACTTGTTGATATCCAACTTCATCCAGTGGATTGCCAAAGGTTTCTGGGGGTATGCGAATCGTGTCTTCCATGGTTATGAGCTTAAACAAGGTTGCATCCTCCCTCAATTTCAAGCCGGGACTTTTGCCTCACATAAATAACTGGCACATTTATATCTCTTAACCTCTTCCTAAGCGCCTTATCATTGGTGAAAACTGGGTTTCGCCATTCGCGTGCAACCTTCACGATAGCGTCGTCCGGAGAACCCTCACAAGATTCGCCTAAATCCACAACTCTGCACTTTTCGGCAAGCTTTAAAGCGTAGGCTGCCTCTTTCCGTGTTTTTGGCGAACCTTTCTCGGCAAGAGTTTCTAACTCTCTCTTAACAGGTGAAAGCAACACAAATTCAACATTCCTATTCAAAAGGTTCCTCAACTCCTCGAATATGTCCATTTTAAATCTTAATGGGATAAAAAGCGCGTTTGAGTCAAGAATAACCTTCAATTTTTCTTTTTGAGGTGCGGAGCTTTGTTGAAATTTCACTTTATCATTCCTTATGTCTAAGAATCATATATTTCCGTTTATATTTTTGGGTTCACTTTTCAGCTTAAAAAAGTGGGATAAAAACTGGTAAAAACATGGTCCAAATTTACTTAATCCCACAGAAGAGTTTACCTTTTTTTTGTAAGAACCCAAGACCCATTGTCCCACCAGATATATCCTTTCAATTCAAGAAAGTAAAGTGCTTCCCAAAGCTTTTTCCTTGGAACCTTTCGATTTCTATGTAATTCGTCCCACAAAACCATGTAGTCTATATCATACGTTTTTTCTTCGTGATATTTTCCTTTATCATCTCTATATCCCATAATGTTTGGTGAATTCGCCAAGTACTGAAGAATATCTTCTTCCAACTTATTTAATTCGTTAGAACTTTTAACTTTCGCTAACTCCATTACATACCCTTCTTCTTTTTCAGCCAAGGAGCTTAATAAAAACTGTATACGATAATCATTTTCCAAATTTCAGGATTAGCACTCTATAAATAAGGGAAGATTTCTCCAGTTTATGTTTCCCATAAAAAATTTTGAGATTAGAAATTACCATACCCTTTTTACGGTTTTATATAAAAATTCTTTGCCTTTTTTAGCTAGATTTTACTGAATTTTTTCACTAACTTATTTTAAAAGTTTAATAAGTTCCTGTATAGAGTTGATGTGGAGTTGTAAAATGGGAGAAATCCCAAAATTAACCAAGAAAGAAACCTATGAGCTTGAGGAAATGAAGGCGGAGTTGGAAAAGAATAGATGGGAAACTGAAGAACTTCTCCTTAAACATAACCTTTTAGAGAAAGTGCTTCAACATAAAGACTATGATTCATGTCCTTTATGTGGGAAAAAGTTTGTTGATGGTGACCTTTGCGTCCTTTCCCACGCTCTAATTCACAGCAAATGTCTTGACAATTTAAAAAGGAAGAAAGTATGACTAAAAAAGGGTAAAATTGCTGAAATATCCTTGAAAATAGTCTATTTTTCAAAAATCTTATTACATACATCCTTTTTACATTTTTCATGGCGAATAAAACCATAAAAGAGCAAACTTGTCAAACGATACTACATGATACAAGTAAATATCTGCTGAATCTTCTAATTTTTCCACATAGACTGGTTGCAAACGCATATGTTGGCTGTGGACATGATTGCGTTTATTGTTACGCCAGATGGTATACTCAAAAAGGCCAAATTACAGCTAAAACCAACGCATATGAAAGATTGAAACAAGAATTACAAAAAAGAATAGGAAATAATAAGCCAAGAGAACCTGTTTGCTTTGGCAGTATTTCAGACCCTTATCAGCCGATAGAACAAAAATATGAAATAACAAGGAAAATGTTGGAAGTTTGTGATGAGTTAAGTTATCCTTGTTTTATAGTGACAAAATCTGATTTAGTTATGCGTGATAAGGATGTATTATCCTCTTTAGCTAAAAGAAATTTGGTTGCTGTAAACTTCACCATAACGCCATTAGATAATGAAATACTCACAAAAGTTGAGCCTTATACACCAAACAATGAAAAAAGATTAAAAGCTATGTATATGCTTACGAAGGCAGGAATTCCATGTTCTATTTATTTGTCGCCAATTTTCCCAGTTCTATCTGAAAACCTTTTAGATTTCTACTTGAAAAAAGCATCCGATAATGGAGCTAAGTGTTGTTCTGCTATCTTCTTGAAGATGCGCCCTATTGTGTGGAAGTATGTCAAGGATTTTCTAATGAATCATTATAATTTTTTAATCAATAAATATGAAGAATTATACTTTAAACAAGGGGACATAGACTTGAGCAACTATAGGCTTCCAGAAT
>JAVZJU010000016.1:0-12182 GCA_038870595.1 Bathyarchaeia archaeon
GAGTCTCAAAACAACGCTGGTCAAGTCTTTTGGCTCTGGAAAGTTTGGCTCCGCAAAAGTTGGTGGCTTATACTCGGCTTTCCTAACAGTTCTTGGCGGCTCAAAAAGGAATGGGATGTCTAGCTCTGCAACTTTTTCTCCGCTATAATAAATGCGCAAAACCTTGTCTTCAGTATACCGCCCAATAACAGTGGCTTCGACATTTTCACCCTCAAAAATCTCCAGCATCCGCGCCAAGTTTTCTGGTGGAGCAGCCAAAAGCATCCTTTCTTGGGATTCGGAGATGTAGATTTCCCAAGGAGCCAACCCTGGATATTTCAGCGGCACTTTGTCAAGCTCCACAACGGCGCCGCATCCGAAGCGTTTGGCGGTTTCGCCAACAGCAGAGGATAAGCCGCCTCCGCCAAGGTCTGTTATGGCTGAAGCCAACTCAGCATCTCTGATGGCAATTATCGCCCTCTTAAGCTTCTCCTCCTCGATGGGGTTTGCAATTTGAACGGCTGGTCTAGAAATCTCCTCGGACTTTTCTGTTAGTTCAGCAGAGGCAAAAGTAACCCCGTGAATGCCGTCCCTTCCAGTTTTTCCTCCAGCCAAAACAATTAAGTCGCCGGGTTTGGCGTTTCTCCTAAACTTTTTCAGTGGCAGAAGCCCGACACATCCACAGTAGACAACCACGTTGCCCACATAACTCTCGTCAAAGCATATGGCACCATTAACCGTTGGAATCCCCATGTTATTGCCGTAACTTCCAATGCCGGCAACCACGCCCATATACAAGTATTTTGGGTGCTTAACCCCGGGCGGAAGCCTTTCATAAGGGTAGTCCAGCGGACCAAAACCTAAAACATCGGTACATGCAATGGGGTCAGCCCAAACTCCTAAAATATCTCGTATAACGCCGCCAACACCAGTAGCTGCCCCACCAAAAGGCTCAATAGCCGACGGATGATTATGAGTTTCAACCTTCACGGCTATGCCATAACCTTTTTCAAAGCGAATTATTCCAGCGTTGTCCTCAAAAACCGAAAAACACCAGCGGGGATTAAGCTCCTCCGTCACCCTCGCAATATAAGTTTTGAAAAGATTGTTAATCTCTTTTCCACCAAATTTTACTGTGCCCTTGAAGGTCTTATGGAAGCAATGCTCAGACCAAGTCTGTCCAATGGTTTGAAGCTCAACATCCGTGGGATTTCTACCCTTCTCCCTAAAGTATTTCTGAACAGTCCTCATCTCATCCAAGCTTAAACCCAAACCAAGCTCAAGACTAACATTTAGCAACTGCTGGTCGGAAGCTTGTGCCAAGGCTATTTCAAAAAGCGGGAAAGGCGTATCCCTGCGGATGTAAAGGCTGCCGCCGTTCATTTCTCCCCCTCAACCAATATGGTATAATTGTCCTTTGTTGGATTAGCCAAAAGTCTCTTACACATATCCTCAGCCTTCGCTAAGGCTTCCTCTTGGGAATCAGCCCAAACAACAACATTGTAAACCTTGCTGACGCCCACCCTCTCAACATTATAGCCAAGCTCCCTAAGCAAACGGGCTGTGGTTTCACCTTCCGGATCGCTGTGCCCTGGCTTCAAGCCAACCTCAATTTTCAAACGATATTTCATAGGCTAAATTTCACATGAGCCGATTTAAACGCTTTCACCACAGAAAAGGCAAACCTACCTTTTCAAAACTATCCTCTTACCCTTATAGAAGATTCGGATTCCACGAGTGTCTGTCACATGTCCTATGATTTCGGCGTGGACCCCAGACCTTTCCAAAACGTCAATCGCCTTGTCCGCATCCTGCTTGTTAACCACTATTGCGAAGCCCCAACCCATATTAAACGTTTTAAACATCTCTTCATCAGTTATTTTGCCTCCAAGCTCAGAAGCAGCCCTCTGAATCACCTCAAAAATTGGCTGAGGCTTAAAATTGTCAAACTCAAAACCAACGCCCCTCGAGAAAAATATCAAACGATCAAACTTCAAATAAGCGTCACCAGTAATGTGCACAGCCGCCTTGACTCTAACCTCGTCCGCAACCCTCAGAAAAGGCTTAACATAAATCCTAGTAGGCTCCAAAACTTCATAAACTAGCTCTCTTTCAAGAGGCTCTGGAACATCAAACGGCTCATACATGCCACCCCAACACTTAAACAAAACCCTACGCGCCAAAGTAACACCATTACTGTGAATCCCAGAACTCTTCAAGCCAACAACAACATCACCGGGCTCCAAATCCTTACCATAAATAATCTTGTCTGCAGAAACTTCGCCAACAGTGGCAAAAACCATGTCAAAGCCCTTCCCTTCCACCAAACCCTTAATCAACTCAGCAACATCACCAATCTCACCGCCAGAAACAACACACTCAGCCTCAACAGCCCCCCTCACAATACCCTTCATCCACTCCCTAACCAAGTCCGGATCAGAAACCTGAGCATGAATATTATCAACAACAGCCAAAGGCTTAGCGCCAGAACGAATAACATCATTAACAGCCATGGCCACACCATCAACACCAATAGTATCATACTTGTCGGCTAACTGGGCTACCAAAACCTTAGTGCCAACCCCTTCAATCACAAGATCCAAATAAACGCCTTCACGAAAAGGAAAAACAACCCCATAAGGAAGATAGACAACCCCACCATAGCGACTAAAACAATAAGTCTTTCTCAAAAAACGCAAAGCACTCTTCGCCCTAACCCTCAGCCTTCTATCAACACCAACACCAGCATAAGTAAACTCTCGAGACAAACAGCAACCCTCGCATAGCTAACAATCTACAAAAGTACCTTTTAAATATTCACCGACAGAAACTACAAAAGTTTGGGGGCAGGCGGATTCGAACTTCACGCCGAAAGGAGAAGGGAGAAAATCATAAGCCGAAACCCCGCCTGCCTTTCCCTTTCGCTTTCACTGTCGTTTGCCGGCTAAAACATCCACAAATAGCACTGGTGTGCACCCGTGTTTCAGCACCTTCCAAAAGCATTTCCAATAAAGCGTTATACAACCTTAAAAACTCCAAACCTTTCTCACTAGTCTTATACAAAATCTGCTTTCCTCCAACCTCAACATCAATAAAACCCGCCCTAACCAGATAACTCAAATACTTTCGAAGCTGCATGTAATTTGTGTTCAAGCGACTTGCTATAACAAAGCGAGTTACCTTCTCAATGGCAACTTCAAGAATAGCCGCTATAATCTCAAAGGAACTCCTATACTTCTTACTGAAAGCGCACTCCTTGTTAATCAGCGGAAACTTTTCTAAAACAACTCCCATTCTAACAACCTAACGTAAACTTTGAGGCTTTAAAGGAAAATGAGTTTTTTCCATGGAAAATATTGAACAGAAACCTAATTATAGAGGCAGTCGTTTGAAAGTTAAAAACAGTTATATATGCTCACCTTATATTATTTCAATTGAAACTGTTGAAAAAGGGAAAAGACATGTCGGAACACAAACTGACACCAACCGAAATACAGTTTTTACAAGAAGCCTTAAGTTCAGATTACAAAGTCGCCAGCATCCGCCTACGAGAAGGCGAGTACCAATATGAACTATCAAAAACCATAGCAAGCTTCCAGCTAGAACTGCATTTTCCAAACGTCAAAGACCTAATTAAAAGGTTACATGGCGAAGAAAAGATAAATGACGTTCAACTCATCCGCAAAACCCAAACAATATTGAAGAAAATGGAGAAAAGTGGAGTAATAAAAATTCTACCAAAAACCAAACCATGGGAACTACAACGCTACGCTCTCCTAAGCCTAAAATTCATAGACAGCGACAAAAACCACATATCCCTCGCAACAAACGAACAAATACAACAAGCAAAAGAAAAACTAAAAACAATTCTTAACATGCATAAAATGGCAATATATCCAACGGGACTTTTAAAACTAAGAGCTTACATGCTGGCTTTTATAGTTGTGCTTTCCTATGTAATTCTTGTTTGGAATCTACTGCAACCTGTTATCGATCCAATTGTTGTTATTGGATCATTTTCAATAGCAACTGTATGCTCTATCACTCTCGGAAAAATACTGTCACACGATTAAATGCTATTATGGGGATTAGAAATGAATGCAAAATTGATGGAAAAACCTTTAACTCTGCTGTTAATATCGTGCTTATGCTTGGCAGTTAGTAGAAGCAATATGATCATACATGCCAGCCCGTCCATTTTGGAAGTTGGTCCTTCTGAATCTTACAAGAATATCCAAGAAGCCATTAACAACGCAAGTCCCGGAGATATTATTCACGTGAGTTCAGGTATATATTACGAGAATATAGTTATTAACAAGAGTGTCACGCTAATTGGAAAAGACCGAGAAAACACAATCATCGATGGACGTAGCTTAGGAAACGTAATTTCAATACAAGCTTCAAACGTCAACATTAGCGGCTTTACTATACAGAATAGCTCAACTGCAGGTTGTGGGATATACATAGAACGACTCGCCAGTGGCGTGATTATAAGTAACAATTATATAAAAGTGAATGACATAGGAATTCAAATAGATTCTTCGAGCCGAAATCAAATATGTGAAAATGTAATATCAGCAAATAACATCGGCATTTTACTCTTTTATTCAAGTAGCAATGTCATTTGTAGAAACATTATAAAAGATAACTCAGATGGAATCGATGTTTACTATTACTCTATTAATAATTTAATATGCGAAAATACTCTTTCTGGTAATTATTGGGGTACATACATCCTTTTAAACAGCAACGGTAATGTTTTCTACCGGAATAATTTCATTGGTAACAACCACAATGCATATGTTGAACAAGTGAATAACATATGGGATTTCAACGGAGAAGGAAATTATTGGGACGACTATAATGGAAAAGATCTAAACAAAGATGGCATAGGAGATTTTCCTTACAATATTACTAAAGGAAATACCGATCATTACCCTTTAATGGGACAGTACAGAACATTTATTGCATATTGTAATGGGAATGCTTATCATGTTGTCATAATATCCAATTCAACGATTTTTGATTTTACATTTAAAACTTTGGTTGAAACAAAATCTAAAATTATACTTTTTAATGCGAGTATCAGTAGTAATTCTGCAAGTTTTAGCAGGGTTGCCATTCCTAAAGTGTTAATGAAATGTATACATGCAGTTCTTGTTAATGATGAAGAAGTTAATGCAACTTTTCTTAATGTTGACGATGTGGAAAATACCTACTTGTACATTGAGCATTTTGGTAACTGCTCCATTAAAATAGTGTATTCTGAGCTTTTGGACTGGTATTATCAGTTGCTCTCCGATTATTCAAAGTTACTTGACAAGTATTATGGCTTAAATGAATCGTATTCCATGCTTTTAGAATTAAATGCCAAAATTCTGGAATTCAATGTAAGCGTTAGCATGTTTATTGAAAAGCTTAGCATATTAAATACGACACTCTATAATCTTCTAGAAGATTATGGTGGACTCCAAGGTGCATTCAATTACATAAACTTGTTGTACCAAAACCAAACACAAAACCTAAGAAGTCTAATTTACATTTTTGCTGCGACAACCACTATCTTCATCCTAACTACCATCTACTTCTCAAAAAAGGCCAATGAAAAGGTTGCGGAACCAAAACACCACGCGGAATAACCTGAATTCCAAAAAAGGCTTTATATGTTAATTTTACAAACCAACAATAGCAAAAGGAGGTTAGTTTTGTTGCGGCCGTAGTCTAGCCTGGTAGGACTTCGGCCTCCCGAGCCGGCGACCCGGGTTCAAATCCCGGCGGCCGCATTTTCGTAAATGTTAAAATGAAATGCGGTTTTTACCTATGCGTGTGTGCTTTGAAGTTTATGTGAGGTTGTGGTGTTCGGTTTGCATTTGCCAGTTATGAAGGACGAGGTTATTCGTTTTCTTGATCCTAAGCCTGGTGAGGATTTTGTTGATTGCACTGTGGGTTTGGGTGGTCATGCTTTTGCTGTTTTGGAGCGGACGGGGCCTTCTGGTAGGGTTTTGGGGGTGGATGCTGATCCTTTGATTTTGGAGAGGCTGAAGAGGAGGGTTGAAGGTACAGATTACGAAGGACGTCTAATTCTCGTTTGCGGTAGCTTTGCCAATTTGAGTGAAATTGTCAAGAGGTATGCATTTGGACGCGTTTTTGGGGTTTTGTTTGATTTGGGTTTGTCAAGCTGGCATTTAGAGGAGAGTGGTCGTGGGTTCTCCTTTCTTCGGAATGAGCCTCTTGATATGCGGTACAGCCCGGAAAATCCGTTGACTGCTGAAGCCATAGTTAATCTTTGGAGTTTGAGGGATATTGAGAGGGTTTTGAGGGTTTATGGGCAGGAGAGGTTTGCGCGGAGGATTGCCGAAGAAATTGTGCGGTCTAGGCCTTTGAAGACTACTGTGGATTTGGTTATGGCTGTTGAGAGAGCGACGCCTTCATGGTATCATAGGGAGCGAATTCATTTTGCCACTAGGACTTTTCAGGCTTTGAGGATAGCTGTGAATAATGAGTTGGAGAATTTAGAGAGGGCTTTGCCTCAAGCCCTTGATGTATTGGATAAAGGAGGTAGACTTGTGATTATCTCTTTTCATTCTTTGGAGGATCGTATTGTAAAAAATTTTCTGAGGGAGAAAGCCAAAGAGGGCGCCGTTAAAATTTTGACGAAAAAGCCCCTTAGGCCATCTAAGGAGGAGGTTAAGGAGAATCCTAGGGCTAGGTCGGCTAGGCTTAGGGCTGCATTGAAGCTTTAAGCCTTTGGGACCTTGTCACAAGAGGGTGTGGCTTTTAATGTTTGTTCGAGTTGTCTAATTTCCTTGAGAATTATGTCTGAGTGGGTGGTTATCCACGGGCTTGGGTTTTTGATTTTGCATATGCATATGGTTTTCTTCCCTTTCATTTTTGCGTAGAAGAGTTCCATGCATGTTCCGGCTGAGAGTTTTGGCATGTAGGCGATTAGGATGTCGCATTTTTCTATGTCTTCTAAATCCCTTTTTATGAAGTCTGCTGCTGGTACTTTTTGCCACCAGCCGTTTTCTGTGCCTTTGTAGATTATTTTTTCGCGTTGCCATGGGTCAATTGGCTCGTATCCGCAGCGGATGCAGATGCGTCTTATGGTTTCTCTATAGGATTGTTTTGTTTCCATGCCTTGGATTGGTCCGGAGATGAAGGCTTTTCCTTTCATGCGACCACGCCTTGTGTGTTGTTTTATGGAAAGGATTAAGTGTTTGGCGTATATTTTGGTTTTTAAATGTTTGAAAGGGATGCCTTGATTGGGACTGCTGGATCCGTTGATATCTGTGGTTGTTTCCTTTTGCTTCCTTGGCGTTTTGCTTTATAGGCGTGTTAATTTGGGAATAACCTTAAACGCAACGGCTGTTCTTTTGGCTCTGCTTTCGTTGGATTGGTGGAGTATCCCAAGCATAGTCTATGCAACTGTTAATCCCTTAAGAAGTGAGGGGCTCCTTGCGATATCGGTTATTCTTACGACGTTTGGTATAATGTGGTTGAGCCAACTTTACAAGGAGACTGGGGAAATCACAAAATTAAGCGAGAGCTTGAGCCGCCTTGTTAAGAATCCAAAGATTGTCTTAAGCGTGCTTCCAGCTGTGATAGGTTTCCTTCAAGTGGCCGGTGGGGCTTTGATGTCGGCTCCCATAGTGGATTCGGAGGCTGAAAAGTTGAAATTGAAGGCGGAGCGGAAGGCTTATGTGAATTTGTGGTTTAGGCACACGATTTTTCCTGTTTATCCGTTAAGCCAAGTGCTGATAGTGACGGCTGCCTTAACTGGAGTATCCCTATTTTCCATTATTTTGCTTCAAATTCCAACGGTTACAGTTATGGTTATTGTTGGCTTTTTGGTGAGTTTCTGGAAAGTTCCAAGCGTAAAAAGCGAAGAAAAATTTGAAACGGCAAAAGGTGAAGCTGGTTTGGAGTTTAAACGTTTTATCATCTCGTTCTCCCCTATAATGGTAACTATTGTTGTGGCTGTTTTTATAGGTGCTTTGAGCTATGGTTTGTCTAGGTTAGGGTTTGATGTTCTTTTAGCGACTTTTGCGGGGGTGGTGGTTTTAGCCGTAATTTCCCGTCTAAACTTCGAAGTGCTGGTGAAACCGCTTAGGGGTTGGGGAACTTATGGGGTGACTTTGGCTGTTTATGGAGCTTTTCTACTTCGCAACGTGATTGCCGCTGCCGGAGTTTCTGATGTTTTCAAACGGTTTGTTGCTAATGCAAGCGTAGACGCAGTTATACTGCTAACAGTAATTCCAGCGGTTTTGGGTTTTCTCACAGGCTCTCCGCACGGGGCAATAGCCATAAGTGTGCCGATTTTAACAGGCGTTCTAACTTTTTCGGCGAAAACTGCTGCGCTTTTGTATATTAGTGCCTATCTTGGATATACTATTTCGCCTACTCATCTTTGCTTTACTTTTACGGCTGACTACTTCAAAAGTCCTTTGAGCAAGGTTTACAAGTATGTGACTCCGTCCTTCATAGCGACTTATGCAACCGCCTTGTTGGTTTACTTTCTCCCGTTCTCCATTTAAAAATGCTTAAAAGTCTGTTAATGTTAAGGCGTGAATTGGATAAAGGATGGCTTTGACGCTGGATGCTGGTTTGCTTTACGAGTTGGGCATCGTCATAATTTTCATAGGCGTTATAGTTGTCCTCGCAGCCTTTGTTCTGCTTTTCTTTTCAAGCATAAAAAGTGGGAGGGCGCGAGGTGGTGGAGCATTAATTATTGGGCCTCTTCCGATAGTCTTCGGCAGCGATAAGGAGTCTGTCAGGACTGTTTTGTGGCTTTCGATAGCCCTCACAGTGCTTCTCTTCATAGTTTTTATAGTGCTTTATTTTTTGGGTAGGTGAAATTAGATGGTATCAAGAGAAGATGAAAGCGAAGAAAACGGACGGATTAAACGCTTTATAATGCTGTTCTTTATAGGCTTTTTCATAATCTTGGTGGGCATAATAATAACGGTGGTTGCCGCACTGCTTTTTGGTGAAGGCACGAGCAGTTTTGGCGGATTTATACTTATAGGACCTATTCCCATAGTTTTTGGTGCTGGTCCAGCCGCTATATGGCTTGTTTTGTTTTCTATAATTCTTGGAATTTTAAGCGTTATACTGTTCTTTATGTTTTGGCGAAGGAGAAGTTGAGATAAACTGTTTTGTTTAGCTTTTCTTTTCCTCTCTTCCGTAGAATATGTGTAGGAATATTAGGACTAGGACAACGAATGTTGTTGTCATCAGCACATATTTGAGGATTTCAAAGTATTCTCCAATACCTAATGCCATTGTGAATCCCTTTTACATGCTCTCCTAGTTCTAAGTTGTGGTATTTAAAGAGTTGGTTTCTTCCACTCCCTCATTAGCGTTTCGTATAATTCGTCGTGTTCCTCTATTTTCTCGTACCATTCGAGGATGTTGGCTATTTTCTGGGCTATCAAATGATAGCATAGGTGAATTTTTCTGTCCAGAACTCGGAAGTAGAAGTCGTCGCATGTGCAGAACTCAGCGTCCGGCATTATTAAATAGTCGCGTTCCTTGCCGACAACCACCCAAACAACTCTTCCGCTGGGTTTGAAAGTGTACTTTTTCACCCTATTTTCCTTTAGAGCTTCGAACGCCTTTGTGAAACGTGACCCAAACGCCTCGTAAAGCCTTGTGAGATTTTTCCCTGTAAGTTTGCCTTCTGCCTTAACCTCTTTGCATATAGCATTCAAAATATTGTCTTCGGAGTCTGCACTCATGGATGCACAAGCTTTGACATGCTGCTTGCTTTTCTACTCGATTTTTATTGGCTCACCTTTCGGCTTCCTTTCTTCCTTTATCTTTGGAAGCTTGACCTCTAAAACCCCGTTCTTATACTGGGTTTTCGCTTCTTTCACATTGACCTTCGCCGGGAGCGTCAACTCCTTATAGTATTTGCGTTGTGGTGTGTCCACGCTTATTGTTAGTGTATCTTCTGTGCCGTGAAGCTTGATGTCCTCTTTTTCAACGCCTGGTAGTTCAGCCACAACGTGGATTTCGTTGTCTGTCTCAACTATGTCCACTAGTGGTTCGCGTTCCTCCTTAACTTTTGGTCCTAGACGGGTTGGCTTGACGTTTCCAAATTCTCTGATTTCTGGTTTGCCGTCCGGTCCTATTTTTATGCTATAGCCATAAACGAAGGGTCCCCACTCCCTTATTGTTGAACCGTCTGGTAGTTTGCGCTCCCTAACATAATCCCTTGGGATTCTCGCTGTGAACTCTTTGAACTCCTCTTCCATCCATCTCTCCATCTCTCTGAACATTCTATCTATGTCTTCAAAGAACCAGCTTCCGAAGAATGGGAAGCGTCTCCTCCTAAACCATTCTGGAAAATCTTCTTCAGAAGGCATTCTTCCACCCAGTTTAGTGTGGAAAGCCTCAGTCTATAAAATCTTTGCGCTATGTTAATGCTTTAAGCTGGTTTAAAGTTCCGAGAAATGTTCCGTCCAAGAGGTAGATTTCCGCATTTTCTAAGTCAACAGCATCCGTTCTCAATATTGGTCCAACAATTTTTTCGCCCTTTTCCCTTTCTGCGCCAGAGTTTTTCTCGTTTAATGGTTTTCCTCCTAAATACTCGTTGAAGGATGGCATTATGAAAAGTTGGGAGGTTCTGGGCTTGGCCCCATAATGTTTAAGCAGTGTTTCTTGCGGATTGTTCTTAATTTTTATTTTATTCTTTTCCAGCAAAATCCTCGTTAGCTGTTCCTTTTTGCATTTTGCTTTAACCCAAACCTGCCTCGTTATTCTAAATCCGGCGGGGTCACGGAACCCCACAACTGGGTGCACATGCCCCATCACAAGGGTTTTGCATTTTAAAAGTGTTGGTGATGGCCAACGGTGGCCGTGGAAAAAGCCCACATCACTTATGATAGTGCCTGAGGATGGAAGGGTTTTTATGCCTTCTGGGAGCAGTGGGTCTAGGTTTCCGTCGTGGTTTCCCCGGATTACATGTATTTCTTGGACGAGCGGTTTTAGTTCTGTGAAGAAGTCTGGGACGTCGTGCCACTCGCTTATTTCTGCTGTTGCCACCGTGTGTTTAACATCGCCTACTATCAGAAGTTTTTCCGGCTTATACAAGCTTATGAGAGTCTTTAGTTTTTGTAGGAGTTTTGGCATTTGTGTTGGGACGTGTATGCCCTTTTCTGATAGGGCTATTTCCCATCCTATGTGTAAATCCGCCACAACCAACACTCTTGTTTCCTTAGTCTTTACGAGGGCGGCGGGGTGGGGCATCAAAGGCGTTATCATTGGTCTGTTTCAACTCCTTTTTATTAGACTCAAAATTTTTTCGTGGATTTGTGGGTTGGCGGAAGCCACAAAGGTTAGCCTTTCCCTCGGGTCCAGTTTGGCGTTTAAAGGCTTCCCATCCGGCATTGTGATTAATGCTCCAGCCTCCCTTATTATTAGCCATGCAGCCGCCGTGTCTGTTGTTCTAAGTTTTCCGCGGATGTCTATAAAGGCGTCTGTTGTTCCGTCAGCCACGTAGCACAGTTCTAGGGCATTGGCTCCCAGATGGCGTATGTGCTTCGTCCTTTCAATTAGGCTTGTTAGTTGTGGTGCAATTTCACGTGCCTTGTAAGTGTTTAGGTCTATGCCTATCACCGCGTCATCCAAGCTTGTCTGTTTTGATGGAACTATTTTCTCATGGTTGCGATATGCTCCTTCATCTTTCTTAGCGGTGTATGTTGTGCCGTGAAAGAGGTCCGCCACCAATGCCGTGTGAACAGCGTTCAGTTCTGGCTTTTTTGACACTGCTATGGATGTTGCGTAGAATGGTATGCCCCTCGTTAGGTTTGTTGTTCCATCTATTGGGTCTGCTGTCACATAATTTACATTTGGGTTTTCGCCGTATTTCCTTATGCCGGACTCCTCGCTTATCAAAGTGAATGATATGCCTTGTCCAACAATGGTTTCCACTATGGCTTTTTCCGCCTCCATGTCGATCTGTTTTATTGGGTCGCCGCCAGCCCCAATGCCGAGGTTTGGTTGCTGTTGTTTGCGTGCAGTCTTTAAAAGTGGGGTTATCCGCTTCTTCACGTTGTCTTTGCACTGAATTAGTATTGGCAGCCAGTCGATCTCCTTTTTCATGTTTTCTCCGTTTCCATTACGGTTTTCGTTTGATAAAGACTTTGCTGGATAAGGCAGAGTTTAACATTAAATTGGCATGCGGAGTCGGGCAAAAAATA
>JAVZJU010000017.1:0-10317 GCA_038870595.1 Bathyarchaeia archaeon
AACATAATGCTTCTATGACCAAGAAAATCTTTTTAGATATAGACCACATCCCATCACTAATTTTCTCACCATTGGTATTTAGAAAGGCTGTGAACCATGAGATTTCTTCGTCATCTAGTCTGTCACCAGCTCCTCCTCTACCTCCATCCAAAGAAGGTGAATATAGATATAACTGGTTGACCTCCTTATTTAAGCCAACAACAAACGCATCTGGCGGAAGATAGAATTTTCTAATGGTAACCGCAAGAGGAAAGACAAATTCTGTATAGTCTTCACGCAAAAAGAAACCAAAATTTCTATCTTTAAAAAGTGAGCGTGCTTCTTGATAAGGTATGCTGGATTCCATGCATTGTCTAATTGATTTCTTAGGTTCTTCAATCAACACTATTCCCTTTTTTCAGTTTTCAGGAGCCCGCATGATTCTAGCTCCTTCTTAAAAGAATATGAGAAAAACATGAGAATTCTAGTCACATTGTTTTCTTCTTTTCCTAAATGATATATGTCTGGGTACAGTTTATGTAAAATGTTAAGATATTCTAGGAAAACATCTCGCAGCCTCTTAACTTCAATTCCTTTAGCTGAAAGAGTTTCTTGGAAAGTTTTGCTAACCCCAAAGTCTGCTATAAATATTTTTCTAATTTTCTTACCTTTAATATCATATTGTTTGGCTACAAACTTTTCTGCTTCCTCAAAGTATTCTTCTGCAGAATCAATGGATTCTTTCACGGTTTTCTCGAATATGGCGTAAGATTTAGTTTGAATTATACAAATTTCATTTTTTCCTATAGCAAGTATGTCTATGTCTTTCCAACCCTTAACTCCCTTTTTAGTTTCTTCAACTTGAAAATGAACATGCTCAGAAACCATATACAAAGGTCTGCCTTCCTCATCCGTCAAATGCCTAAAGTATTCGCTTACCAATTCCTCAGTATATGAAAGCCCCATCACAGACAGCCATACTGTTTTTCAGCATATGGTTGCTTAAGTTCTTTTCGCTGAACCTCACTCATTTTATCGTGTCATGGTGTTTTCAACGAATTAGGCTCATTATGAGTTTGGGCATTAACGGTGAAGATATCGAAGATATTAGAGATTCCTTCAGTCAAGATTCTCCTATTTATTCATGGAAAAGGGGAAGTAAGGTATACGGATTTAACAAAGCTGATTGCAAGTAGAGGAACATTATCTTCAAATTTGAAGGAGCTGGAGAAAGAGGAGCTTATTAAAAGGAGAGTGGTTACAACTAAACCTATACAAACATATTATTCGCTGACAGATAAGGGGGAGAAAATAGCAAAAGCGTTTAATGAAATAAAAGAGCGAATACAAAGTTTTAAGAAATAATATGCTTTTTTATTAGGAAACAAATAACTTTATTATTGAAGAGCCTAAGGTGAAAATACCTTTGAGTTCAGTGCTTGAAAGGAATATTCAAGTTGAGCTTTATAGGATTCTAAAGAACCTTATTGCTCAGAAGTTTTCCTATAACGATATTGAGTTTGTTGATGTGAGATTTGAGCCCACTATTAATGGTAGACCTGACTTAGTTGTTGAAGCCATTGATAAAGGAAAAAAGATTCCGCTTCTTGTTATTGAGACTAAGCGTAAGGTTCCTTTTATAGATCGGAAGTTTGATCCTTACAGTATTGATGTTATTCGGCAGGCTTCTGGTTATGCTGTTGAGTTGGGTGCTCCTTATTTTGCTACGTGTAACGGTGAAGTTTTTGTCTTGTTTGATACTTTTACCGCTGGTGTTCCTTTACCACAAAGAAGACTGAAGCACTATAAGGTCTCATTTGATGAGGAATTTGCTAAGATGCTTTTAGAAGAGGTTTGTCGTTTTAGAATTGGTGTAGGTAGATGGCTTGAGCTTGATGATGTTTTCTTGCAGAGGCTTAGAACATTCCATAATTTCATAACGCCTTACATCTTGGAATCTTTGAATCAGCTTTTACGCGAAGATTTGAAGTTTAAAGAGGAGTATATTCGATGGTTGAGAGCACAGCTTTTTGAGTACTCTCCAGAAATGAATGAGAGGATCGCCGAACAGCTTGCTTACATGTTGATGAATAGGCTAACATTTTATAAGACGCTGGAAACTCAAGTGGCGACTATTCCAAAGCTTGCCAAGATTGAAACAGAAGATCCTAAGGAATTTTCCGCGATTCTTAGAGGCTATTTTGATAAAGTGTATAAAGAAGTTGATTATGAAGCCATCTTTGAACCTCATCCAGTTCTTGACCAAATACCCTTCTCTAAAAAGCTTATGTATGCCTTAAACGAGTTCATTGAAGAGTTAGGAACATATAACCTTGCCAAGATAAGAAGCGATGTTATCGGAAGAGTTTATGAAGAATTAATTCCGGATGTTGAGAGGCATAGGCTTGGACAATATTATACTCCGCCGCCAATTGTTGAGCTGATAACGGAAATGTGCATTAGATCGCCCAACGATAAGGTTTTAGATCCTGCGTGTGGAAGTGGAAGCTTCCTTGTTAAAGCCTATCACAAATTAAAAGATATGAAAAAGAAGGAAAATCCGTTTGCAGATGAGAATAGGCTGCATGAAGAGATTCTCAACCAGTTATATGGTGTTGATATAAACCCGTTTCCAGCACAGCTCTCAAGCATAAATTTGGCGATAAGAAACCTCAGAGTTCCAAGTAGGCATATGAACATCATAGTAAGCGATTTCTTCAAAGTTAAGCCCTCAATGGGCATAATTCCAGAGGTTGATGTTGTGGTAACTAATCCGCCATATACAAGGCAAGAAGAGATGGAATACAAAGATCAAATCAGAGAAGAAGCACTAACATACTCCGATGGATCAAAGATTCAACTTGACGCAAGAGCTGGAATATACGCTTACTTCTTCACTCATAGTGCTAAGTTCCTAAAAGAACACGGTATGATGGGACAAATAACTTCGGACACGTGGCTGGATGTAGGTTATGGAGAAGGCTTAAAACAATTCTTCTTGGATCATTTTAAGATTCATGCAATAATATGGTATGACGTAAGAGCTTTCGAGAAAGCACTCGTTGGAACATGCATAACAATCCTTGAAAAAGAGGATAAATCGAGAGAAGAAAGAGAAAACAATCTTGTAAAGTTTGTGAGAATAAAGAAGGCTATACCAACAGAAGGATTGGTTAGGATAATTGAAGAAGCAAAAGAAAACTTTGAAGATGAACGCATAGGCATATCAGTTAAAAAACAGAAAGAACTTGAACCGAAAGATAAATGGGGAAAATACCTCAGAGCACCAACCATCTATTATAAAATAGTAAAAAACCAAAAAATAACAAAGTTCAAAGAGATAGCAGAAATAAGAAGAGGCTACACAACTGGAGCGAATGAGTTCTTTTATTTAGATAAGGATAAAATTAAGCTTTGGAACATAGAAAAGGAATTTCTCGAGCCTATTGTTACATCGCCCAAAAATATCAAAATAGAATTATCTGATTGTGATATATCAGAGTGGGTGCTGATTATAAATGAGCCCAAGGAAAAATTAACAAAGACTAACGTTTTGAAATATATCGAGCATGGCGAAAATGTTGATGTTAGCGTAAGAGGAGGAAAGGATGCAGGCAAAGTTGTTAAAGGATATCAGAATCTATCTACAATGAGATCACGCAGTGTTTGGTATAGTTTACCTAAAAGAGAACCAGCACCACTTTTGCTTTCTTGTAAGATTTGGGAAAGGTTTATCGTTATTCTGAATCGAGCTAAGGCGCAAGCAGACAAAGCTTTCTATGAAATTAGACCCAAAAATATTAAAAACATTAATACTCTTGCTGCAGTGCTTAACTCATCTCTAACTGCATTGATTGCAGAATTGCATGGTAGATTCTATGGTGGCGGGGTTTTAGAATTGGAAATTTACGAATGTAAAGATATGCCTGTTTTGAATCCGGATGAGCTAACTGAAAATGAGCGAAATAAAATTGAAGAAGCTTTTTCCAAAGTTTGTGAGGCTCAAAAGAAGGGCGATGAGAAGTTAGAGCAAGAGGCAAGAAAAGAGTTGGATGAGGCTGTTTTTGATGTTCTTGGATTAACTGAGGATGAGCGTAGACAAGTGTATGAAGGTTTAGAGGCTCTTAGGAGAATGAGGCTTCAGAGGAAAGAAGTTAAAGTGTTGGTTGAGACTGCTGAGAAATGGAAGCCATCTAAGAAGCCTAAGAAAGAGCGAATAAAACCAGTTGAGCCTTCTAAGAGGCTAGATACATGGATAAAAGATTAGAATCAAGCTTTAAGATACTTCAATTATTAAATACTTACTTCAGATATTATAGTCTGATGGAACATGTCAACACTTATTGTTGATGGTGTTAAGTATAAACTTTGGACACCTAAAGATGAAGAGAAAGAATTTCATCCCTTAGTTAGAAAATGCTATAAAGAAATTTTTGGTGAAGATTCTCTTTATTTTGATGTAAAACATATTCTAAAAACTGCATCGGGTATTGGTTCTATTCCAGACGCTTATGTCATCAATCTTTCAAGGTCTGAGTTGTATGTCGTAGAGAATGAGCTTGCATCCCATCCAGTTTATGATCACATTGTGAGGCAACTTACGAAATTTATTAATGGTATTGAAAATCCAGACGCCAGAAACCAAATAATTGACATGCTTTATGATGAAATTAACAGAGATGCTGTTCTAAGAGCAACTGTTCAAAAAGCAATAGAATCAACTGATATATACCGTTTTATATCAAAACTTCTTTCTAAACCTCCAAGAATCGTGATTATTGTAGACCAGAAGACGTCAGAGATAGAAGAGGCATGTAAAGTCTTAAGATATCAACCAATCATCAAAGAATTTAAAACATTTGCAAGAGAAGATGCTCCAACAGTCCAAGCATACTTATTTGAGCCTCTTTATGTAACTGAAAAAGTTTTGGGGGTCGAGAAAAAAGAAGAGGAAAAAAGACGTTTACCAGAGCATTATGAAAGTTGGGATAAAATGCTAGCATGGGTTAGTGATAATGTAAAAGAATTGGTTAAAATTTTAAGTAATAGTATAATAGGACTTGGACAAGTAAGCCAAGTAATACATGGAAGATATCTTTGTTTTTACAAAATAAAGCCAAGCATGAAATCAAGGTTTGCAGCATTTTTACTAACTAAAGAAGCATTAAAGATTAGAATTAGAACAGACCCAAATACGTTTAAAGATCCTCAAAAATGAACTGGTGACAGAGTGTATAAAGGATGGTTCTTCAAACAAGGACAAGAAAAAGAACTCAAGATAACAAGCAAAGAGCAGATACCTTATGCGATGGAACTGATAAAGCAGTCGTATGAGATTAGCGGATGAAGCAAAGATAATGTGGCGAATATGGAAAGAGTTAAAATAAAATGTCCTAACTTGTGCAAAATTTGAAATGTCGAGGAATCTAAAGGTGTTTGAAATTGACTGTAACCTGTGAGCGGTTGAAAAAAGCTTATGAAAAAGCCGTTGAAGAATCAGGAAAATTAGAAGAGGCAGATTTTGAATACACTGGAAAACTGATAAGAGAAAGAGGGTATTTAAGCCCGGCAGAATTTCTCTATATTCTATGTTGGAAAGCACCAGGTGAAAAGCATGGCCAAACGCGTGGCCGAGCAGCCGAAAATGCTCTGAGTTGTATTATGGAAAAAGGTGCTAAAGAAATTGAAAACGTAACAAGAGAAGCTTTTAAATTGGCTGAGGAGGGAGACGTGGAAAAGGCAATTGAAAAGTTAGACGACCTTTATGGAGTTGATGTGCGAACCGCATCTGCGATATTGACCTTTTACAATCCGCAAAAGTTTGGCGTTATAGATAAAAACGCTTGGAAAGCCCTTTATGATGAGGATAAAAATTCCTTTGAAGTGCAAGATTACATAAAATACTTGAGGGATATCAGAGATTTAGCTAAAAAATGTAACATGACTGCTAGAGGAGTGGACGTTGCACTTTGGTATATAGGTCGTAAATTGCTTTATAGACGGAGTAGTGGCTAATATCATCTATATAGCTTCTTTAGTGGATTCGAATATTCAACGCCCAAAAATTCCATCCATTCCTTAAGCAGTTGGAATATAAAATAAGAGTTTATCCGATAAACGCCTTCATGATGGCCTCCGCTTTTATACACAATGCCATACTCCCTTAACTTAGATAGCACGGAATAATAAGTAGACTGCTCAAAGCCGTATTTTTTACAGAATTGCTGGTACTCATTGCTTTTATATGGATTATTAGTGTCCTGCCTATTCTTTATTTCAATTAGCAGTGTAGTGGCTAAATTCCTCGTTTTAGGGTCAAACAGTAGCGAAATAGTCTTTTCCAAGGGCATAGTCGATTTTGACATAAAACGTCACCTACTCCATGTATAGCATGGTTGTGAAGTTAGGACGACGTTTTAGGTTTAAACCAAAAATAGCTATGTTGCACATAAAATCATCAGCATGAATTTAGCTATTGTTAGACCTTCCACATTTTTAATGTTGTAAACGAGCATTCTTATCACACCTTTCAGCCTTACATTCCACAATGCCTTTTGCCTTTTGCCTCAATCAGTATATTGGATTGATGAAGATTATGGTGATGTCCTAAAATTTTATATGTAGCCATTAAAAATTTACATACTACTTTTTCTACTATACACTTTTGCAAATATCTTATCGAATGTGTCCAGCAACGACTTAATTTCCGACCTCAGCCTTTCACAAGCTTTTTTAATGTCGCATTGGTTGCATGTGGTTTTAGATTCGCAAATTGGAAGTATCCATTTTGATGTGTTATTAATCCTTTCCTGTAGGGAGATGTAGAATGGTTTAAGGTTTGGCTTAGGTTGCATTTCCAATGCTTTGCCTAAGTTGTTAAATTTGTATTGCTGTGCGGTGGTCACTTGCGCCTGAAAAGTAGTTTGTGGACGATTTGTGGGAATTTCTTTTGTTTGTTTACTTTCAATCTCTTCCACTTCAGCACTTCCAACTCCTTCAAATATATTTGCTGGAGGAATTTCTTCCTTTTTCACTTGTTGCGTCTGCATTTGGTTTACTGCATCAACAAATTTTCTGTCCGAATCACTTTTTAACTTTTCAAGATATAATTTTTTGAATTCATCTGGATGTTCAATTAAGTTTTCAATAATTCTTACTCTAGCCCACCCATCCATGTCCCTTTCCATAATTGAACATAAATCTAGCAGTTCATTTCGAGTGAAACCAGTTAAAGCAGCAAGCAGCTTTGGATTGATTAGATTACAATTAACCACGGTTAACCCGTACTCTTTGATTTCGAGGCCGTTTTTAATTCCGCCAATGTTTTGACCGTTTCGATTTTTATCCAGAAAACCGATATCGGAATCCGAAGGAAGTAAATCGTTGATGGAATAAACCATGTTAGCTATACGTTGAGCCATTGAAACCATAGATTTTCCGCTTTCAACGTTGCTTGGATTAATTTTTTTGGCAACCAAAGTTTTAGAACCGTTTTCTCCAAACTTCTTCGCCGCAGTTTTAACCATCGCATCAATCATTAACGCATTCCATAAAGCAGATTTTTTGTGAACCTTATCCGTCCTAAGCATAATATCAAAAGCTTCAAAATCATCTACATTTCTAACTTGACATGCTATTTCTTTTTGTCCCCCGTTTTTAGCACCGAAAAACCTATTGTGTCCATCAAGTATCTCATAATGCGGACCTGAAATCCTCGGACAATTACATGGACGTACTTTGATAGGATATTCATAGCCTTCCATGGATACGGAGTTGACCACTTCAACATCTACTTCCCCATATATGAGGTTTGACTCGTGAATTTTGCTTACTGGAATTTTACGGCTAAGTCCTCCATGCATTGTGGTTCTTGATGGTTCCATTACTTTTTCATATTCCTCAATAGAAATCCAATTGCCTTTATACTTGATTTTCTCGCCCATTTCCTTATAGCCGTCCAATTAGTCACCGTCCAGGTTGAAATAATAATACATTCAATATCCATTATTCTTCCTTAGGCACAACCTTAGAAGCTTTTAGTTTAGCCATTTCTTCGTATATTTTTGCACGTTCTTCTAATATTTGGTCTTCACTTGGTTCCTTTTCCATTGGCATTGCGTATTTTATTTGTTTTCCTTCGATTTCCTCGGCCTCCTCTGCTTTCTTTTCTTGTTTCTGTTCCTCTTTCCATTCCTCGAATTCCTTATGTTCCTTTGGTGTGGCTATAATTCCGCTCGATTTCTTTTCAACAACATCTTTTCCTATCTTCTTTGGCATTAGAAAATTTCCTCCGGTTCTTGTTTTTCCGCTGGTTCTTTCTTATATTCGATGGACTTCGCATAATCCGTAGACTCAAGTTTTGCTATAAGATTTCTAAGCGTATTCTCTGCCACTTTACTGATGTTAAGTCCCAATTCACGTGCCTTTTCCCTTGTTTCTTTGTCAATGTATATAGAGCAAATGGTTTTTGACAATTTTATATATCCACCTTTATGTTTGTTGATGTGTATCAAGGAGGAGCTATTTAAATTTTAAAAGCCATTTTCCTACCGTGAAACTCTAAAAAAGCCATATTTCACACTCCAAAATCGCAGATAAGCTCAAGAAAATCCCTTTTTCTGCTCATAGGCGTAGGGATATTAGATAAACATAAAGCATAAAATGGTATAAATGGAATTTATGACATAAATGGGGTTTGTGGGTGAAGGCAATTTGGCGAATAAAGTTAAACTGGTAAGGTTGAAAGAAAGAACGTACAATAGGCTGACAGCTTATGGAAAATGGGGAGAAACAATGGATGAACTGGTTAATCGATTACTGGATGAATATGAAAAGTTGAAGGAAAAGAACGCCTCTGTTGAAATGAAGGAAAAGAAAACAAAACCAGAATTATGGACGGAGAAACACAGACCAAAAAAGATTGATGAAATGGTCTTGGAACCTGATTTATTTATAAAACTAAAATCTTGCGTTGAAACAAAAAATATACCCAATTTGCTATTATATGGACCTGTGGGAGTTGGAAAAACGACCGCTGCTCATTGTTTGGTAAACGAAATTTTTGGGGAAAATGCACCTTTGGCGTTTAAGGAATACAATGCCGCCGAGTTGACTAAAAAGGAGGTGCGGGATACTATTGAGAAGTTGGCAAAATGTGGTGGAATAGTTGAGACACCTTATAGAATCTGCATTATTGACGAGTGCGAAAAAATGTCGGGTGACGTTGAATCGATGTTGAGAACTCTAATGGAAAAATACAGTCAAGGTATACGCTTTATTCTGATTTGCAATGATATAACGCATAAAGCAATTACAGAACCCATAAAATCAAGGTGCAGTATTATAGAGTTTAAGAAACCGTCGACGAATATGATAATTGATAGGTTAAGCCAGATTGCAACAGCAGAAAATTTCAACATTTCCAAGGAAGAACTTATGGAAATAGCGGAGAAGGCGAAGGGAGATTTGAGAAAGGCGGTTGAAATGCTTCAAGACAAATTTAATGCTCGGTTTGTAGATTGGGGAGAATTAATTTTTAAATAGCTTAGGCAGGCTTGGGGATTTTAAGATTTTTATGGGTATTTTTCCAACAACCTCTAAAAATCTGCGATATACAGAGAGAGTGAGAGAGCCGGCAGAAAATAGGATAAGACATCACCTGATATTTCGTTAATCCTTAGCTTTTTTCAGTGCTTCAATCCAATGTTTAAGGTAGATTTCCTTATCTTGTGGAGTTAAATCGTCCAGTACATTCAAATGTTGCAGTAGCTCATCAATCACCTTTTCTTTAAATGCTTGAAGTTCTTGTATTTGTCTTCTAAGCTCATCTATTTGTTCACTTGCTTTTTCCGTATGCTCCGTCCTTGATATAATATTTAGATATGGTTCAACCTTTCTATATTCCCTTTCAAAATCTTCCGGGTGCAATTTGTCGAGTTGATTATAGCCGTATGAATCAAGTTTATGTCGAATCCAATACTCTGATATTAAATCATCAACTCCTGCATGATGGCAAGTGGTCTTAAACAAATCTCTACAAGTATGCGGTGTAAATTCCCTGTCTAATAGTCCAGTTTGCTTTTTCAATATCCTAACCGCATTTTGAATATTATGTTCCCTTAGCGGTGTAAGTTGATTCGTTATGAAGATAGGCTCTCCTTCCCTTAGCTCTGGAGTGATAACCTTAAGCCTTTCCCTTAATAGTTCCATTCTCCGTTTTTCCCACTTATGAAGGTAATGTCCTTTCTTTAACCTATCTTCATATTCATTGTATTGCTTTATGGCTGATATGACCAACTGCCTTCGGAAAGTAAGGTATTGTTTTAAAGATTCAATGGC
>JAVZJU010000018.1:0-8019 GCA_038870595.1 Bathyarchaeia archaeon
TTTGAAAAATGTTGACACATAGAACCGGTATTTGTGTGTAGCCCAAGCTTTTTAGGGCGAGCCAACGGTGCATACCGTCAAGTATGACATTTGTCTTTTCATCGGCAATTATTGGATATTTTAGAACGCCGTCTCGTAGAATCTCCTTTTTCAGCATCTCCAAATATAGAGGGGAGCCTTTCTCATGAGGCTTTAATGCGTCAATTGGTAAAAGTACAATTTTGAACGCCTCTGTCTTTTCGGTTTGGGTTGCGGTTGCCACTTGCCTGTCGCCCTTAAGGGGGTTATTTAACAATTGTTGGAACATCGATTTTTTCCGGCTCATAATCCACCAGTTTTCCTGCCAAGAACTGCTCGTAGGCGCCTAAATCCAATAGTCCGTGCCCGCTATAGTTCATGGCGATAACCTTCTTCTCACCAGTTTTTCGACACCGCAAGGCTTCGTCTATAACGAATTTCAGGCTGTGGGCTGTTTCAGGTGCTATTATTAGGCCTTCTGCTTGAGCTAGAATTTGGGCTGCTTGGAAGACTTCAGTTTGGTGGTAGGCAACTGAACGCATATACCCCCTATGGATTAGATATGATATTGAGGGTGCCATTCCATGGTATCTTAAGCCTCCAGCATGGATTGGGGGGCATGCGTAGCCGTGTCCTATTGTGAGCATTTTAAGCAGTGGTGTCATTTCAGCCGTGTCGCCGAAATCGTATGTGTAAACTCCTTTGGTTGTGTGGGGAACAGCCTTAGACTCGCAAGCCACGAACTCTGTTTCAGTTTTGCCCTTAAGCTTGTCCATCATGAACGGGTAGCAGAAGCCGGCATAGTTGGAGCCCCCGCCTATGCATCCGCAAACGATATCCGGGTACTCGCCAATGATTTCAAACTGTTTTTTAGCTTCTAAGCCTATTATGGTCTGGTGCAACAGCACATGGTTTAGAACTGAACCCAAAGAATACCTCGTGTCCTCATGTGTCATCGTGTCTTCTATGGCTTCACTTATGGCGATTCCCAGCGTTCCCGGATGGTTGGGGTTTTCCTTCAAGAGCTTTCTGCCAAAGTTCGTCTGGTCGCTTGGTGAAGGAAACATCTCAGCGCCATATAACTGTGCTATGGTTCTTCTTCCGGGCTTCTGCTGGTAGCTAACGCGAACCATGTATATGCGGCACTTTAAACCGAAAATTGTGCAAGCAAAGGCTAATGCAGTGCCCCACTGTCCAGCACCTGTTTCTGTCACAAGCCTTTTTATGCCTTGTTCCTTGTTGTAGTAGGCTTGGGCTATAGCAGTATTCGTCTTGTGGCTTCCAGTTGGACTAAAATTCTCGCATTTAAAGTATATCTTTGCCGGAGTTTTCAGAAACTTTTCAAGCCTCCTAGCCCTATAAAGCGGCGTTGGACGGGGCAATCGCAAATAAGCGTCTAAAACCTCTTCTGGAATTTTTATGAAGCGCTCTGTGGAAACCTCTTGCCTAATCAGCTCCTTTGCAAATATTCTCTCCAGGAGTTTTGGGTCTATGGGTTTTAGGGTTGTGGGATCCAACGGCGGCGGAAGCGGCTCTGGCAGGTCTGCCTGAATGTTGTACCACGCGGTGGGGATTTCATCAGCGCCTAGCATTGTGAAGTGTTCGCTTTTCTGAACTTTAAAGTTCATTATTATTCACCTATGTACATTTTAATACGTTTAAGCACATAATAAAACATTGAACATATTTATACTTTATTGCACAAAAAAGTACATTAGGCAGACAGAAACATGTGGAACACGATAAAAAAGCATTTCGAAAACTATCCAGAACGCCTAAAAGTAGCCAGAGTCCTCGTGGAAAATGGACTGAGCATAAAAAATGGAAAAATATACTTGAACGAGATAGAGATTCCGCCAACACGAATAGCAAGAGTGACAGGAGTAGACAGGAGAACAGTAAACGAAACAATAAACACCATAAGAGCGAACCGCGAACTCCGCCTAATATTCGAAGGCTTAAGGTCAGCGGGACATTCCCTAAAAGAAATAGCAAAACATTTGGAACTCGGCGTGGTAGAAATAACTCCAGTGGATGCCAGAATACCAGGCATATTGGCAAATTCAGCCATGATACTGGCAAAAAACGGCCTAAGTATAAGACAGGCAATAGTTGACGACCCAGAACTCTCGCCAGAACCAAAGCTAACACTTATTGTGGAGAAAAAGGTTCCAGGCGAACTTATCCCAGAATTCCTGAAAGTTAAGGGAGTTGCCAAAGTATCAATTTATTAAACGTTTGGGGTTTTCCCATTTTCCTCATTTATAAGTGCGAAGTCAAAAAAATATATGCTGCTTTTAGCAAAATTGTCATGATAATGTTGATGGATATCGTAAAAAGGTTAAGCATTGGATGTTTATTTCTTATGGTAGCATTTTTCCCGTTAGTGGAGACAGCCTCCAATTTTCCTGAAAATGAACCATGTTTGGTGAAATTTAAATACGTTAATGGACAATGGTTTGTAGACGATGAAATTCTAAAGCTTGTTACCCCCTTGCATTTTGAGGGTCCTATAATCCCAATAAGAATTGTTGATTTGGGGAACTTTTTCAAAGTTCTTGAAGAAGAAAAAACTCAACCTGTTCAAATCAAAATGAAGGCTGAAGGGCCATTTCCATCTAACATTACATTAGAGTTTAAGGGCGAAAAAGCCGTTCTGATACCTGAAATTATTAAAATAGAAATACCAATTAACGGCACAATTCTACTAGGCTATGCATATAGGTACGGGCCTTATGGAGGAGGCTGCCTTATAGGAATTCAGATTTCAGTAACATGGACCCCAGATGACCAAGTGCTTTACATTGTTTGTTACGATGCTACCACTGGAGAAGGCCGACTCCACAGAGCTACCGATGGTCATGGCTTCGTTATTTTTGACACAAATCCGACAAGAGAATACTATGTTTTAATAGGAAACCCTTCAGAGGAAAATATAGAAGCGATAACTTACAGCGGTATTATAACCTTATATTACAGACCATAAGTTTAACTTTTCTGAGGGTTCTTTTCAATACATTCTTCAGGTTTGATATTTGTTTTTTGATTTTTTAGAGACTCTGCAATTATTTTCTCCAATTTTTTCTGAGGTATAGTTTGACTGGACTTTTCTTTCAACATACCTGACGGCCTAAAAATCAATATTAAAAGGATTATCGAACCCAGTAGGAGATAATCTAACCAAACCACATCGAATGGAAGGAAGGCAAACGAGTATTTATAAAACACTATTAATTTCCGTAACGTAATAAAGATTAGGGTGCCCAACGCTACGCCGAAGTTGTTTCCCACTCCTCCAAATATTACCATAAGCCACGGAAGAAAGGTCCACTCCAATTTGCCGTAAACTGCAGGGCCAACATAACATGTATAAAATGCGTAGAGTGCACCTGCCAAACCGGAGATCATAGAACCAAGCACCAAAACTTCCAGCCTAATCTTCGTCACATCTTTACCCATAGATAAAGCTGCAACTTCATTATCTCTCATCGCACGGAAAGCTCTGCATAGAGGAGAACGGGCCAAAAGCTCAAGAAATAATAATGTTCCTATAGCCGCCGCAAGCAGCACAATTGTGATTAGAGTAAATCGGTTGCGGCCTAGCCAGCTCCATACGTCTGGCACAAGTATCCCTATAACCCCTCCCACCAGTGGATCATAATTTCTTCCTATTATCGATAGAGCCTCGCCTAGTGCCAAAAGCGTT
Source organism: Bathyarchaeia archaeon (assembly GCA_038870595.1). Lineage (GTDB taxonomy): Archaea > Thermoproteota > Bathyarchaeia > Bathyarchaeales > Bathycorpusculaceae > JAGTQI01. Next base: position 3,725 of record JAVZJU010000018.1, read on the forward strand.
ATAGCCAAATAATCGGTTCTTAATCTAACTGCAGGATACGATGAAATAAACCCCAATAAACCGCCCACACCCATAGCAATTATTAGCGTCAAAATAAATACGCAAAGTCCAATTAAAGGCTGAGTTTGAATATGACTGTTGATTTGAGAGACAATTATTGCATTATTCTTTACAATGTTCCCTCCGAGTTGTGAGTCTACGTTAAATATCCACATGCAAAGTCTTATGGGAAACCACCCTACAGTGAAAGCCCCGCCTGTAACGGCTAATACTAAGCCAAAATTGGGTATCCCAGCATAGCCGAGCTGTAAGTTTAAACTCAGATTTAGTATTAGGTATATTGCAAAAAGTGCTACCAAGTCTATTGTAAATAGGATTAGGCTTTCCGTTTAGATGCACCTCCAAATCTGACAAACGTTAAGATTTTCTTCCAGTTTACTTTCGCAATGCCGCTTGGGGCAAAAAGTAACGCAAATATCAAGATCACCATAGGCAAAAGCGTCTTATATGGAATTATGGCTGGACCTAAGAATATAGATAAAGCCGCTGTTCCAAGTATTTGTGTAAAACCTACAAAGAAGCCTCCTAAAACTGTCCCGTATATCTCCTCAACACCACCGACTATGCTAACACAAAACATAATTGCAAGTAACGAGTCGCCAAGAACAGGTTTCCCTTGAACCCAAAGGGGGAGGAGTCCCCCGGCAACTCCTCCCAATCCGCCAGAAATGAACCACGAAAGTAAATTTGTATACTTTACATTAATTCCGCTAATGCTTGCCAACGTTGGGTTGCACACACACGCCTTGAGGGCGACGCCTATCTTAGTATAATTTAGAACTACGTATAAGACCGCCAAGAAACCTACCAAAAAGGAAAGAGAAGCCCAAAAAATTCCAGGTTCGTCAAGAAACACAAAATCTAATTCTCTTAAAAGAAAGTTTTTTGAGGGAAAGTTAAAAGTATATTGCAAGTAGTCTGCATAAATGTTTATTATACTTAACATCATCAAGTCAAAGGCAAGGGTGCTAACAAGCATCATGGTTGTGGAAGCTTTTCTTTTCCTTAAAGGTTCTATAATTAACATATATTCCATCACAGCGATTATGGCACTTAAAATAAAAGCTAAAGGTAAATAGATATATGGGCTCCCACCCCAAAAACTTACGCACGTAAAAACTACATATGCGCCCACCGTTACAAGACTGGCGTGTGCAACATTCCATACACCAGTAGTTCTACGTACGAAGTTCAAGCCAAAAGTCATTACAGCGAGGAGGGAACAATAAGTTATAGAATCCATCAATGTTGGGTCAATCATTTTCTCTCCGCCTTTAACCCTAAATAAAGTTCAACTAGTTCTCCTGTGCTCAAAAGTTCGTCGGGTTTTCCTGAAAAAACATTCTTGCCGCTAACTACCAGGTATGTTCTATCACTTACGCTTAATGCTTTTTTGGCGTTTTGTTCAACTAAAACTATACCAACACCAAGCTTATCCCTTAGATCAACTATTTTTTCTAAAATTTTTTGGCAAATTACCGGGGCAAGTCCTGATAACGGTTCATCCAACATAATTAGCCGTGGTTTGCGCACCAGTGTCATCGCTATGGCAAGCATCTGCCTTTCCCCACCACTAAGTGTGCCGGCTTTTCTAGAAAGAAAGGGTTCAAGAGTTGGAAATACGGAAAGTACCTCGTCCATGGCGTCCTTCAATTCCTTTTTCGAATTTAGAGAATAACCAGCCATCAATAAGTTTTCTTTCACCGATAAGTCTGCAAATATGTTGTTCATTTGAGGCAGATAGGCGATTCCTACCTTCGAGATTTCATGTGGCGGCATATTGTTAAGCTTTCTACCATCAAAAATTATCGAGCCTGAAAAAATGTCTGCCAACCCAAAAATGGAGTTTAAAAGTGTTGTTTTCCCACTTCCATTAGGCCCTATAAGTAGTGTTATCTTTTTCTTTTCAGCACTTAAATCGACGCCATCTACAGCTTTTAGTCCACCGAAGTATTTTTGACCCCTTCGGTTTTTAGCATCTCTGGTTATTCCTCATCTAGGTGAGCCATTCAACACTACCAGTCGCTGCAGAATACTTAGCAACTACAACCCATCTGTATTCGCTATCTACGACTTGTACTTGATAGAATATTATGTCTAAACCTGTTCTATCGCCCGTTTCGTCTAGCTCGGTCCATCCGCTTGCGCCAAAGTAGTTGTTCGCTACATATGGAACAACTTTCTGAATAAACTTCTCCGTCGTTTACACCTGCTTGAAGAACCGACAGGGCTGCAACCCAAGCACAGTCGTAGGCTATGAGGCTGTATATGTCAGGTTCTTCTCCAAGTTTAGTTTGAACATAATCCACCACTCTGGCTTTTTTGGGCGACTCTGGAGCATAGTAAAATCCGGCGAGCAATTGTGTTTGTGCAGCAACATCACCAGCATCCTCTAATATGACGGTGCTTAGAGCTACTGCGTCGCCCCCAAACCATCTCACAGAAAGTGTTACGCTGTTGCGAGCTTTGGCCTGCGCCAGTACTTGAGCTAAGTCTTCCCATGTCAGAGTTTGAATTGCAACCTTATCAACACCATACTGTTCGATGGCTGGTCCGACGGCGTTTTCTAGCGCTTGCAGTTCAGAGGTAAACTCGCTGGTTCCAGGCTCATATTCTACATACGTGAGGATTTCACCGCCGAATTCCTCAAATTTCTCCTTAAACATTTGGGCTATAGAAATGTCGCATGGATCTTTTCTTTGCAGTATTGCAACGTGACGGAAGCCTAAGCCGTATACAAGTTTAGCTAGCGCTATGCCTTCCATGTCATCGTGCGGAATGAGCCTAAAAATATAATCACCGGCCACGCCGAGTTCTGCAACCGTCGAAAATGGAGTGATCACAACTATCTTATTAGTGTCCGCGTATCCCTTAACGGCTTGGATGTCAGCGCTGCATAGCAAGCCCGTCACAACTTTTACGCCCTTCGCAGCTAATGTTTGCATCTTCTGTAATGCTATATCTGCCTTTGTTTCAGTATCCTCATAATAAAACTTGAAAGTCACAGGTAAACCGGCACTTTGAACGAAATCATTAATGTCATCTTCGGCAAGTTCAACACAGGCTTTTCCCCTTGCACCATAGCTTGCAAAATCTCCTGTTAAAGGCAGCAAAACACCGATTGGTATTTCACCCTGCAAACCCCTGCAGGTCCAGCTTCTCTTGGAATTACATACCCAATACCCACACCCGCAAGCAATGCTATCAGAACAACCACTACAAGGATTTTTGAGGACACCATCCTTTACGCCTCGAAAATTGTATCATGACTAAGCATTTTTAAGTTTTATGGCCTGCGTAAAGTTTTAAATAAAAATTTGAAGGGTGGAACAAAAAGAATTACCCTTTTTAATCATCCTTTGTGCATTAGAAATAAAGGATAGGGAAATTAATGTTTAAAGCGTGTACCAAACTTCTTAACGACGAGTTTTGCGACGGCGGCGTCTTGTATTGCCAGACCAACAGCCTTAAAGATTGTTATTTCCTTATTGTTAGTTCGTCCGGGTTTTTTGTGTGTAACGATTTCGCCTAATTCGGCGTAAATGTGTTCTTCCGTGATGGCTCCTTCTTTGATGGGTATTATTATGTCGCCAGCCTCTTCTAATGCTGCCCTTTTTAGGTCTACGATAACCTTTGATTTTACTATGGTTTCTGTGTCTAGCTCTCTAGCGTGTGGGTAATATGAGCCTATGGCGTTGATGTGGGTCCCTTCCCCTATCCATTCGCCTTTGACCACCGGGTCGGTGGATGTTGTGGCTGTTATTATTATGTCGACATCTTTAACAGCGTCGACGGGTGAATTTACAGGTGTCACGTCTATGCCTAGTCTTTTGGACATCTCATCGGCGAAAGTTCTTTTTGCATTTTCTATTTTGTCGTATGCGTAAACTTTCTCTATGTCTCTAACTTCTTTAACAGCCCACAATTGAGTTCTGCCTTGCACCCCACAGCCTATTATTCCAACCTTCCTTGAGTCTTTCCGCGCCAGATATTTTGTGGCAACTCCGCTGACTGCTCCCGTTCTAATTGCGGTTAAGTATGTGGCATCCATCACAGCGGTTACTTTTCCTGTTTCCAAGTCGTAAACCAAGAGAGTGGCTACTGTTGTTGGAAGATTATACTTCACGTTATTCGGGAATATTCCAAAAACCTTTGTGACGGCTATTTTTGTCTCTTCTAAGTATGCGCTCATTTGGGAGATGCTTCCATTTTTCAACATGAGGGTTGTTCGCTCC
>JAVZJU010000019.1:0-7835 GCA_038870595.1 Bathyarchaeia archaeon
ATGCTTACTGGTTGCTTGGGCTCCCACTCTCTACAAGTTGACGCTTTCAAATTCCTTAACTATATATGCTAGTTTTGGGACGTCAAACATTTTTTTCCCAGTCATCTCGTTTGCCGCCGCCATGTACATTTGGCTTATTAACAATTTCAGTTTTGGTTCCAGGTTTGGGGGTTTCGCTTTAACAATTGTTCGCCAGTTCTTTATGCCCTGTTCTTTTGCTTTTTGCTTTACTTGTTCCACTTCCTTTGCCCATTCCGTCTGCCTATAGTATATGCGGGCTACTTCCTTGCTTACATGTAAGCCTTGGTAGGTGAATCTGCACTCGTCCAACGTGCCAACCACGTCTGCCACCATAAGCCTCCTTTTATCGTCGAAGGCTAACTCTATTTTTCCATCTTCGTTTACCAAGTTGGCTTTGGCAGCCATCTCCGTAATTGTCTCGTCAGCTTTTAAGAGTGTAGCTTTAACCTCTTCCAGTTCACTGTCTGTTAAGCCTGTCAGTTGCTGGGCTTCCCGCCATGTTATGTAGCGGTCACTCTCCTCAAACTTTGTGCTAACATCAAAGATTGGTTTGGCTAGCCTCTCACCGGGCTTTGGATAATGGTCTAAGCCCAAATCTTCAAGGGTCACCAAGCCTTGCTCAAGCCTTTTGAATACCGATGAGCCTTCTGGCAAACCATTGCGGTAAATAATTTCCAATGGAATTAGGAAGTTCCGAAGCTTGGGCGTGTAGGCACTGTAATCGTACTTTAGTTTGCCTCTTTCCACGTGGGCTTTTGGTTTGTAAACGTTTACCAGATGAAATTCCATGATGTTTGTTGGCTTTTCCAACTCGTCAAAATGCACAACCTTGCCCTTTTCGTCCACGAGTCCACGATAATGGGTTCTTATGCCCTTTTCTTCAAGCCTTTCAAAACAGTAAGCTCCCATCAAGCATAGGGCTGCGCCCTTTCCGTCTATGTGGTCTGGCATTTCACCCCAATCAAAAACCGAGTAGCGGTCTGAAAAGTGGAATCTGCCAATTCCCATCTGCGTTTTCGTCGGCTTTTTCACCACCTCAAGGTCTTTAACGCTGCCCATAACAGCGTACGCCCCTTACACGCCTATATCTTCAATTTTTTAACAGAATCATCTGCCCTTTCAATCTCTCCCCTTTTCTCTTTTTGGTAGGCTCTTATGCGTTCTTCAAGCTTCTTATCTTCTAAGGCTAAGATTTTTGCCGCAGCTATGGCTGCACCTTCAGCCTCAATGGTTACAACAGAGCCTATGCCACTCGGTACCCGCAGGGAGGAGTAAATGTCTGCACCGGCAAACTTTTCAGAATAGGGTGGACAAGCAATGACGGGTTTTGTGGTGTGGGCGTCCACGAAGGCGCTTAGGGCGTTTGACCTACCCGCCACGGTTATGTAAACAACACTTTCGCTTTCATGATCCTTTAAAATTTCGAGGACTTTTTCAGGGGTTTTATGGGCTGAAGCCACCCGAAGCCTAAAATCTAAACCAAAAACCTTCAAATGTTTGGCTATTTCCTTAGCGAATTCCAAGTCCCGCTCAGAACCCATGATTACAACAACTTTTCCCGCCAATTCTATCCACACACTTTGTTGTCAATAAATAGCCCGCGGAGACTAATTAAATTTTTAAGCAGCCCCTTTCACGCTTAAAATTTGAGGATGAGACTTCATGCCGTCTGAGAAAAGGCGGAGAAGAAGCATCATAGATGAGCTTTTCGGAGGCTCCATATTCGACGAAATGGAGGAAATATTCAAAGAATTTCCAGAAGACGAAATCACCAGCGGTTACTCGATAAGTGTGACCCAAACGCCGGAAGGCACAAAAGTCAAAGCTAAGGTTGGAAAGGATGTTGACGTAAACGCCTTAAAAAGAAGGCTTCAACAGCAGTATCCGGGAGCGCAAATAGAAATCGAAGGCGGAAGACAAGAGCCTCTCATAAGAGAGATTTCAACAAAACCCGCACGGAAAGAGGAAAACAGCGAGGAAGCATAGGCAAGGTTAGGTTAAGTCGCCACATACACATTTAACCTCATGAAGCATTGTTAACAACTCGTTAAAACCCTCTCCAGTCTTTGCGGAAACCAGCGGTATCCGCTGGGCTGGGATAACCTTACCCAAAATTCTGAGTATGAGAAGATAAATGTCAGCCAAAATCCCCATCGTTTTAACCTTCCTCACCAAAATTTTGGGATTATACAAAATCTTGCTCAGCCTTTCCGCCTCCTGCCTATCAAGCAAGTCCGCTTTATTTACAATCCTTAAAGTGTTTATCCCAAGCCTAAATGAGATGGCAAGCGAATACAAGTAGGCCGATGGCAAGTCGTCAACCCCGATGGTGGCGTCAATTATGAATACGCCAACAGAATCCGTCAGCTGACCAACAATTTTTTGGCCGGAACCGCGAAAGGCGAAAACTTCGAGTTGTCCGGGCGTGTCAAAGAGCACGAAGTCTCCATCAAGTGCTGGGATTTTCGTCTTGCTGAGCATGTCCATAGCCCTCAAAACAGCACCGTTAGGTCCCAAACCCTCCTCAGCCATTATCCGCTCAACAGTGAACCTTTCCCTAATATCAAAGTCACAACTGTAAGGAACAGTCAAACATCCAGGGTTAAGATTCAAAAACTTAACAGAATAACCCTCCCTCAATAAATACTCTCCAAACCTCCATGTCAAGAGGCTTTTTCCAGAACCAGCCGGTCCCAAAACAACAACATTCATAAACCACACCGCCATCCATTCCAAGGACTGAAACCTACTTTTCAGTTTTACCTTCTTAGCCATTCTCATCTGCAACTGAAAACATCAATTCTTATGGCTATTAAAGCCCAAAAGTCCTGCTGGCATCGTCGCCAAGGAACATTTGTCAATTTTGCTTAGAACCACAGCATGGACATTGCAGCTCAGCGACCAAAACCATAGCCCTAATTACAAGAGGAAGCCATCACGTGGTTGGCAAACTAACAACGAAAACCGAAATGGTTCAAGATATGATTGCAAAGATAAAAGAAGACCAGAAAAGAATAGCTTACGAAAGTCCCATGCTTGGCAAGCAAACCTAAATTGGCGGTTTAGTCCTCTTTTTCGCATCTGTGCTTTGACGAGCCCACTTTTCAAATTCCTTAGAAGGCGGATAATCAACGAAAAGCGCTTTCCTCTTGGCCTCGAGAAAAAGGTTTTCTTGGCCTAAAAATTCAGCAGATGTTAAAACCTTTTTACCGGTTCTTTGGGCTTCTTCGAGGACTTCTTTTGCTTTTTCACGCCACTCTTTATCCCTTAAAATGTGGTGTTCAAGAATTGTGCATGGCACAGAATCAACGATTTTTCTGAGATTTTCTAATCCTAATCTAACCAGTTTCTCATCAATTCTGAAGCCGGACAAATAGAGGGGCGGTCCGCCAATTAAAAGCAGCTGAGGTTTCTCCTTAATTATCAGTTGTAAAGTTTTTGCTGATATGGGACCTTGAACATCTGGGGCCATTAGAAACTTTTCGTTTTTAAATTCTATTGTTGTCATTAGAACCCATCCTAGAGCGGAGTCCTCTTGACCGTGGAAAACTGGCTCTGAAAATTTTATCATGGTTTTTCCAAAGGTGAAGCTTCTTCCATCAGCGATTATGAGTTGTTTTGCGTCCTTTCCACCAGTTTTCTGGAAAACCCAGCCTCTGCGCCTCTGGCTGAAGTTAATCATCTCCTTCGGATTTTTAATTAAAACGGTTTTTCCCTGATAGATTTGTCTCGCTGTCTCCTCAGCTTCTGTCCAGTTACATAGCCAATCCTCATAAGAAGGCGTGTGATGGTCAAAATGGTAGTGGCTAACCGTCACTACATCGGCTTTTTCAGCGGCCTCAGCTATTTTTTTCCTTGATTCTATTACGGCTTTATACTCTAGTGGATGGGGAGGCAAGCCGTAACGGTTTGGGCATAGAGAAACCCCAGCGTCCAATAAGATTCTAACATCTGGAGTTTCCACATACGTGCACATCGAACGGACGCCTAAACTTTCGGCTGCAAGCGGCACAACCCTGATATATTTAAGCATAGCCTTCAACAGCCAATAAAGCTTCAGCTATAACTTTTTATCCAAGTCAAGCATTTTAGTTTTGCATGGTGGGCGATGACGACTCTGGCCCCGCTGAAGAATGATTGGGATCTTGAGTGCGGGAGCCCGCCCCTAAATTCTCACCAAACGAAATGGTAAATGTAAAATTCTGAAACATGCATGATAGCTTTCTGAGGGCATAAAATTGGCTAGGCTATATGAGAAAACTGTTCCAACCCCGCCACATGAGTACGTTAGAGTAAACCATGAATCTTTAAAAAATTTTGTTGCCGCCATCTTAAACTCCTATAATGTGCCCGAAGAAGATTCACAGATAGTTGCTGACGTACTTGTAACCGCTGACCTAATGGGGATTGAAAGCCACGGAGTGCAGAGGCTAAGGAGGTACACCACGGGCATTCAAATAGGCTCTGTAAACCCAAAGCCTAACATTAAAATTGTGAGCGAATCAGCCTCAACAGCACTAGTCGACGGTGACTCCGGACTTGGCCAAGTTGTTGCCTATAAGGCTATGGAAATAGCCGTTAAAAAGGCCGGTGAGGTAGGCGTTTCAGCCGTAGGCGTCAGAAACAGCCACCATTTCGGCATAGCTGGTTATTATGCGCTTCAAGCTGTTAAACGGGACATGATAGGCATGGTAATGACCAACTCGGAAGCCTTGGTGGCTTACACGCATTCTATTGGCAGAAACATTGGCACAAACCCCATAGCCGTTGGCTTCCCAACAAGAAAGCCTCCACCAGTACTTTTCGACGCAGCAACAAGCGTTGTACCCGTAGGAAAGATAGAGGTCTACGCCAAAGAAGGAAAGAAAATACCCCTAGGCTGGGCCATGTCTCCCGAAGGCAAACTTCTAGACGACCCCAGAGAAGTTTTAGCCAAAAAGGGGGCACTGCTGCCATTGGGCGGTTTCGGCGAAGAATTCGGCGGCCACAAAGGAGCCGGCCTAGCCCTTGTGGTAGATCTTTTATGTGGCGTTTTAACCGGAGCCAACTACGGCAAAAATGTAAAACATACGACTGAAAAAGAACGCGCCAACGTGGGACACTTCATGATAGCCATAAACATAAACAATCTAACACCAATAGACACTTTTCTAGAAAGGGTTGAGGAATACAAGGTTTACGTGAAAAGCCTAACAAAAATATCTGAAAATGCTGAAATTTGGATTCCCGGCGAAAAAGCGTGGCTAACCATGGAAACGCGGAAGAAAATAGGAATACCTGTCCACAAAAACATTTTAAAGGAACTAGGCGAAGAAGCCGAGAAAGCGGGCATAAAATTTGACATCAAAATTCTTAAGGAAACAGCCTAAACATCTTTCGTTGAAACCTTTACTTTCTTGGGAATCATAAAACTGGCAATGATATTAGAAGACACTGAAAGCATGAGGCAATAAGAATATTTACTATAGTTGTTAACATCCTTTATATCGAATTCCATCCTAAAAACCAGCTAAATTTTCAGAAGGAATAAGGCAGGTTAAGTTTTTCTTAAAACATGTCCATTTCTTATTCCGGTGTGGACTCCGTCTTCAACAACCAATTTCCCATTCACAAGCACATACTTTATTCCTTCTGGATGATTGTGCGGGTTTTCAAAAGTGGCGGTGTCCCTTATTTGCCAATAATCGAAAATTGTTAAGTCTGCTTTCATCCCAGGTCTTATTATACCTCTGTCCCAGATTCTAAGCTTCCAGGCGGGCGTGCATGTCATCTTTTTAATCGCCTCTTCAAGGCTTAGAATACGTTTTTCTTTGACGTATCTTGATATAACTCTTGGGAAGGTTCCGTAAAAACGTGGGTGGGGTTTTCCCTCTCCAAACTTTGTGATACTTCCATCGCTTGAAACCATGGAAAGCGGATGTTTAATAGCATACTCAACGTCTTTCTCGCTCATCCCTCCGCCAACAATATCAGCTGAATAACCATCTTCCATAACCATTTCGAAAATCGCCTCAAAGAGGTTTTTTCCAAGTTCCTTTGCTATTTGAGAAAGCGTTTTCCCCTCAAACTTCTTGTATTTTTCTGCGTAAGCCAACGTTATGAAATCTGCTCCCACATCATATAGTATGTTCTCCCACTCTAAACTAGGCCTTTTCAACTCTTCAATTATTTTCCTTCGATTATCTTCGTCTCTGATTTTTAAAATGGTGTTTTCTAGGCCCCCTTCTCGTGTCCAAGGTGGCAGAAGGGCCAACAAATCCGTCATCCAAGCAGTGTATGGGTATACATCACATGTTACTTCAACGCCCTTGCGTCTGCCATGTGTTATAAGTTCTAATGCAGCCCTAACCAGCCCCCAGTTTCTCTGGGCGCAAGCCTTAATATGTGAAATTTCAACGGGTAGTTTTGCGGCTTCCCCGATGGTTATGGCCTCATTAACAGCGTCTAAAAGCAGATCGGATTCATTACGAATATGGGAAGTGTACACTCCGCCATATCGTGCAGCCACCTTTGCAAGCGAAATTATCTCATCTGTTTTAGAGAAGACCCCTGGATCATATATTAGACCGGTGCTTAATCCAAAGCATCCAGCTTCCATAGCCTCTTTAACATAAAGCTTCATTTCTTCCAATTCTTGCGTGCTTGGTTCTCTCCTTTCTAAACCTAAAACCGCGCTTCTCACAGTCCCATGACCTACTAATGTAACAAAATTAATGGATGGAGAAACTGCTTCAACTTTTTCGAGGTATTCTTTAAAGGTTTGCCAATCAATCTGAAGTTCTTTGGCGTAGGATGGCAATGATTTGATGAGCAAAGCCCTATTTTTATCCGAGAGCGGAGCACAACTTGACCCACAATTTCCTACAACAATAGTTGTAACACCTTGCATTATGTAATTATCAGCTGTTGGAATCGCCAGAATGTCGATATCGCTGTGATTGTGGATGTCGATGAAACCCGGCGCAACAATTAAATCTTCACAATTCAAGATTTTTTCGGCTTCAACCCCGCTTAAATCGCCTATTTTTTTTAATAGTTTCGCCTTTTATTCCAATATCGCCTTTAAAAGGAGGAGTCCCAGTTCCATCCACAATTATTCCACTTTTAATCACGATATCGTAGCTCATTGACACCCTCAACTTTGGTTAAATTTTGATTATTTGTTGTAAAGACTTAAACAAGGTTAACTAATAACTTTTATGTGGAAGAGGCCAGAAACACAGAAATCTACACCATAATAGAACGCAGACTAATTCAAGCCAGCTTCAAATGTATATGCCACCATGAAGGCGCAACGCTCTTCAGAAAAAGAAAATAGGGAGCCCATGATTAAAAATGGTCGAGGCTACCCAGGTGGCCGAGGTGAGGTAGCCTGGAAGCCTACGGGCCTGTGGAGCCCGGCGCCCGGGTTCAAATCCCGGCCTCGGCCCCACATATAGTGCCTTAACCCGGGATTTTTGGACAGCACCATGTCAATGGCTGTTTTTGATATAACATTTCAACGCTCCACCATTAGAAAACCACGCCAAACTTTTCAGAAAAGGAAATGGAGCCTTGGAAATAGAACGGGAGTACGCTGGTTCGTAGGTACAATAAAAGCATGTTGAAAGCGCCGCCGGTCGGACTTGAACCGACGACCGACTGGTTAACAGCCAGCCGCTCTACCACTCTGAGCTACGGCGGCACTTATGGCTTTGTCTATTTGTGTTCTGGTTTTAAAGCCATATTTAAGTTTATTCCGCTTTAATAAATCCCCTTTTCTTTTGCTTTGCGTTGTATGATTTTCACGAAGATTCTGTAGAGGGCTCGCATTG
>JAVZJU010000020.1:0-7747 GCA_038870595.1 Bathyarchaeia archaeon
CAAAGCCTGCAAGTTCCATGAGTGCGCCAAATGCGTTGAGGTTTGCCCAACAAAAGCCGTCAATCTGGACCAGAAAACTGAACATGTGACACTTAACGTCGGGAGCATAATTGTGGCTACCGGCTTCCGCGAATATGACCCAAGCGTCATTAAAGAGTATCATTACGGCGAATACCCCGATGTGATAACGCATCTGGAATTGGCGAGGATGCTGGACGCTTTCGGCCCGACAGGCGGGGTGCCAGTTAAGCCTTCAGATAGAAAACCAGCAAAGCGCATTGTTTTTGTGCAGTGTGTAGGCTCAAGGGACAGACGCTGGAACCCCTACTGCTCGAGTATTTGCTGTATGATTTCGCTGAAGCACGCCACACTGATTAAAGAGGCTTATCCAGACGCCGACGTGACCATATGCTACATAGACATCCGAACAACAGGCAGGGAACACGAATATTATTATGAGAAAGCAAGGGAAATGGGCGTAAAATTCGTTAAGGGAAGACCATCCGAAATAATCCACGATCCAGCCACAAACACACTGATTGTTGAGGTTGAAGACGAGCTTTTAAGAAGGCTCTTGGAATTGGAAGCAGACCTAGTGGTTTTAGCCACAGCCATGGTTCCATCCGAAGACGCAAAGGAGCTGGCGCAAATCCTAGGCATAGAATTGGACCAAGACGGCTTCTTTAAGGAGTATAACGCCAAGCTTAGGCCTACTGAAACAAAGCGGAGAGGCATATTCATCTGCGGAGGCGCCGTCTTTCCGAAGGACGCCCCAACGGCCTCGCTTCACGCCTATTCGGCGGCTGTTAAGGCGGCCAAATTCCTCATGAATGGCAAAATAGTCAAGGACTTGAAGGTGGCTGTTGTAAACGAGGATTATTGTGGCAACTGCCAGTTCTGCCCAGTAACATGCCCATACAACGCTATAACTCTTGAGCCGAAAGGCGATGGCCACTTTGTGGCTAAGGTTTCAGAACTCATATGCGAGGGCTGCGGCGTCTGTGTTGGCACATGCCCAGTCGGCGCCATAGAACTCCGCCACCTAAAGCCAAGCCAAATATCAGCCCAAATAAAAGCGCTATTATCTATTAATGGCACTTCAAAGCCGCTGGTGCTGGCCTTCAGCTGTTCAGAATGCGGCCACGCAGCCATAGACTCTTCTGGAATGGGTATGATGAGCTATCCAGCCAATGTTAGAGTGTTGCGGGTTCCATGCACTGGCATAATCCAAGTCCAGCACATCCTAGAAGCCTTTAAAGCTGGAGCCCAAGGCGTTATGGTGGTTGGTTGCAAGCCCGACGGATGCCACTATGAAGTTGGAAGCCAAAAAGCCCAGAAGAAAGTGGAAATGGCGAAGACGCTTCTCCAAGCCTACGGCATAGAACCAGAAAGACTTGAAATGTTTAACTTAGTCTTCATAGAAGGCGACAAATTCGCAGAAGCAGCCAAAGCCATGACCGAAAGAGTAGAAAGGCTAGGCTTACTCCAACTAGCCTAACTAAAAACGAGGATTCATGGAGGAGCCAAAAATGGCTGGAGAAAAACCCCTCGACTTTGCAAGGGAGATAACAAGCAGACTCGGCGGGGAAACAATAACCCGCTGCTACCAATGCGGCACATGCGCCAGCACATGCCCAGTCGCAAGGACAACAGAACGCTACAACCCCCGCCAAATAATAAGGCTAGCCCTACTAGGGCAAAGAGATGAGGTCCTTAAAGGCGACTCCATATGGCTTTGCGCCTCATGCTACAACTGCCAAGAACGCTGCCCCCAAAAAGTTGAGATTGCAGACGTTATATACGCCTTAAGAAACATAGCCATCAGAGAAGGCAACATACCAGCCATATACACAGAATTCGCCGCCGGACTCATGAGCGAAGGACGCTTAGCCCCAATATCAAAATTCCTAGAAAAGAAAAGAGCCGACTACGGCTTGCCGCCGCTAAAGCCCACGGGCATGGAAGCCGTCAAAAAAATCCTGGCAGCAACGGGCTTCGATAAAGTCATGTTTAAGAAGGAAGGTGCATCACAATGACAAGCTACGCCTTGTTTTTGGGCTGCACAATACCAGCCCGCCAACCCCACTACGAACTTGCCGCAAGAAAAGCCCTAACAAAGCTTGGAATAGAACTCGTAGATATAGAAGGCGCAACATGCTGTGCCCCGCCCCCACTTCAGTCCATAGACTTGGAAACAAGCCTTGCAATAGCCGCCTACAACATCTGCCTGGCAGAAGAAGCAGACCTAAACATACTCACACTGTGCACCGGATGCTTTGAATCCCTAACAATTGCAAACCACCTCCTTAAAGAAAAGCCGGAACTACGTGAAAAAATCAACAGAATCTTATCTAACGCCGGTAAGGAGTTTAGGGGCACAAAAGAGGTTAGGCATTACTTACAAGTCTTAATGAACGACATAGGCGTAGACCGCCTAAAACAAAGCATAGTCAAACCGTTAAACAATCTTAAGGTAGCCGCCTTCTCAGGATGCCACCTACTACGCCCAAGCGAACTCCTACGCTTTGACGATCCAGAACGCCCCCGCATATTCGACACCCTAATAGAGGCTCTAGGCGCCAAAAGCATACCATATAAGAATAAGCTTCGATGCTGTGGAGGGCTCCTAAGAGGCTATGCAGACGACGTAGCCCTAGCCATAGCAAGAGACAAAATCGTAAACGCTTATAACGCTAGGGCGGACTGCATATCAACCCTATGCCCCTTCTGCTTCCTAACCCTAGACCTTGGACAAATGCTGATAAAAACCACCTACAAGGAAGAGTACAACATGCCAATAATCCACTACGCCGAGCTGTTAAGCCTAAGCCTAGGAGTGGAACCCAAAGAACTCGCACTAGACTTCCACAAGATAAAAATCGACAAAGTTTTAGAAAAAATAGGCTAGAGCACTTTACAAACTTTTTGATTTGTTAGAAAGTGTTAAAAGCTGACAGTGCGGCATATGGTTTTGAGGACATTAGAATGAAGATCACAGCCCTTAAGGAGCATAAATGCTTCTGCTGCGGCGGAGTTATTAGAAAAGGTGAAGAATGCTTCGTGTTTATTGTTAATCCTGAAAACCCAAGCAGAAGCGAGTTTGACGTCATCTACACCTGTGCAAAATGTGCCGAGGAAGAGGCTTGCCGGCGGAGGATTAAACAGAAGGGCGTGGCTGTTTAGCGCTCTATCCTTAATTTCTGTAGTTTACGGTTGCCTTCAGCTTTGGAATTTCAACCTCTAAAGCCTTATTGTTGTTACACTTCATAATCATGTTTTCAACTTGTAGCTCATCAACTGGGAGGTTAAGCCTCCAGCAGGTGTTTTCTAAACATATTTGTAAACCATCTTCAAACGTGTTTATCGTCACTTTTTGGTCTCTGCAGCGGCACTGCATCAAAACTTTAACATAATTTTCGTCTTCAAAAATGTCTATTAAGGGCTCTTCAATATGAGGCAACGGTATAAAATGCTTGGCGGTGGGACTTTCCTCAAATCTTTCCTCAATGACATACTTTCTTTTTAAGAGCCTTTCCATAGGTTCTAATGGGTTCTCGCCTTCGCTTTCCTTCTCCTTAAGGCTTTCCACCAGTTTTTTGGCTAAAACTTTGCAGAAGACGTCTATATTCCTTAAAGCCTCTTCAAAATCATCACTCATGACGTCTTCCTCTAAGTATTATTATTTTACATTTCATCTTATTTAACTTTGTTATTTCAAACATGACTGAATTATAGCATTAACTTTTTGAAAGCTATTTCTTTCCAATAGTCAATGGCAAAGTTCTAACGTGCTTAACTGCCTTGACAACATCGCCAACATACTTACCCGGATCTTCCAAGGCTCTGTTTATGGCTATTTCAGCTATTGTGGCGCCTTTGTCGGCAATCTTACTTAGGCAGGAGAGAATGGACCTTACGTAGGGGATTTCTGGGGCTTCCCTCATAAGCCTATTGGAGTCCACTTCAAGCACCTTCCTCATTTCCAGAAGCTGGTTTGCAACCTTCAAATCCCTTGTAAAAATGCATTCAATAGCCTTCTGAAGAATCGTCTGGGTTAGCTCGCTTAAATGGAATATTCTGTCAACAACATCCTCTGGAAGCCTGTTCCTATAAACTTCCATTTCAAGAACCTCTCTAGCTAGATCTTCAGAGTAATCCGCGATAAGCTCTAAATACTGAAGGATAAGCCTTGCAGCCGGTATGAAAAGGACGTCCACCATGCCGACCTCTTCAGCTACGGCCGGCTTCACTTGTGCTGACAATAGAAGGCGCACTGCTAAATAGTAGATTTTGTCAGCCTCGTCTTCTCTGGCTATGGCCTCCTCCACAATGTCATATTTTTTCTCCTTGAAGCCCTGCATCGCCTCAGAAAGTATTGTTGAAGCTATTAGTGCAAGCCTCCGTATGAGCATGTCAAGTTTGAACTTCGTGGAGTCTATGGAGCACTGCAAAAGTATACTTTTTGGAGTTTCTTCAAGAATGCCCAGCCCAATAAGTTTTTGAACTATCCTTCGGACCTCGTCTACATGGTTTTTGCCTATGCGGCTTGTGGAAATTATCCGTATAACATCTCGCCCCAGAATATAGCTTCCAACAATTATTCTTTCAAGCATTCCCGGTTCGTCACATGCATCAGCATTAACAATGTATTCTTCAGCTTCCTCTTTTTGGGCTATATGCCTCGGCATTATTTTTAGGGAGCCATCTCTCTCCGGCATTATGAACAGTAAGTCTCGCGGTTTTATGCCTTGTTCTTTAATCCATTCGTTTGGGAGCGAAACCGTCATTGTTGAGTGGCCTACTCTTTGAACTTTTCTAATTTCCAAACGTTTCCCTCTATTTATGATATTTACTTTAACACATTTATTTATTCTATATTTTCTATTTACGATAGATATATATCTTTCGCTTTGCTCTATATATCACGCAGATGTAAAGGAGGCTGATATGAAATGTCTGAATGGAAAACCGTAAGCATAAGGCAAGAGCTAATAAAAGAAATCGAGAGACTCCTCAGAACAGGACGCTACAGAAGCATATCAGAATTTGTCTCGGAAGCCATAAGGCTGCGCTTAGAAGAGCTGATGCGGGCTGAGGGGATTCCAGCCGCAAAGCGTGAAGAGCTTTTGGCTATTCCGGAGCAGTTGCTATACACGCCGAAGCACACTTGGGCGCAAATAACTCCTGAAGGAAACATCCGTGTGGGTGTTTCAGATTACGCCCAGAGGCATCTTAAAGGCATTGCAAATATAATGACTGAACCCGTTGGGAAGGAAATAGCCAAAATGGAACCTTTCGGTGTGGCTGAAACTTGGATGTTTATGTTTGATTTATACGCGCCCGTAAGCGGCAAAATTGTTAAAGTTAACGAACAATTAAAGGATAAGCCTTACCTGGTAAATGAGGACCCATACGGCGAGGGCTGGATAATCGAAATTAAGCCCAAAAACTCTTTGACGCTTGAGGAGGAACTCAAAAGTCTTCTAAGCTCTAGAGAATACAACAAGTGGGTTAACAAGCTTGAGGGAAGACTCCGCGAATAAACCCCTCCATTTCCCCCTTTTCTTTTGAAAATTTTATGTTATATTTATGTCAAGCTTGATTTAGATGGCTTAATATATCTGGTTTAACATTCAAATATGCTTCTAAGAAGGCTGATAGTCTTGACGGAAAAGCCCTCCCAAGAGGTTAGGAAACTACCACCTTGTCGAACAGCATGTCCAGCGCATGTTAATGTTCAGGCTTATGTGGCTCTTATCCAAAGGGGCAAGTTTAAAGAGGCTGTTGAAGTCATAAGGCGGGACATGCCCTTCCCAGCCATCTGTGGAAGGGTCTGCTTCAGCCCATGCGAGGATGCATGTGCACGGGTCAACCTTGACCAGGCAGTGGCTATACGCGCCTTAAAGAGGCTTGTGGCGGATATTGAGCGTGAACAGGGAAGGGTTGTCGCCGAGCCGGTGCCAAAGAAGTACAGCGAAAAAATAGCTATAATCGGCGCTGGACCAGCCGGTTTGACAGCTGCCTACGAACTTGCAAAGTTGGGTTATCCGGTCACTGTTTTTGAGCGGATGGCTGAGCCCGGCGGCATGATGCGTTATTGCATACCGGACTTCCGCCTAGAAAAATTTGTTGTTGAAAATGAAATAGCCTACATTAAGGATATAGGCGTTGAAATTAGAACTGGCGTTGAGTTCGGCAAGGACGTGACTATTGAAAGCCTTAAGAAGGATGGTTATAAGGCAATTTTCTTTGCCATCGGCACACAATTGGGCATGAAGTTAAATGTGCCAGGCGAGGACTTAGAAGGCGTAATAAACGCTGTAGACTTTTTAAGGGCCATAGCTCTGGGCAAGAAAATAACTGTTGGCGAAAGAGTAGCAGTCATTGGCGGAGGCAACACAGCCATAGACGCCGCGAGGATGGCTAAAAAACTGGGCGCCAAAGAGGTTATGATTCTTTATAGGCGATCTCGCGAGGAGATGCCAGCACTCCCACACGAGGTAGAGCTCGCCGAGAAGGATGGGATAAAGTTCCATTTCTTGGTGGCTCCAAAGCAGATTATAGGCGGAAATGGAAGGGTTAAGGCGGTTGAATGTTTAAGGATGCGTTTGGGCGAACCTGACGAAAGCGGAAGGCGACGTCCAATCCCAATAGCCTTTTCAGAACACCAGTATGAGGTGGACATGGTTATTCCGGCACTTGGGCAGATTGTTGAAACATCTGTTTTGCCTCCAGAACTAGTAAACAAGGAGAAGCGGGGACCGCCACTGCAAGTGGACCCACTGACATTGGAAACTAATGTTCCGGGGGTTTTTGCTGGTGGGGATGTTGCCACTGGTCCAGCAAGCATTATTGAGGCTGTTGGTGCTGGGAAGCGTGCAGCGGTTTCTATACACCGTTACTTGAGGGGTGAGGACCTGCGGAAGGATAGGGAAGAAGAGAAGATTGAGGAGACGACCTGGGTTAAGGATTGGCGGTTGTTGGACAAGAAGGAGCGTAGATACGATGCTCCAATAGAGAAGCCTCACCTGAGTTTCGAGGAGGCAAGAGAGTATCTTGAAAAGCTAAAGCGTCAAGCACGATTTGAGGCTTTCCGCTGTCTCGGATGCGGGCCATGTGCAGAATGCCTCGCCAGCATGGACCTATGCGAGGGCGATAAGGCTGTTGTGGATGAGGGCAAATGTGTGGGTTGCAACGTCTGCGCAGTTGTCTGCCCAGTAGAAGCCGTTAAAAAGAACGAAAAGGGCATAGCCCAAGTAAACGAAGACCTTTGTAAGGGCTGCGGGCTCTGCGCTGCACGCTGTCCAGAAAGGGCCATAACTATGAAGAAGCTTTCCAACGAGCAAATTCTCATAATGGTTTCAACAGCCTTGGAGAGGTGAAATAGAAATGGAGTCGTCTAACCCTCCAAAAATTGTTTGTTTCATGTGTAATTGGACCTTCTGCGAAGAAGAGATGCGTGTTCCTTACAATGTCAATCTTATTCGCGTTATGTGTGTCGGGAGGATGGACCCAGCGCTTGTTCTGGAAACCTTTGCTAATGGAGTTGAGGGCGTGCTGCTTGTTGGGTGCAAACCCCCAGACTGCCACTTTGTTGACGGAAACCTCCACGCTGAACGTGCCGTTAAAATGTTGAAGAAGCTGCTGGCTTTGACTGGACTTGAGCCTGAACGACTGAAGCTTCTGCTGGTCTCGCCATTAGAGGATAAAAACTTCAGCTATCACGCTAGAGAGTTCTCTGAAGAAG
>JAVZJU010000021.1:0-1960 GCA_038870595.1 Bathyarchaeia archaeon
AATTGTGCGCATCTCAAAAACAGCCGTCAGCCTAGGCGTATCAAAAATCAAGCTCACTGGTGGAGAACCGTTGCTTCGCAAGGATATACTGCAAATAGTTAGGGGCTTAGCTTCCATACATGGCTTGGAGGAGCTTTCAATGACAACTAATGGGACACTGCTTGAGCCATTAGCAAAAGAGCTTAAGGCGAATGGTTTAAGACGTGTAAACATAAACTTGCCAACAATAGACAGCGAAACATACTGCAAACTCACCGGCGGCAAGTTGGAAGACGTCTTAAATGGTGTTAAGGCGGCCGTTGAGGCTGGACTTAACCCGGTAAAGCTAAACATGCTCGTTTTAAGGGGAGTTAATGATTCTCAAGTGCCGGAAATGATTAATTTTGCGAGAGAAGTAGGTGCAGTTCTACAACTCATTGAGCTTGAGCCAATAAACATAAGTAACGAATACTATGCTGCCTATCACAAACCTCTGGACGAGTATGAAGAAATGCTAAGGCAGAAAGCCATAAAAATCGAAGCCAGAAAATACATGCAAAACCGCCACATATACCATTTGCCAGACGTAAAAGTTGAGGTTGTCCATCCAATAGAAAATACCGATTTTTGTTGGCATTGCACACGCTTACGCGTAACAAGCGACGGGAAACTCAAGCCGTGTCTAATGAGAGACGACAACACGGTGGACATCTTAACGCCCATGCGAAACGGAGCAACAGACGAAGAACTCGTTGAATTTTTTAAAATAGCCAATCAGAGAAGGCAGCCATACAATTCCAACCAAAACTGAAACATTCCTCTAGCCTGTTTACACCAAGTCTATTATTTTTGCCTCAAGTTTTTCTGCATTAAGCAGCGCAATAGTCGACTTTCCCGTTAGATAACCGCAAACTTCGCCCGGATTCACCACCAATGTTTTGCCTTTCTTGTAGGTTTCAGCCTTATGAGTGTGTCCGTGGACAACCACGTCAAAGTTTCCGCTGTTAATTATAGCCCTTAAAAGTTCCTCTTCACTCCCGTGCAGTAGCGCGATTTTTGCCTTTCCGATGGTTATTTCCGCGAAGTTCCCCCTAATTTCCAGCTTCTTATTTTCGCTAAACCTCTTCTTCAATAGTTCTCGGTCTCCGTCATTGTTGCCAAAAACCCCTATCAGCTTAGCCTTTAAATCCCTAAACTTTGGTATAACGAATGGCGCAACATAATCTCCAGCATGAAGCACAACTTCAACTTTTTCTTCATTGAGCCTTTTTACGGCTTTTTCCACCATAGGCAAGTTATCATGCGTGTCAGCCATTAACCCGATCAACATTTTCATCTGCCTCCTTAGAAGGCAATGTTTTCCAGTTTAAGATTAAAGTTTTTTCTTATAGAAGTTTGTTCTAGAGAATATTTCGATAATTGTAATAGTGGCTTTTGGGAAACACCGCTTAAAAAATGCATTAGCCTTTTTTCATGCAGAAGGCTTGTGAAAGAGGAATATTGTGGAAATGAATGTTTGGGGAGCCAACCCATCCCAGAAGAGAAGAGATAAGCTATACATAATTGCTGAAATTCTGGACATAGCTAAGGATGGTGTTTTAAAAACTCAGATTATGTATAGGGCTAACCTGAGCTTCACGCAGCTTAACGATTATTTAGAATTTATGTTAAAAGTTAACCTTATTGACAGGGTCTTCGAGAAGGATAAGGAGATTTATAAGGCGACGCCTAAGGGCTTAGATTTTCTTCAGCGCTACCGCGAGTTGACAGGGCTTCTCAAATCAGAGAACGAGAATGGCAAAAACAATGTTAAGGTTCCGCCGCCTCATCTATTAAAAAGAAACCACATCTAAAAGTTCTGAGGCTTTTCTTTCTGTTTCTGCTTTTCAATGTAGGCTTTAACTTTTTCTCTTAAGTTTGGAAACTCGTCCAGCATTGCCTTTATAACTTGCCAGCGGATTTCGTCGTTTTCTCCTCTGCG
>JAVZJU010000021.1:1970-7550 GCA_038870595.1 Bathyarchaeia archaeon
ATATTACGTAGCAATACACAATATAAACTTTTACTCCCCAAATCAACATATCAAAAAGAAAAAGGGAATTTATTTGATGGCTAAGACGTTTATAGGCTTTCTCCGAACCTTCATGGCAGCAACAACCAAGACAATAATGGCGGTGGCGCCGAGCAAAACCAGCAGAACTTTCTGGTTTATGAGCTCAGGAATTAGCGGAGCTGATGTCAAGCCAATTGTCGGGTCATGCTCCAGTGTGTAGTTGCCAAAGTATGGGTAGCAAATGAAAAGCCTCAGGTGACCGCCAGCAGCAATGTAGGAAGCGGTAACATTCACGTAGTCATAGGTTGTGCCGTTTGGATATAGAAGCCTGGCCCATGGAACAAACTCCAAGAAGCCCACTGGCACATCTTTTTCCCCAACAGCATAGTGCAGTCTAATGCGCTCCCTGAACCTCTCCCTAAGCTGAAGCGTGGCTTGAATAGGCTTTTCATCTTGGCTTGTCTCATTTTTATCTACAGCATAGTACTCCCCGTTTATTGCCACTTCCCGCATTCGGGAACAAGCCTCAACTTGGTTCTCTGCTTGATTCTGAACCTCTTTGCCAACGTCCTTCAAATCTTCAAGCTCTATTGAAGCCATCTTAATCCATAAGGCTAATCCAGTTCGGCTTTCTGGTATCTCAATGCCATATTTTTTAAGGAATTGGTTGATTTTGTCTATGTTCCACTCCCAATGTTTTACAACAAAGTCGAATTTCAACTGCCCAGCAGCAACAGTGTAACTATGTTCTTCATCTAAAGTTACTGTTTTTGTTGCATTGTAGAATCTACATCTTATCTCAATGTTGTTCTCCGCGAATTTTAATCCTGGATGTCCATGTACTTCGGTTAATGTGAAATTGAAGGACCAATAGTCTTCGCCTTCAACAAACACTGGTCCGCTTAATGTCCAGTTGCAAGCGCTAAAGGGCAAATAAGCCCTATGCAAATCCGACAAAAGCTCTTTGAATTCTTCAACTCTGCCTCTGTACCATATATCACCAGATTGACCAAATTGATATCGTTTCTGGTACAGTTTTGGTTCGACGTAGTTGCTCCATAATGTTGCATTTATAGTAGCGTTGTCTGCGTGGAACCTGTGCCTATAATAAGGCTTGTCAAGCATTAGATACTCGATGACGCCTTGAAACTTCACCACATATATATTGCTGCTATCATTGGTATACCACCACAAGAACATGGGCTTCGTGCCCTTAGCTGGAAAGATCAGCGTTACTAGAGAACTGTTGAACCTATACCACGTATTATTCCAGATGTACGGCGGCTCCAAACGCAAGCTTTGAATATTCTCCACAGAGTCGTCCGCGCTTACCCTTGGGCTTAAAACCGCAAGCGCCGGCGCAGCCAGTATTAGAGCCAAGCTCAAAGTTAATATTGTTTTTCTCACGTTTTTCATGTCTTTTCACCGAAAAAGACTATGCAAAACGGCTTATTAAGAAAACCGCTTCTAAAAAACCCGAACTTCGCTTGTCGAGAGTTCTAGAATCCTAGAACTCCTTGTTTAGAATCTGACACCAGCGACTAATTCAACTATTAAACATCAATTTAGTTGTCTTTATCATATCTCACTATCAGTGAAAAATAAAGTTTAATCTAGGAAAAGCGACTAATATCACATGATCTCAGTCGCGAGGAGAGGAAAAGTTTGAAGGGAAAATTTATGAAACTATTTGCCCTTTGGTTGGTAATATCTTTGCTTTCCTTTACACCAAAGTCTTACCTAACAGAGTATGAAGGAGACGGAACCTATCTTTTGCATGTAGGTGACAGAATAAGAGCCTCAAACGGTTATATTTTAGAGCTAGCCCTTGCCTGGGGTGCATTTGGCTCGCGGTCAGACTGGAGAACTGACCTAATAATTTACAATCCACAAGGTGTAGAGGTGGAATACAGAGGAGTAGCTTTTGGGAACGGCATAATAGTAACCGATTCATTATACATAATTGTTGTGAGACATGTTGAAAACGAGGCGATCTTAACAGTGATGTCAAAATCTCCTCCATATCCAGAACAGTGGATTCCATATATTCCCGATGCAAAATATGTAGAGTTATGTTACTGGGAACAAAATGGTGTATCTTACGTAAAGGTTTTAATCACCCTTAGTTGTGCTGGTTTTAACGTTTCAGATTGGGGATCACCAATTTTCGAAGGAAACAAAATATTCGTTGATAGTGAAATCTGGATGTGGACCGGTGATAGCGCTCAAGTTATAATAACTTTATCTAATACGTATAACCTCGGACATTTGCATCCTGGAGAATACAGCTTCACCTTCAAAGTTTGGGGCATCAGCGTAAAGACCATAACATTTAATGTAGGAGATGGAAATGTTGACGCTGATCCGCCAGGTGGGGGCTTGGGAGGGCAAATGCCACTCCTTCGCTAGCCAATAATTACAACTTATGAGAATATTTGGGTTTAAGTAAATCGTCCAAAGATAAATAATAATGCAATGTTCAAATATATGGCTGTTAGGCTTATGATTACGCCCTTGTCTAGTCTTAGGCCTTTGCCATAGCAGATCGCCGCAGAAACCAGTAGTAGACTCCAAATTTGCAAAACTATCAATATGGCTTGTCTTATCATTTCAATTTCCATGTAGTATAGGTTGAAACTGCTCAGAGCTTCTGGAACAGCCATATACATGTATGGGAAAACTGCCAGGGGGAGAGCTGCCAGCCCAATACATGTGAAGAGTTGTAATTCGTTTCCCGCGCGTTTGAAGAGTGCGAGGGCTAAAGCTTCTGTGAATAGGAATAGCCCTATCCAATTGAATATGAATAGTGCCATGGTGCTTGTTGAACTGCGGGTGGAGTATTCAAAATAGAAGAATAGGGCTGGTTCAAGCCTTGCAATGGATGCCCCGTGAGCTCCTAAAAAGAGGATTGCTAAAGATAAGGGCATAAGCCTTAAAGGCTTTATTGTTTGGGCGAAGAGAGGCGAAAGAAAAAGCCATTTGGCTGCACGGCTGCTTAGGGTTTCGCTTATTCCGAGGTTTGCCGGTATGCTTCCCTCCTTTAGGACTTTGTAGAGCATTTGTCCCTTCGAGTTCAACCTATACTTGCGTTGCTTGTCTTGTTCGAGAAAGTCTGAAAGCATGTCAAGATGGTAATAGACGGTGCCGACGCCTAAGCCTAAGGCTTCGCGTAGTTCCTTAAACCCCACTTTCTCTTGAGTGCCCAAAATCTCAATTATTTTTCGCCTCGCTGGGTCTTTTAAGAGCGCGTAGTAACGCGATAGGTCTTCCATGATTTATCCTCGGAATCAGAAACGTTGTACGAGCGGTATTTATGTCTTCTTAACTTTTGATATGTCTCCGCCGTCAGCGTTTAGGTTATAGTTTTCTCTGATATATTTTCGATCGGGAATACATGCTTTATTTTGAAAAGGGGCTAAGAAGTGTACGGGAAAGGAGAGGGCCGGCGATTCTAATGCAAGGAAAACTATGCGGAAACAATGTGCTGTGTAAAAGGGTACGTTACCCATCTGTCTCCATAATTGTTCCAGTCTACAACAAAGAGAGAAAAGTCTCAGAACTTATAGAGAGCCTTTTTAAAAGTGCGGCGCAGTACCCGAACTTTTGTGAAATCTTGGTTGTTGATGATGGAAGCAGCGACTACACATACGAAATTGCATGGGCAACAATCCAAAAATGTCGGAGAAAATGGCCTAACATTAAAGGCAGAGTCATCAAAAACAGTGCTTCTGTAGGAAAGGGTGAAGTTTTTAGAATGGGGGTTGATAGGGCTTTTGGAGAACTAATAATCGCGATTAACGGAGAAGTTTTGTTGAAGCCGAACGCCCTTAAAGAAATTGTGAAAGGATACTATGTTGGCGACTATGAGCGGGAAACGGGAAAACCCGTTAGAGTTTTTCAGAATCCATGGCTCTCATAAGTAGCCGCGCTTTAAGATTTTTAAGCCAGAAGTAGACGACGCCGACGGCCAGAGTTGCAGCGCCCAAAATCCATGCTTGGGGCAAAGTAAAAAGCGTGAAGATTAAAAGGGTTATGCACGAGATTGCCCCTAGAAATGGCGCTGTTTTTGGGTACATTTTATTGTGCGCCTTTAGCCTTAATGCTGAAACGTTAGCCAACGTATAATAGAAGAGCAGTGCGAAATTGCTTATAGCTACAACTCGCGCTATGTCCACGAAGAGAACAAGCAGTGTCATGGCGGCGCCCACAATCCATATGGAGAGATATGGCGTGTTATATTTTGGATGGAGACTACTTAGGGCTTTGGGCAAATCTTTTCTCCTTGCCATGGCGAATGCCATGCGGGAAACCCCCAAAATGGCTGTTAGCAAAACACTTGCTGTTGCAATTAAGCCGCCAGCTGAAACCATGTAGACTGCAACAGCGTTTCCAGTAACGCCTATAGCCTCTGCAAGCGGCGAGTTTGAGCCAGCAAGCTTTGAAGCACCTACAAGCCCAACAGCCACAAAACCAACTAGGATGTAAATCACTGTTGATATAGCCAAGGAAAGCATGATAGCTCTAGGCACGTTTCTTCTAGCATCTTTAACCTCCTCTGCCACTACGGCGACTCTTGCAAATCCGCCATAAGCAAAGAAAATGTAAAATGCGCCGGACAAAACTCCCATTTGAAAGGGGTTAAAAGGTGCAAGGTTCGAAGGATTCATGTAAAGGAATCCATAAACCACGAAGAATCCTAAAATGGAGAGTTTAGCCGCCACAAGCACATTGTTTAGGAGGGCTGATTGGCGCATCCCCAAAAAGTTGAGCACCGTGAAAAGGAAGCAGAAAACAGCCGCCACAACGTTTGGCGGTAATGTCGGGAAAAGAGTGCATAAATAGCTTGCAAAGCCTAAGGAGACGGCTGCGCCGGCAAAAGTGTTAGATATAACCCACATCCAACCAGTTAGGAATCCTGCAAGAGGCGAAATTAGTTGGTAAGAATACTCGTAAATGCTTCCCTCTATAGGCTTCCAAGCTGTCAACTCAGCAAAACTCATAGCTGTAAGCATAGATATGGCTGCAGCCAAAAGCATGGAAACAATTAAGGCTGGACCTGCAAGGGCAGCCGCTATACCAGTAACAACATATATGCCGGCTCCCACTATGGCGCCTATGCTTATGGCTGTAGCATCAAACAATCCTAGGGTTGGCTTAAGTTCTCCATGCTGAGAGCTGTTTTCAGTCAAGATTTTTCACCTGCCAAGCTTCTAGGTGAAGGTTTTTAAACGGTTTTCTTTGTCTTCCCAGAACTCCCTTGTCTTCAAGTATTGGATTTTCGCCTTTAAAAGGTCCATGTAGAACTCCCCTTCGCTGGGGTGCATTTTACAGAGGATTCTAAAGGCTGTTTCTGGCCCTACACCTTTAACTTTTAGGGCTAATATTGCCTTCTTTCCATAGCTTAGGATCAGGTCGGCTGTGCGCCTTGCATGGGCTATCTTCTTAAGCTCTTCCTCTGTTAGGCTTTTGCCCATGCGCCTTTTACCTAGTATTTCTTGGAGATGTTTCGCCTCTTGACCTGGATGCAGCAATGCCAAAAGCCTTGAACCGCATTTTCCA
>JAVZJU010000022.1:0-7008 GCA_038870595.1 Bathyarchaeia archaeon
GTCCAGTGCGAACATATTTGTCTGCCTCAACAACCCGCCTCGCAACAGCCATCAACAAAGCCCAAGCAAAATCCGCTGTAGTTTCTGTTAAAACGCCAGGGGTGTTCGTCACATATATGCCTCTCCTTGTGGCTTCAGCAACATCTATGTTATCAAAGCCAACAGCCATCTGAGCGACAATTTTCAATTTCGGCGCAGCATCAAAAACTTCAGCATCAATCTTATCCGACAAAAGCGTGACTAAGGCGTCAACATCCCGCGCCTTCCTTATTATTTCCGCCTTCGGCGGCGGACCATACTCCGGCCAAACTTCGGCGTCAAAACGTTCCTTTATTATTTTCATTCCTCTTTCTGGAAGCTCACGGGTTACGTAAACCTTAGGCTTTGCCATAATGTTCACCTGCGCGGTGCAAAACACTTTATTAACGCTTAACTTATTACATTTACGATTCCCCGTCCTTAAAAGTTACAAGGGTACTCCGAATGGCGATTATTAAGAATATGGAGCAATTAATTCAGAACGGCGAGACACTTCTCGATAAAAGGGCTAGAGAATTAGCCTTAAAAAGCCTTGAAGCCGCCATAAAAGCAGTAGACCCAAAATCATTAATTAAATCAAAACTTAAGCTAGAAGGCTCAATTCTCCACGTTAACGGGCGAGCTTTCAACATTGGAAAGTTCAAGAACATATATGTGATAGGTGGAGGGAAGGCAAGCGGCTCAATGGCTGAGGCCTTAGAGGAAGTTTTAGGTGACAAAATCACAGATGGACTTGTAAATGTTCCAAAAGGGAACAAGCATAAAACAGGAATAATTAGACTTCACGAAGCAAGTCACCCCATCCCCGACGAATCCGGAGTTGAAGGAACAAGAAAAATGCTAGAAATAGCCGAAAAAGCTGGAGAAGAAGACTTAATTATATGCTTGATTTCGGGCGGTGGCTCCAGCTTAATGCCCATGCCTAGAGGCGAAATAACAATAGCTGATAAGAGGCGGATAACAGAGGAACTGCTTAAGTGTGGCGCCACAATAAACGAGATAAACACTGTTAGGAAGCATATTTCAGAGTTTAAGGGCGGATGGCTTGCTAAGAAGGCTTATCCAGCAACAATCTTAAACCTTATCCTATCGGATGTTTTAGGCGACCCGCTGGATTTCATTGCCTCTGGACCGACGGTCCCCGACTCCACAACTTTCAGCGACGCCATAAACGTCTTAAAGAAATATGGTTTGTGGGATAAAGCCCCAAAATCAATAAGGAAAGTCTTAACGGATGGGGAGAAAGGGCTTATCTCAGAAACGCCGAAGACTGGTGACGAAATCTTCAAAAAGGTTTTCAACGTCGTTATTGGAAACAACAGAGCCGCAAGCATGACTGCATGTGAAACCCTACAATCAGAAGGTTTGAATACGCTTCTGTTAACATCGCTTCTCGAAGGTGAAGCAAGACATGTTGGAACAATGCTGGCTTCGCTAGCTCGAGAAATTTTGGCATCCGGCAACCCAGTTAAAAAGCCTGCTGGCATAGTGGCTGGCGGTGAGACAACAGTTACAGTTGCTGGAAAAGGCAAGGGTGGAAGAAACCAAGAAATAGCATTGGCGGCCTCGCTGAAAATTAAAGGCTTTGAAGGCGTCGTTATAGCTTCATTAAGCACTGATGGGGTGGATGGACCAACAGACGCTGCAGGAGCAATAGCCGACGGAAAAACAATAGTAAAGGCAGAAGCCTCGGGGCTTAAGACTGAGGAATTCCTAGCCGACAATAACTCTTACAACTTCTTTTCTCAGCTCGGCGACCTAATCTTCACAGGTCCAACGGGCACAAACGTTAACGACATCTCAGTCATAATAGTACTATAGGCGTCTTCATAAGGGGGAAGGACCGAGAAAGATGAAGGTTAACATTAGATTTGTTGGCAGTTTCCGCAATATAACAAGCAAGGGCAAGGTAACGCTAGAGCTAAGTGAAGGTGCACAACTCAAGGAAGCCTTAAAACGAATCACTGAAGTGTTCCCAAAAATGGAAAGGGTCCTAATTGACCCGGAGCTTGGTGACCCGAGACCAAACACTCTAATAATTGTGAATGGCCGCGAAATCAGCGTCTTGAAGGGTTTAGAGACAGTCCTTAAGGACGGGGATGAAGTGGTTTTAGTTCCAGTTTCTCACGGAGGATGAGCCTTTGAAACTTTTTCCAATAAAGACTGATGTTATAAAAAGAGGAGGCACCATAGTTGACATCGTCTTAAAGGCAATGGAAAAGCAAGGGCTGAAATTTGACGACAAGGATGTCTTGGCGTTAGCATCAAAAGTCATAGCCTACGCAGAAAACCGTGTAGTGGAGTTGGGAAAAGTTAGACCATCTGATAAAGCTGAAAAACTGGCCAACAAATTCGCTATATCACCAGGACTTGCCGAACTGATTATGCAAGAGGCGGAGGAAATCTGCGGTGGGGTGGAAAAGGCTGTCTTAACGCTTAAAAACGGGGTCTTGACGCCGAATGCTGGGATAGATAATAAAAACGCTCCTCACGGCGCTGTTGTTTTATGGCCTAAAAACCCGGAGAAATGGGCGGGAAACATTAGGGAAGAATTAATGCACAAAACTGGAAAGAAGGTTGCGGTTTTAATCGTTGATAGCGGCTTAAGACCATTAAGGCTTGGCACAACAGGATTAGCCTTAGCCACTGCCGGTTTCAAACCAGTCGTGGATTGCAGAGGCAAAAAGGACATTTTTGGGAAAAAATTAGCCATTACATTGCATGCTGTTGCAGATGACTTAGCATCGGCCGCGCACCTCCTAATGGGAGAGACTTCAGAAGCAATCCCGGCGGTTTTAATTAAAGAAGCGCCCATAAGCTTTGACGACGGAGTTTATGGCCCGAGGGATATGGCTATACCACCAGAACAGTGCATTTTCATGAGCGGTCTTAAGCCAAAAACTGAGCCTTAAAAATGCTTTGTCCAACATTTCCTAGTTTTAGGGCTTTGTGCAATCCAGCACCTATGAAAGTTGTAACTAAAGCTATAATGATCCTCTCAATGGGGTACAGAAAAGTGACAATTTGCCAGTACCCTCCTATGGCGTTAATGTCAGCCGTAAATAATGGCCAGAAAGATAATTCAAACATAAGCGAGCCGGCAATCTGCCCGGCTAACGTGGAGACAAGAAATGTTGTGAAAAAGCCAAAAATACGCATATTGTTGCTTCTCGCATGTTTCATGTTTCTTAAAGTCATGGACTGCGCTGGGGAAATTAGAACTATGAAACCCAAAATCTGAAACCACATTAATAATGGGTAAAGCCAGACCGGTCCAACAAAAGGGCAGAAGCCGAAAAGGAATAGAAGCGAGAAATAAGTTAGGGCGCACAAATCTCGCCTACCAGTGTACAGGAAGCCGGCGCAAAGGGAGGCGACGGCTCCAGCAACAAGGCTCATGTGGGAGAAGAACCCCGTAAATAATCCAATTAACCCACCAATTATTGTTGAGAATGCCCCAAGATAGGGTCCGAGAATCATGCCGATAACTGGCGCCATGATTGCCGCCGCCGTTATGGCTTTGCTAGGCAAGCCAATAATTTGGAATATTGGAAATACACAGAAAACCGCGTATAATGCTGAAAAGCTGATAACTAAAGCTAAGCTTCGTGTGTCCATCGTTGCTAATCTTCGCTTTTTCAGGTTTCCAAAGTTTCGCAAATGCGCTCCTCACGGCTGGCAAGCTTTCGAAACATGCTGGCTACAACTTGCATATAAATAAATTGCACAATATCACAAAATTTAACCAACTAGACTGAATACTCTGAAGTAGAATGACTCCGCTCATAACATTGACGACAGATTTTGGGCTTGCAGACCCCTATGTAGCGGAGATTAAGGCAGTTATTTTAGGCATAAATCCCTCTGTACGGATAGTTGACATAAGCCACCAAATAGAAAAGTTCAACATAAGAATGGGCGCATATGTCTTGGCAAGCGCAGCACCATACTTCCCAAAAGGCACAATACACGTAGCCGTCGTAGACCCAGGCGTGGGGACAAAACGCAAACCAATTCTGATAGAAACGGAAAGCGGCTTTTTCATAGGACCAGATAACGGCATCTTAACCTTGGCAGCCGAAAAACAGGGCATAAAGCATGTTTACGAAATAGCTAATCCCAAATACGTGCTTCCCAAAGTTTCAGCAACTTTCCATGGAAGAGACATTTTTGCTCCAGCAGCCGCCCACCTATCAAAAGGTGTTCCGCCTTCAGAGTTTGGACCGGAAATCCGCGGAATTATGAAACCACGATTTGCAAAAATTGTTAGGAAAGGCTCAATGCTGGTTGGCGAAATTATCTATGTGGACGGTTTCGGTAACATTATTACAAACTTCACGTTGAAGGAGCTGGAATGTCTTGGGATAAGGAAGAGTTTGGACCTAAAAATTGGAGAAACCACATGTAGGCTGAGGCTCTGCAAGGCTTATGCCGAGGTAGAAACCAAAAAGCCGCTAGCACTGATTGGCAGCCACGACTTTCTAGAGATATCGGTAAACCAGGGAAGTGCCGCTGAAATGTTTAAGGTTAAGGTTGGGGACAAGGTTATACTTTATCGCTCTTAGTTAAGTCTTTAAGCCTTTCGACACCACCAATCTCTTTTATGAATTGAGCCACACTTTTTGGGACGAGTTCCTCCCAGTTTCCGTCTTTCAGCATCCTCTCTCTTATCTCAGTCGCAGAGTAGACCTTGCGCCTATGGAAGCGTATTGACTTAACCTCGTAGCCAGCTTCCACAAAAAGCCTCCGTGTTAAAGGCTCGTTGGAGTAAACAACATCGAAGCGTGGCGCATAGCCCTCAACAGCTGAAACCCAAACCATATGTATGTGGACATCGGGAACAGGTACAATCCATATGCGACCCAAATCTATTCCAGCCTCTTCCAAAGCCCTCCGAATCATGACAAGCCTCTCGCCGGTTGTGAAGGGGTTATCAATGCGGTGGCTGTACTGTGCACTGCCAACAACGATAACCAGCTCGTCAACCTCCTTCAAAATATCTTTTACAACATTAAGGTGTCCCTTATGAAAGGGCTGAAACCTTCCAACAAAAAGACCACGCTTTACCATGAAACCACTCTTCTCAGTAAATTAGCCTTTCGATTTTTATATTTATGTTTAAACTTTACGGTTTCCTTGAAACTCTTTCCAAGACAAGCTCTACGGGGAAAATTTTCAGCCTTTTTCCGTCAATGGATATTTCCTCCTCTTTGTTGTATCCCCTTTTCTCGCGGCATAATATTTCCAGCTTGACTTGCAAGCCTCCTCCGTATCCGCCAAGAGAAAAGTCTGAAGCAACAACTCTATGACATGGAATGAGCAGTGGAAATGGGTTTAGAGCCATAGCCCGCCCAACAGCCCTAGGGCTTCCACCCACAGCCTTCGCAATTGCTCCATAAGAAGTCACATAGCCCGCCGGAATCTTAGCAGTAGCCTTCAAAACCCTTTGCATATAACCGGACAAAGATTCCATGTTTAGGGAAAACTTGTTAGTCACGTCCTTGCCATTATAGATATCCCTTAATTTGGCAAGTACTTGTTCGGCAAGGAATGTTCCCTCTTCAGCGTATTGAAAAGGGATATCAAATGGAATGCTTGCTAATAAACTACGGAGAACCTGTCCCCTATTTGTCGAAAAAGCTGTGGCGAAAACGCTTTTGTCATTGTATGCCACTCCAAACCATACATTGTCATAAAGCTTCGAATACAAGTTTATCATGTTCCATGCCTTCCCAGCGATGTTATGGTGTTGGTGGTTATTTAGCTTTGCAGAGCTTATGAGACATTAAGTTTAATAGGTTGTGCTCGCATATCACGTGGAAAGGTGAAAGCAGCGTGGAAAGGGAAGGGCAAATGCCCCAATATCTATGGGTTCCAGGCGCTACAACCGTGGGCATAGTTTGCAGAGACGGCGTCATCCTCGCCTCTGAAAAGAGGGTTTCATATGGATATTTAGTTGTGAGCAGAGGCGGGAAGAAAGTCTTCAAAATAACAGACCATATTGGCGCGGCATGTGCGGGGCTGGTTTCAGACATGCAAATTCTGGTGCGTGAAGTTGAAGCTTATGCAAACCTGTACAGCATGGATGTTGGGAGACCAATATCTGTTAGGTCAGCCGCCAAACTCATGTCAAACTTGCTCTTTGCCAATAGGTTGGCACCACTAATAACCCAAACGATTGTTGGAGGATTAGACGACGAGGGTGCTTCCCTTTATGTGTTAGACGTTTTGGGTTCAGTTATACCAGACAAATTTGCCGTTGTGGGTTCAGGCACAGAAATCGCCATGGGGGTTCTTGAGGAAAGTTATAGGGAGGGCTTAAGTATGGAGGAGGGCAGAGAACTTGTCGTTAGAGCGATAAAATCCGCTATAAGCAGGGACATAATGAGCGGCGACGGCATAGACTTCCTATTCATAACAAAAGATGGAGCCCGCGAGGAATCAATAAAATTCTAAAACAAAAATAGCCATTAAAACCGGGGATAAATGCGCTTGTCTTTCGATTTAAGCCTAGAAGAGGGCAAAATTCTCGTCAAACTTGCTCGCGACGCCGTAGAAGAATACCTAAAAACAAAAAAGCGTATACGCGTCCCAGAAGGCATGCCGGAAAAATTGCTGCAACCATGCGGCGTGTTCGTAACAATAAACAGCATTGAAAATGGAGAAAAGGAACTGCGGGGATGTATAGGACTTCCATATCCGACAACGCCTCTAGCCAAAGCGGTTATAGAATCCGCCATAAGCTCTGCAACCCAAGACCCGAGATTTTATCCCCTCTCCATAAGCGAGTTGGACAAGGTTGTTTTCGAGGTAAGCGTATTAACTCCGCCACAACTTGTTGAGGTTGAAAAGCCAAATGAGTATCCATCCAAAATTAAAGTCGGTGTAGACGGGCTAATTATTGAAAGAGGAATTTACAAAGGGCTTCTCTTGCCACAAGTACCGGTGGAATGGAACTGGGATGAGGAA
>JAVZJU010000023.1:0-6887 GCA_038870595.1 Bathyarchaeia archaeon
AACTGGTGTCTCATCATTCAATTTCTGATCAGCTAAATAATTCTTAAGCAGCTCCACAGACCAGGTGCCCAAGAACGTTATAAAAGTTATGCCTGTCTTCTTCCTTGTTAGGTTAAGGCATATAGGCGTTATTCCCTTTTCAAACTCTTCTTTTATATCGCCGTATTTTAGAGCTAAAAGATCTGATAGGCTCAGCCCACTTTGAACAATTGAAGCAGCTATACTCCTATAGAGCGGCTTGTCCATTAAGGCTATGAAATCGCATACTTCCGCTATGGTCCATGGATGCTTTTTGTTGACTGGTTGAGCCGCCGGTAGTTGCACATAGCGTAAACTTATAGAAATGTCATAGTATTTGGCTAAGCTTTGAACAGCACCCACATAACTTCTAATAGTTTTCGGCGAGTAGCCCCTACCCTTAAGCCAAACCACAAAATTGTTAAGCGTCACGCGGTCCACATGTTTTCTCTTGATTCTTGGTAAAAGCCTATCCTGTTCTATACGATCCAAAAAATCCCTTATGGAGCCTCGACTCGAATAGAACTCTTGAAAAGCTGCTAAACCACGACCATAAACATTACGCGTTCCAAGCTTCAAAACAGAAAGAAACTCAGAAACCTCGGAATAAACCTCAAAACACTCTTCAACCTTCAAGGACGACTCTGTAAAAACACCACAACCCAACAATTCTAAAGACTTCCTAAACGTTGCACAGAGAAAAAATGGGAGTTGCGGGAGAGCTCTCCATTTTTTGGCGGAATAAGGGTTACGTATGCATTTTTCATTGTAGAAACAATTCATATAAACCAGATTAAAGGTTCTACATAACGGGAGAAACATATGAAGGGCGCCAAAATTGTTTTTATCGCTTTAGTTGCCGCATTTCTTTTAAGCGAATTTTCAGTTGTTGTTTCTGCCAAGCCCTCAAAGGCTTCGTGGACTTTCATGGTTTACCTGGACGCTGACAATAACCTCGACCCTTATGGTCCTTTAAATGTTCAGCAAATGAGCGCCGGTTTAATGCCAGGGGCAAACGTGAATGTGATAGTCTTAATAGACAGGCTAGACCAACCAGCATACCTCTACAAGGTCACCCACAACAGTGTTGAAGTCATTCTTTCGCTTGGAGAGGTTGACATGGGTTCCCCAAAGACCCTAGCATGGTTTGTAAAATACGTTTTGAAGAAATATTCTGCAGAGCATTACCTCCTCGACTTATGGGATCATGGTGGAGGTTACCGTGGAGTCTGCTGGGATGAGTCAAGCGGAAATCATCTCTCGCCACATGACATAGAAACCGCCCTAACAGAGGCTGAGCAGAACTATAAAGTTAAGATTGACATTGTCGGCTTTGACGCATGCCTAATGGGCATGGTTGAGGTCTGTTATGAGCTGAAAGATGTCGCAAACATTGTTATAGGCTCAGAGATGCTTATACCTGGATACGGTTGGCCATATGAAAGCCTGATGCAGTATCTATCGGCGAACCCAAATGTTGACCCCCACACGTTTAGCAAGGAGATTGTGGAACAATACGTTAGCTACTATGCTAACATGAAGTCCACATATTTCGTCCAACTCTCAGCCATAGACGAAGCCAAAGTTCCTGAGATGGCTGAAAGCCTAAACGCCTTCGCTGATCATCTAAGCCAAAACATCGATACATACAAAGGAATAATCGCAGACGCTAGAGGGGCATCTCAGCAAAAATTCATTATGGGCACAATGGGTGCCTACTACTACATAGACCTCTACAAATTTGCGGAAATAATTAAAGAAAAAGCGGAAGATGAAGTCGTCGATATGCTGGCACTAAACCTCATGAGAAAAATAGCCGCCGTGGTGTTTGCAGAAAATCACATAAATCCGCAAGGGAACCTTGACACAAAACAGTTTGGGCTTACAATAAACTTCCCGCCAAACCTACAAGCCTACAGCAGCGGATACGAAATCTATGTGCAATGTTTTGTGAAGGAAACAACTTGGCTAAACCTATTAATGACCTACTACAAAGCCGCCTAGGCTCCTCCTTTTTATATTGTGAAGACTGAATGTTTCAACCGTTGAGAAAGAAGCTGCTCGTCAACGGTTAACATTTTTATTTTTGTTCTGGATATGCCTATGATAGCGTATAAAGACAAAGTGCCAAGCGCCTCGGTAGCTCAGCCTGGTAGAGCAACGGCCTTGTAAGCCGTAGGTCGCGGGATCGAAGCCCGCCCGAGGCTCCACCTAAAACCATTGATAAGTCTTAATAGCTCCGCTTCTCATGTTCCAATGTGGTAACTGGCTGAATGGTTGACGTTGAAAGTATAATTAGCCAAATAACTTCAAAGCTTAAAGGAGTTTCAAGAGAGGAAATTCTCAAAAGACTTGAGGAAAAAAGGCAAAAAACTGGAGGCTTAATCTCCAACGAGGTTCTATTACGAACAATAGCCGCGGAACTTGGCGTCGAAATCGCCGCAAACAAGACCGAGGAGCCGACGCTTCTAATAAGTAACCTTGTTCCAGGCCTAAGCGATGTAACCGTTGCAGGGCGTGTTATAGCCACTTTTCCTCCAAAAGATTTTGGGAAAGGCAAGAAAAGCGAAAAGGCAAAGACTGCAAGCCTAATAATCGCTGACAAAAGCGGCACAATACATGTTGTCTTATGGAACGATAAAACAGTTTATGCTGAAAAAGATAAGGTGAGGATTGGACAAATCCTAAGGTTTCGCCACGGCTACACAAAGGAGGGGCGCCTAGGGAACATTGAACTCCATATAGGTGAGAAGGGCGAAATTGAAATAGAGCCCAAAGACGCCGAAGCAGAACTCTTTCCAAAAATTACAGAACTCGCAACAAAAGCTGGAGCGCTTGACGCTTTTAAGAACAAGCGTGTGAACATAATTGGCGAAGTTAAAAAAGTCTCTAGAGCATCAGCTTTCACGAGGCAAGACTCCACCGCCGGAAAAGTTATGCGCCTCATGTTGGCTGACGAAACCGGCGAAATATCAGTGGTGATATGGAATGACAAAGTTGACGAGGCGGAAAAACTTGCAAAAGAAGGCGTCAAACTCTACATAGCAAATGCAAAAGTTAAGAAAGCCTTAGACGGAAGCCTTGAACTGCACATTGATTCAAGGTCCTACCTAAACATTTTCACAGAAGAACCAGAGTTCCTCAAGATAGCTGAATTAGAAGATGGTTTAAGGGGTATATGCGTTAAAGGCGAAGTCGCAACCAAACCCTTAATAAGAGAAGTCAAAACCTTAAGGGGAGAAACCGTGAAATTGGCGGTTTTTGAGATAAAAGATGAAACTGGAAGGATATGGGTTTCGGCTTGGCGCAAAAATGTCGAAATAGCCGCAAACCTAAAAGTAGGAAGCAAAATAGCCATAAAAAATGCCAATGTCAAGAAAGGGTTTGGAGATCAGCTGGAAATATCAACCCAAAAAACAACAACTCTGGAAATAATTTCATAAAAATCAAGTGCCGGGAGTGGGATTTGAGCCCTTGCTCATGGCGATTTCTCCCGCAAATTCCCATCTTTTTCTTTTTGAGCCTTTATTTCGCTGACAGAGAACATTGTACGTATAACGTTAAATCACTCTGATAACAATCTTATTGAAATAATACACTTTTGAAACTGGTGTTTGGAGTATATCGTTAAATGATGCGCAAAACAACACCATTCATTACAACAACTTTATCTCGAGTTGGCATCTCCACCATATCGGCATTCCGGTTTCTACAGCTTGATAAAAGTTAATCTTCAACGTCACAGGTCCACTGGATACTGTTGGCTTCTGCAACGTTACGATTCCGAAGATGCTTCTCCAAGGCAACCCCCGGACCCCTAGAAAGTCTTGCTAAACAATACCGACATAACAGTCCAAACAACTATAAACGAAAAAGCACACATTTATCTGCTTCATCCGTCAGAAAAGGAAATAAAGAGCAAAGGATAAACCAGCAAAAGAACAGCAGAGCTTAACCATCATTAAAAAGGGTGAAGAGTGTTGGAGGCTTCTGTGAAACAGCTTGACGCCTTCTTCAATCCGGAGTCTGTGGCTGTTGTGGGCGCCACTAAAAAGATAAGCAAGGCTGGGCACGTCATATTCAAGAATTTTGTTGAAAACAAGAGAAGAGGAGTTTTTAAGGGGGAGCTTTACCCAGTAAACCCCCACGAGGATTACATTTTAGGCTTTCAATGTTACCCAAAACTAACAAAAATCCCCGGAACGCTTGAGCTTGTCGTCATTGTTGTCCCAGCCGAAATTGTTCCAGAAATTATGGAGGACGCCGCAGCCAAGAAGGTTGAAGCCGTTGTCATAATCAGTTCTGGCTTTGGGGAAGTTGGAAACTACGAGCTGGAAAGGAAAGTTGTTGAAATTGCGAAAAAGGCAGGGATAAGGGTTCTCGGTCCTAACTGTCTGGGGGTCTACGATTCCAAAACGGGAGTGGACATGCTCTTTCTACCGGAAACGAAGATTTTGACTACTGGCGAAGAGGTTGTTGCAACCCCTAGACCGATGAGGGGAAACATAGCCATAGTGACCCAAAGCGGAGCTTTTGGAGTGGCAGCCCTCGACTACTTGGCTGGAAGGCAAATAGGTGTTAGCAAATTTGTAAGTTTTGGGAACAAGAGCGATGTAGACGAAGCAGAAATGCTCCACTACCTATATTATGACGATGAAACCAAAGTGATATTGCTATATGTTGAAGACATAAAAAATGGAAAAGCCTTCATAGAAACAGCCTCAAAAGTCACAAAGAAAAAGCCGGTAATAGCCCTAAAAGCCGGAAAAACAGAAGCCGGAGCAAGAGCAGCTGCATCCCACACAGGCGCCATGGCAGGCTCAGACCAAATCTACAACGCCGCCTTCACACAAACTGGGATTCTAAGGGTTAAGGATATGGAAGAATTTTTCGACGCAGCAAAAGCCCTCGTTATGCAGCCACCAGCTGCAGGGAAAAACGTGGCAATAATAACGGACGCTGGCGGACCGGGAATACTGGCGGCTGATGAATGCGAAACCCAAGGATTAATTGTCAAGCAATTCTCCGAAAAGACTCTGCAAAAATTTGAAAAGCTCAAGCGAGAAGGAAAACTTCCAAAATTTGCAACAAACCTAAACCCCGTTGACGTGACTGGCTCTGCCACTTCTGAAATGTTCGAGTTAGCAGCTGACATAGTCTTCCAAGATCCAGAAATTCATGGGATACTGCTTCTCGGACTGCATCACACGCCTGCGTTGCAAGAGGACTACATAGATAGGGTGGCAAAGGTTGCCAGCAAATATGAAAAACCCATTGTTGCATGCGACATAGGCGAAACCGAAATGGCCTTGCACACCCGCTCAAGGTTTGAAAAGCTTGGAATTCCAGCATACTCCTCTCCGGAGGATGCTGCAAGAGCCATGAGCGCCCTCGTAAAATATGGGTTATACTTGAAAAAGAAGGGATACTTCAAAGAATACCTGCAAAAATTCTTTAAGGAAAAGCATAAGTAAGCATAAGCTATTCGAGGACTATCCTAACTTCCACTTCGTCGCCGTCTTTAAGTTTCAAATTCTCCCTCAAATTTGAAGGAGCAATAATTTCCAAAACATCCTTGGGATAGTTTTTTACACATGGTAGTACAACGGTGCATGCCACATCACTTTTGATGTACGCCCTAAAACATTTTCCTCTGCAGTACCCGGGCTCCGGCAAAATCTCCACGGCTTTTGCGTTTTCCAGAAGACCCCTAACTTTTGCATGTTTGCCGATCAGCTTCAAGTTTAGTGTTCCAGGATGCGGTGCGAAACCAAGCTTTTCCTTTATCTGTCGTCTAACCCATGGAAGGGTGGTGAAGAAAGCACCTTCTCCGGTTCCGGAGAAGATTTTCCCCTTCACAAGGACTATTTTTGCTGATGCCTTCTTTTCTTTGGTCATGAGCCTTTTTCCGTTTTATACTTATGTTTTTCCATGTTCTTTCAGCCAGTTTGCAACCTTTCTAAACATGGGGTTCGATGACATGTCCATAACAGGGACTATTATCTTTTCTCTGGTCTCAATCAGCGGCTGATATTTTGGCATTAGCGCATATCCAACGAAAGTCCAGTAAACCCTCCTGTTTTCTATAAGAGCCTTTGCAGCAGTTTCCGTTGATGCTGGAAGCGGAAAATAAAGGAACACGACACCTTCAGCCCAGTACAAGCCCGCCGTTTTTCCTCCGGCTATTATTGAGGCAAACCGTGCGATGTCTTCTGGCGATGAGAAAAAGTTGCGCTCCATGATGACAATTTCCTTGAAAGGTTCGAATTTGACGTCTACTTCGCCTTCAGCCATAACCCTTTCGCCTTTTGATAGTCTGTTTAAGTTCCCTTTTAATCTTGCCATAAACCAGAAAAGGTTATAGAGTACAAAAGCTAAACCTTCACCAAACCATCAAAAGAGGGACAAGAGCTTGGCTGAAATCCGAGTGGCAATAGTTGGCGTTGGAAACTCAGCATCAGCCCTAATTCAAGGGGTGGAATACTACAAAAACGCAAAAGAGGGCGAAACGGTTCCGGGACTAATGCATGTGAACTTTGGCGGATACCACGTCAGAGACATAAAGTTCGTTGCAGCCTTCGACGTGGACAAAAACAAGATTGGAAAGGACTTAGCTGAAGCCATATTCACTAGGCCGAACTGCTGTGCTAAATTTGCAGACGTGCCACCACTAGGCGTGAAAGTCCAGCCGGGACCAGTCTTGGACGGGGTGGCTAAACACATGAAAGAGACCTTCAACGTTTACAGCGAAAATGAGGTTAAACCTTCAGACGTCACAGGCGTCTTAAAAGATTCCAAAGCAGAAATCCTCATCAATTATTTGCCTGTTGGAAGCCACCACGCCACACGCTTTTATGCCCAAGCTGCTT
>JAVZJU010000024.1:0-6671 GCA_038870595.1 Bathyarchaeia archaeon
TCCCCATATGCCTAAAAACCAAAGACCCTGAAGAAATTGTCCGCGCCTGCGAGCTTATAGAACCCTCATTTGGCGGAATAAACCTGGAAGACAGTGAAAAGCCCAAATGCTTCTACGTCCTGGAAGAAGCCCGAAAAAGACTGCAAATCCCAGTTTGGCACGACGACCAGCAGGGAACAGCCACAGTCATATTGGCGGGTTTAATAAACGCCTTCAAAATAGTCGGCAAAAAACCAAAAGAAAGCCTAATAACCCTCGTAGGCGCCGGAGCAGCCAACATCAGAACAGCCTACGTTCTAATAAGGTGGGGAGTAAAGCCTGGAAACATAATAATGGTGGACACGAAGGGCATAATCCACGCCGGAAGAAAAGACTTGTCAAAAGAGGAAGACCCATGGAAGTACGAGCTTGCCCAAATAACAAACGCTGAAGGCAGAACAGGCGACATAGCAGAAGCCTTCAAAGGCGTAGACGCCGTTGTGGCAGCATCAAAACCGGGACCAGGAACAATAAAGAAGGAATGGGTTGCCACAATGGCAGATAACGCCATAGTCTTTGCATGTGCAAACCCAATACCGGAAATATGGCCTTGGGAAGCAAAAGAG
This sequence comes from Bathyarchaeia archaeon, assembly GCA_038870595.1. Classification (GTDB taxonomy): domain Archaea; phylum Thermoproteota; class Bathyarchaeia; order Bathyarchaeales; family Bathycorpusculaceae; genus JAGTQI01. The sequence goes on from JAVZJU010000024.1 coordinate 606, forward strand.
GCTGGGGCACGCATTGTGGCAACTGGAAGAAGCGACTTTCCAAATCAAGTAAACAACAGTTTGGGCTTCCCGGCAATTTTCCGTGGGGTCTTGGACGTGAAGGCTAAAACGGTTACTGATGACATGTGCATTGCGGCTGCAGAGGAGCTTGCCAAGTTCGCAGAGGAAAGAGGAATACATGAAGACGACATACTGCCAAGAATGGAGGAGTGGGAGGTCTTCCCACGCGAGGCAGTGGCATGCGCCCTAAAATCCATAGAGCAAGGTGTAGCCAGAGTAAAACTCAGCAGGCAAGAACTCTACGAAAGGGCAGTCTCAATAATAAAGAATGCCAGAGAAAGCCTAAAAGTGCTAATGAGGGAAGGATTGATAAAGAAGCCGCCTCCAGAAGAAAAATTGCTAAAGTAAACGGTTAAAACGCCCAAAAATCTACTTTCTTTTTGGATTCTGTAGAAAATTATTTAAACGATTCTATGAAACATAGAATGGCTAGGGAGAAAGAGAAATGCGCTCAGATTACGCCTTATACACAGTAGCCATAATATTCTTCATAATAACCGGAATTGTGTTCGCCGTCCAAATAGACCAAACATACAAGTCTCTTGGAATTATCGCAACCTCAGTGCTGGGGATTTTCTTCATCGGGCTAGGTTACACTCAAAGACCAAAAGCAAAAGTGCAAATGGTGGCTGCACCACCGCCTCCGCCCCCGCCTCCAACTCAACCTATTCAACCCGCACAACCACCTCCGGTTCCAACACCAACAGTAGTGGTTGAGGAAAAAGCTGTGGAGGTAGCCCCTACTGGGACGCCATTAACTAAGGTTAAGGGTATAGGCAAAAAAAGGTCGGAGCAGCTTAAAGCCTTGGGCATAAACACTGTTGAAGAACTTGCCAAAGCATCAGCAAAAGAGCTAGCCTCAAAACTTAAGATTTCACCGAAAATAACGCAGAGATGGATTGAAAACGCCAAAAGGCTGACAGAAAAATCCTAAAAGGACAAGCCTCAAAGCAGTGTTTACATTCTCAAGATTTTTACTATATTCCTTCTCTCCAGCCTCTTTATAGCGTCTAAAAACTCGTTACGCTTCTTCCCAGACAACTTGAAGCATTGAAGCATATCCGCCAAAGGCGTCCCAGGCTTTCCAAGCCCAGCTTTTTCTTTGTGGAGATGCTTAACTATTAGCCTCTCAAGTTTTCCACATCGCCAAGTGGTGTTACGGATAAGCACAACAATTGCCCTTCTAAACCTTCCCCTATCCTTCTTCTGCTCTTCCTTCAAGTCCATCCTCACCTTAAAATTAGGCGTTGATACTTTTAGAGTTTACGTTGCCGCCAGAAACCCATATATCTTTAAGTGTTCAACGATGTTAGCCTAAACCGAGGCTGAATGCTATGCTGGAAGGAAAAATAGGAAGAATAATTTTCTCACGAATATTCGAAGGCGAAGATTTGGCAGAAGCCATCAAACAAAGGGCTGAAAAAAGCGGAGTGAAGGCTGGTCTAATAGTTGCTATTGGAAGCCTAAAAACGGCTGTGCTCGGCTATTATAAAGAGGGCGAATACAAATATATTCGGTTAGGCGGCCCTTTGGAGATTGCCTCATGCATTGGAAACATTGCCATAGATGAAAAGGGCGAAACAATAATTCATGCACATATTGTTGTCACAGATGAGGGGGGCAAAGCTTTCGGCGGCCACTTAATGCAAGGCTCAATTGTGGGCGCCACAGCAGAGTTAGCCATAACTGAAGGTTTAGGCTTAAACTTGCAGAGAGCTTTCGACGAGAAGACGAAGCTTAAGCTTTTAAGGTTGGACTAACGCCTTTTCCAAGAGTATTCCGTGGGCATCTCCATAATAGTGGCGGAGCTTTCCAACTTTTTTATAACCGAGCTTTTGGTAAAGGCTTAATGCCGCGATATTATCCTCCCTAACCTCCAAACGGGAAACCTTCACTTGTTTATCCTTGAAAATTTTCTCCAATTCTTGTAGTAGTTTAATTCCTACACCTTTGCGGCGGTGGCTTTGGGAAACATCTATGGTCAATATGTGCCCGGTTAAGATGTTGTCTTCAACATAGACCATTCCGATGATAAAGCCTATTATTTTGTCGTTCTCTTTCGCGATTAGACTTATGCAGTTCTGGTTTTGGAGTAGTTGAGCTATCTGCTGTTTTGTGAAGGCTTCGCTTTTAAAGCATTCCATTTCAATTTCAAAAAGTCTATCCAAATGCGCTATTGAGGCGTCTTCAATCTTTACCGTCGTCGACACCTTTAATTTAACAGAGGAGAGGCGAAATTTAGCCTTTATCAGTTTTATTCGTCTTAAGTGACACCCTTATTGCTGATATTTCAATCCATTGTTGGATGGCAAATCCAACGAAGAACTTTAGCCAAAGCGACAAAATCCTAGTGAGGATTGTTGCTGTTGCGCTTATATCAAAAGGTATGCCCAAAACCACGTAAAGTGTCGTCATGGTTATTTCTGGCAGTCCAACCTCAAAAGGCACACCTATGGGAATGGATTTTATAGCCATCGTTATAGACTGTGTCACGAAAATTATGCCAATCATTTTTAAGAATAAGTTTTCAAAACCTAATGATAGAAAAACTAGGTAGCAGATAGCCAAATAAGAGAGCCACGAAAGCGTGGTCAATAATATGGAGGTTAGAACAACTTTTGGTGCGTGGGCATATTCCTTCATTGAATCATGGAAAGTTCCAACAATTTTGAAGGCGTCTTCTCTAGCCTTCGCCAACTTTGGTTTCCATTGACCTTTGCCAACGAATTCAAAAATTCTGATTAGGCGGTCTATGATTTTCAAGGTCCAATTTATTTTGACGCATAAAATGATAAGTAAAATGATGAAGAAGACGGTTGCCGCAGTGACGAAGACGCTTAAATTAAAAATCAGTGGGCTGATAGGCGCCATTAGAAGCATGATTGTTCCAATTCCGATTGTTGCGGCGCCAACCCCCATGCCTATTAGCCTATGAGTTACTAGGGATGCCGCAACCTTGCCGCTCACGTCGTTTCCCTGCTCGCGAATGATTAGGTATGCCCTAGAAATTTCCCCGCTTATGGATTCCGCTGGTATGATGATGTCCATAAAGTTTCCATACCAAACATAAAGGTAGGATTTCAGAATTGAAATTTTCAATGAAAGAAATTTTAGCAGAGTGTGCCAAGCTGTTGAGTAAAGAAACATTTCGACGAAGATAAGTGAGGCAGCCAGCAAATAAAGGGGCATGTTTGCCCTCTGAATCTTTGCGATGATTTCTGGTATGTCCACACGGAAGATGAAGAGGTATAGGATGAAGGCTATTATGCCAATAAAAAGCATGACTAGGGTCTTCCATGTAATCTTTGGTTTGGCGGAAGCCATCTGCCTTTACATCTCAATGACGCAGAAAAGCCTCTAGCCACATTATATATTTTACCCAACTTCGTGTTTGACAGGCTTCAGCAACTTCAAAATAGATCTCAAACCATAACGTATACTGTTGGTGTTTGTATGAATTTGAAGGGTGTTCACCTTCTCCTTACATATCGGTGCGATGTTGAATGTGACCACTGCTTTGTTTGGGGAAGCCCAAACGCTAAGGGAACATTCACCTTCAAACAGATTAGCAAAATATTGGAAGAGGCCAGAAAAATCAGCTCGGTGAGCTATATCTCAATAGAGGGGGGCGAACCGTTCCTATACTATCCAATAATGGTTAAAACTGTTAAAAGAGGTGTTGAGCTGGGCTTTCATGTTGAGGTTCTTTCTAACTGTTATTGGGCTACATGCGTTGAAGACTCTGTTGAGTGGCTTCTACCAATTGCAGAGGCAAAGGATGTGGAGTTAAGCCTGAGCAGCGACCCATACCATGGCGAGGGATGGATAACAGGAGAAGTTAAGAATGCTGTTAATGCCGCAAAAGCCCTAAACATGAAGGTTGGAATAATGGCTATTAAATGCCCATATGCAGAGGCCCCATGTCCCACGGAGGTTGATGGGGTAAAAATTGGCTTGTACGAGCTTATGTATCGTGGTAGGGCATGTTCCAAGTTGGCGGGTAAGGCTGATAAGCGTTGTTGGCGTGAATTTACAAAATGTCCCTATGAGGATTTTGTGAATCAGGAAAGGGTTCACGTAGACCCCTTTGGATATGTGCATGTTTGTCAGGGAATATCCATAGGGAATGCTTGGCAAAAACCGTTATCAAAGATAGTTGAGGAGTACGACCCTTACGCTAATCCTATACTTGAGTCGCTGATTCGTGGTGGTCCAGTGGCGCTTGTTGAAAAGTACGACTTGCCCCATGACGAGTTTTATGCGGATGCGTGCCATTTATGCTACACTGCGCGGCAAATGTTACGGGACAAGCTTCCAGATGTGCTCGCTCCAGACCAGATGTACGGGGAAGGCTTAAATGGCTAAAGCCTAAAATGCCTAGCCTAGTGATGCCCAAATGCTTAGGCGCGAGGAAGCCCTAAACCTCGTTAAACAACACGTTTCCAAAAAGAATATTATTTATCACATGCTTGCTGTTGAAGCCATAATGCGAAGTTTGGCGAGACATTTTGGAGAAGACGAGGAAAAGTGGGGTTTGGTCGGCTTAATCCACGACATTGACTATGAAAAAACCGAAGCCACGCCAGAAAAGCACAGCCTAATTGCTGAGCAACTGCTTAAAGACTTTTTGCCCGAAGAACTTTTGAGGGCGATAAAAGCCCACAACTTTAGGTATACCGGCGTAAAACCTGAAAGCCGAATGGAAAAAGCCCTAATCGCCAGCGACGCCATTTCAGGCTTGCTGGTGGCTTGCGCCCTTGTAATGCCTTCCAAAAAGTTGGCAGAAGTGAAGGTGGAAACCGTCGCCAGAAAGTTTAAGGATAAAGACTTTGCCCGGGGCGCTGAAAGGGAAAGAATCTTGCTCTGCGAGGAAATTGGGCTTCAGAGGGAGCAGTTCTTTGAAATAGCCTTAAACGGGTTAAAGGAAATAGCCAAAGAAATAGGTCTCTAAAGCCTAAAATCCAGGTTTGGTTTTTCCAAGCTTCTTGTCCAGGCAAGCCTTAACAAAGCCATAATATTCTGGGTCTGGCTTTCCCGGGCGGCTTTTGAATTCTCCATGGAATTGAGAGGCAAAAAAGAAGAAGTGGTTTGGCAGTTCTAGGATTTCCATCCTTCTTCCGTCCGGGCTTTTTCCAGAAAAAACTAAGCCATGCTTTTCCAGCTTCTCCGCATAATCCATGTTAACTTCGAATCTATGGCGGTGGCGTTCATAAATCTCTACGCTTTTGTAGAGCGCATGCGCTATGGTGTTTGGTTTTATGACTATTTTGTGGGCGCCTAGGCGCATTGTTGCACCTTTGTACTCTATGCCTCTTTGTTCTGGCATTAGGTCTATCACTGGATGGGGCGTGTTAGGGTCTATTTCTGTACTGTTTGCTTTTTCTAATCCGCAGACGTTTCTGGCGAACTCAACAACTGCTAACTGGAAGCCGTAACATATGCCTAGAAATGGAATGTCATTTTCTCTTGCAAATTTTATTGCCATGATTTTTCCTTCAGTTCCCCTTGGACCAAAACCGTAAGGAACAAAGATTCCATCATAATCCTTTAACATTTGAACCTTGTTGGGATTTTTCTCGAAGGTTTCAGCCTCAATATAATGGATGTCCACTTTTGTTTTACATGCTGCACCGCCATGACGCAGCGCCTCACTCATGCTTACATAGCTGTCAGCTAATCCGGCATATTTGCCAACCAAGGCTATTTTAACTTCATGTTCCGGGTTTAGCACAGCGTCAACAAATTCTTTCCAGTCTTCAAAGTTTGGTTTGCGTTCTGGGAGCCCAAGCCTCTTGCATATGAAGTTGCCCATTCCCTGCTCGTCGAGGATAAGCGGAACTTGATATATGGATTCAACGTTGTATGAGCAGAAAACGGCGTTTTCTGGAATTGTGCCGAACAAGGCTATTTTTCTTAAAGCTTCTGAATCTATCATTTTGGAGCATCTTGCAACTATTATGTCGGGTTGTATGCCGATGCGCCGCAGCTCGTTGACGCTGTGCTGTA
>JAVZJU010000025.1:0-6351 GCA_038870595.1 Bathyarchaeia archaeon
AAGGTTTCTCTTGAACGTGAAGTATTCCCAAAGCTGGCAGAGGAGGGCAAACTTTTTGGCTACGTGTTTGCTGGCTTGTGGACAGATATTGGTAAAGCCGAAGATTATTTGGAGATAAACAAAATTCTATTGGACAGCCTTCGTGGAAGACTGAAAAACGTGATGAGAGGCGGTGGGCAGGTAAACGAGCCAGTATTCTGTGATGAAAGTACTACGATTGAAGACGGTTCAACTATCGGGCCGTATGCTGTTCTAGGCAAAAATGTCACCGTTGGAAGAAACGTTTACATAAAAAATTCCATAATCTTTCCCGGCGTTTCAATATCAGATGATTCTTTTATAAATGGGACTATAATTGGCGAAAACGCCATTATCGGCAGAGGGGTTAAAATTAGCGGGAACTGTGTAATAGGCGACTGTGCGGTTATAGGGGATAACGTCTCATTGGTTGAGGGAGTTTCAATCTGTCCAGCGAAAGAAGTTTACCGAGACGTGTCAGAGGCAAAGTGCATCATTTAATGAGGGTAAGCTATGCTAGGCCAAAGGAGACTGTTTGGAACCAACGGAATCCGTGGGCTCGTTAACAAAGAGTTAACGCCGGAGCTTGCAATTACTATTGGAAGCGCAATAGGCACATACTTTAATCATGGGGATTTGCTTGTTGGGTACGATGCCAGAACAAGCAGCCCCATGCTTGCAAAAGCCATAATATCAGGTTTAAATGCCGCTGGCTGTGATGTGCTTTTTGCAGGAATGGCTCCCACGCCAGCATTGCAATATACTGTTAAAAAGCACAAGCTTGACGGTGGGGTAATCATAACTGCTTCCCATAACCCGCCAGAATACAACGGGATAAAAGTTGTATGGAATGATGGAATAGAAATTGCACGGGAACAAGAAATCGAAATTGAAAACATATTCTTTGATCATAAGATTCGCCTCGTGGCGTGGGACAAAATAGGGGACATGCAAACGCTCGCTGGAATTATTGAAGAATATGTTGAAGCCATAAAGGGACATGTGGACACAGCCAAAATAGCCAATAAACACTATCATGTTGTCGTTGACGCTGCAAACAGTGTTGCAGCTCTAGCGGTTCCCAAACTTCTTAGGGAACTTGGCTGTCGCGTCACAACCATAAACGCAAATATTGACGGAACATTCCCGGCTAGATCGCCTGAGCCTCGACCAGAAAACCTTGGAGATTTAGCCTCTACGGTCAAGGCTGTGGGTGCTGACCTAGGTGTCGCTTTTGACGGTGATGCTGACCGCTCAATCTTCGTTGACGAGAAAGGGGAGATCCATTGGGGCGACAAAACCTTCGCCCTCGTTGAGAAACACTTTCTGCTAAAAAATCGGGGCGGAAAAATTGTCTCGCCCATAAGTTCATCAACTTTGGTAAAGGATATCGCCGATGCTTACGGCGGGGAAATTGTCTGGACAAAAGTTGGAAGCGTCATAGTCTCCCATACAATGAAAAAATTAGGCGCAAAACTTGGCGGGGAGGAAAACGGCGGAATCTTTTATGGGCCTCATCAGCCACTCAGGGATGGCGCAATGGCCACGGCCTTAATTTTGGGTATAATGGCAGAAACTGGCAAAAAGCTTTCAAGCCTTCTCGCCGAACTGCCCAAATACTTTATCGAGAAAGGCAAGGTTGAATGCCCCGAACAGCTTAAAGAAAAAGTTTTAGAAAAACTCATCGAACAGACAAAGGGGCTAAACATAAACACCATCGACGGCGTCAAGATTTGGTTTGAGGATAAAAGCTCCATACTTGTTAGACCAAGCGGAACAGAACCACTATACAGACTTTATGCAGAGGCGAAAACGAGAAAGAAAGCCCTAAAGCTTGTCCAAGACTTTAGTTTAAAACTTAAAAGGATAATCGACAGCTTAAAAGTCTAAACCAGCATATGTACTTCTGCAACTCGGAGAAATCGGAATGTTATCAACAAAATCCACAGAGGCCAAAGCCTCGGAACAGCGAGACGAAGGGGCAGTTAGCATAGTGGGTTGTGGACGTTTAGGCCTTCTTCACGCCTGTCTTTTTGCCGAAGCTGGCTTTAGGGTTATATGTGTCGACAGCGGCCAAGCCACTATAGAGCGTATACAAAGAGGCAAAGTTCCATTTTTGAAGCATGAAGTGGAGCCAATCCTCCGAAAAAGTCTGACCAGCGGAAGGTTAAAAGCTACCACTGATTTGAAAGCCGCATTAGCCCAAAGCAACGGCATATTGGTTACCACTCCAGTTGTTGTAGATGATAAAGGTAAGGTAGACTACTCCCCACTAGAAAAAACTCTAAAGTCCATAGGCCCATGCCTTCGCAAAGCAACATTAATTGTCATCACAAGTGTTGTTGGAATAGGCATAACGGAGGGGCTCCTTAAAGAGATTCTCGAAAGTTCCTCCGGATTTAGGGCTGGTTCGGACTTTTACTTGGCCTATAGCCCGATCCTTTTTCCGGAAAGACAGACGCTTAAGGGGCTATCAAGTTGTAGGCGAATCGTTGCCGCTTCAGACAGAGCTAGTTTAGAGATGGCATTAAACCTCATAAAATCGATAACAAGCACAGAGGTCGTCGCAGTTCAAGACGTGAAGATAGCTGAAGCCGCCGCACTTTTCGAAGCCGCCTTCCAAAATGTTAATTCTGCGTTGGCTAGTGAGTTTGCTTTTCTCTGCGAGAAGCTTGGCATAGACTACCTCGCGGCTCGCAACTTTTTAGGCTCTAATGCTGGTACACATACGCAACAGCCATCAACAAGCGAGGCACTTAAAATATTGCTGGAAGAAGCTGAAAACCTCAACGTGAAACTCCGCATTCCAGAAACAGCCATAGGACTAGATGAAGAAGTTTTAAGGCGTGAAGTGGAGTTGGTTCGAGATGCACTTAAAAGCTGCGGAAAACCATTACGAAGAGCAAAAATCGCACTGCTTGGATTTTCCCAAACACCAAACACCGCAGACGCTCCAAAGGAATCTGCAAAGAAAATTGTTGACATGCTAGCAAATAAGGGAGCAAAATTAACACTTTACGACCCCTACATATCTTGGAAAGGCATAACAGACCTAGAGCATGCGCAACCTAAAAAAAGCTTAATCGAAGCCGTTGAAGGCGCAGACTGCATAGTGATACTGGCAGCCCACGAACAACTTAAACGGCTAAATTTAAGAAAGCTTAAGCTTTTAGCAAAAATGCCGGCGGCAATCGTAGACCTTGAAGGCGTTTTGGACCCCTTGAAAGTTGAGGCTGAAGGCTTCATATATCGTGGTTTTGGAAGGGGAGTTTGGAAGAAATGAAAAAACTTGGAGTCGCCGTTATAGGAACAGGGTTCTGGGGCAAAAATCACGCAAGAGTTTTCACCGAACTGGAAGAAACAGAGCTTCTGGCTGTTTGCGACATTGACGCTAAAAGGGCAAAGACCGTCGCCAAACAATTTGGCATTAAAGCCTACACTAACACGGCGAGAATGCTGAAGAGAAAAGATATAGATGCTGTCAGCGTCTGCACATGGTCAACAAGCCTCGCAAAAGAGGCTTTAAAGGCATTAAAGGCTGGAAAGCATGTTTTGGTTGAGAAGCCTATGGCCGCCAACTCAAAACAGGCGGAAACTTTGCTGAAAACAGCGGAAAAAGAAGGCTTACACCTTTCTGTTGGCTTTTTGATGCGTTTTATTCCTGGGCTTCAGTACATTAGAAAGGCTATTGAAAGCCAAGATATAGGCGAACTTGTTTGCGCCACCGCAAAAAGAGTTTCAGAGTGGCCTGAAAGAGTGGGAGACATTGGGGTGGTGAAAGACTTGGCCATTCATGACATTGACGTGATGCGCTACTTGTTTAGCAATGACCCAGTGGCGGTTTATGCAAAAACTGGGAATATGAAACATAGGAAGTTTGAGGATTACGCCCACATAATGCTGACTTTCAAGCATGGGAAAAACGCCTTCATAGAGGCAAATTGGCTAACCCCCTACAAAACAAGAGTACTTGTGGTGACCGGAAGCAAGGCCATAGCAAAACTAGACTACATTACACAAGAGCTGACCATAGAAACAGCGGAGAAAACTGTCCAACCAAGAATCCCATGGCAAGAGCCCCTAAAACTTGAACTTCAACACTTTGCAAGATGTATCTTGGGAAAGGAAAAACCATTCATAACCGGCTGGGATGGCTTAAAGGCTCTAAAAATTGCCGAGGCTGCACTTAAATCATCCAGAACAGGCAGACTTGTTAGGCTTAAGTAGGCTCTATTTCCCTTTCAGGTTAAAGGGTCTCCCTTCAAAGAGAATCTTCTCTGGGATCTTTTCCCTCCATTTTTTGAGGAAGGGTAAGTCCTCATTTTCTTTACGCAGTTCATCCGGAAGCATTTCGGGTATTTCATCACGGATTGGATACCATCTTAGGCATTTTGGACAAACAATTAAGCCTTCAACAATTTCATCTTTTTCCTCAAAAACATAAAGCTCCAGCGGATAGTGCTTGTCGATGGGACACGCGAGAATTTCCATCAATTTCCTTTTAATTTTTCATTCCTCCTTAACCAAAATTTACATGATGTGAGCTTATAAAAGCATTAAGTCGCCTTTAAAATTGCTGGCGTACGCGCGCGGCTTGTTGTTTTGATGTCCAAGACGATTTGGTACCAGTTTGGACCAGTTGTGCGAACAATCTTGCCAAAGGGGATTTCAAATTTCACTCCCAACTCTTCAAGTCTTTTTGAAACCTTAACCTTAACCTTTTCAACAGCGTTTTCCTCTTTTGCGGCGTGTTCAAAATCATAATAATGTATCCATCCTTTTCCATCTTTCAGGGCTAAGAGGGCGTAGGGCAAATACTCAAAGGCTTTTTCCGGCAGTGGCATCAAAACCCTATCGGCTATGTTATGGAGAATTTTTTGGATAATTTCTTTTGCGTCTCCTTCTATTGGGATAACTTTTCCAAAGGCTCTATTTAGCCTAACATTTTCTTTCATGTATTGGATGGCTATGGGGTTTATGTCTATTGAATAAATTTTTGAGGCGTTTGAATGTTTGGCGATTACCAGCGAGAAGCATCCCACCCCGGCAAACATGTTCACGACAGTTTCTCCATACTTAACAAGTTTGGCAACTCGCATTCTCTCATAAAAAAGTCTGGGAGAAAAATAGCACTTGTCTACATCCACTGAAAAAAGGCATCCAGACTCCTTGTGAATGGCTGTCGTCCTTTTTTCTCCAGCTACATGCTCCAATTTCCGAAGCCTATAATCTCCATGAACCGGGCCTACCTGCGCCAAAACAGTTCTAACATTTTTATGAATTTTCATAACAGTCTCGGCGATGATTTGGCTATATTTTCTGGATTTTTCAGTTAGGCGTATTATGGCTATGTCTCCAACAATGTCGTAGGAGTTGTAGATGTTGGATAATTCCTCCGGAGGAATAATTCCAGACAAGAGCGTCTTTAAACGCTTTTTCATCGCTAGTCCTCGCTACGATAATAGTGGTATTGGAAATGCTTAAAAGCAAAAACCCCTTGTAATGGGAAGGGTGGCGCATTATGGAGAAAATAACAACCGGAATCGTTTACGAGTGCCTACGTTGTGGAGCAAAGGTTTCTACGGAGGAGCTTGAACTTCGTGGCGGAGAAATAAAATGCACAGTGTGCGGCTACCGCGTTTTGAAAAAGATTAGGCCGCCTGTTGTTAAGCGTGTCCAAGCCAGATAGTGTTCAATAGGCTATTTTAAGCACGTGGTTCGAAAGTTTAGGCTCTTTTAATCTGGTTCAGTTTAGAACAGTTCTCTTTCTCCTATCTTGCGGAGGGCTCTTCCTCGAAGCTTTATTGCTGGTCCAACAACTTCTTCCGGCTGTTTTTCAGTTGTTTTTCTTTTGACGGTTTCTCCGCATATTCCTCTCGGAAGAAGTCTTCTTTTTGTGCAGAGGGCATACGAGCAGTTTGCCACGTTGCAGACGTCCTCGGTCCAGCGGCACCAGACTCCGTTTCGGCGGTAAACCGCGGCATTTTTGCCACACTTGAAGAGTTCACATGTGGGAGAACACATCTTTACCTGCGCCAATGTGGATACAACCTTTCCAATTATTCTAAAATTTCGGTTTCCACAGTCTTTCTTGTGATATGTTCCGCAACATTTTGATATAAAGTTTTTCCCATAAGACTCAATATTCAAACTCTAGCCTGAAACTTTGCTTGGTTTAAGCCGTTTTCTTCTAACAATCTCTATTATTGCAATTAGCACTATCGTGGCAATGATTAATAAGGTCATGGCAAACTGAGCTGTGTCAACCAGCGAGCCTGCCAGAACAACATATTTTCCCAGTTTAATCAAAATCGGATTTGAATAATCTCTTTT
>JAVZJU010000026.1:0-6228 GCA_038870595.1 Bathyarchaeia archaeon
TCACTATTTCCATCATCCACAAAAACAACCCTTTCATCGCTTTCACCCCTAATTGCCCGATGTTTTGATACAATATAAGCCAGAACATCTACTGCTTCCTTACCACAAACAACAAGAAGCCTTCTATGAAAGGCTTTAAGAGCCTCTTTCATCATTTCCGTGAGCGAACGCTCAATCATTAGCCTATCTTCGACACTCATTAAACCACCAGATCTTAAAGGACTATGACAATTGGAGAAGCTTCAGCAACAAATCAGAACAATGTTAAATAAAAAGGATTACTTGGTTCGACAGCAACTTCTAACCGTAAAACTTTCATAATGGCAAAACAAATTCTATCAACCGAAAAGCCAGGTGGGCCCGTAGCTCAGCTAGGTTAGAGCGACAGGCTCATAACCTGTTGGTCGCCGGTTCAAATCCGGCCGGGCCCACTGCACCAGCAAATTTTAAGCCTTTAGCTTCTTGACCAGAGTAGCTGTTCTTTTTCCAAGTTCGCGGCAATATTCAAGCTCTTCTTTGTCGGGTTTTTCCACTGCCGCCGCGCCATAGTGTTTGTCGTTTGCTCTTCCTTGAACGATCATCCCGTGGATTAGCATGGCATTTATTATGGACAAGAGTGTTGTTTCTGCTCCTGTGGCTGTTCCTCCAGAGCTGGTGAAGGCTGCGCCCACTTTTCCTTCAAGTTTCCCATGAATTTTCACGGACTCGTCTATTAGCGCCTTAAGCTTGGCTGACATTTGCCCATAATATGTTGGCGAACCCATTATGATGCCGTCCGCTGCCAACAAGTCTTCAAGGCTTGTTTGGTCAACCTTCTTGACGATAACCTCAGTACCCTCAACCTCTTTTGCGCCCTCAGCTACGGCATAAGCCATCTTCTCAGTATTCCCAGTTTTAGAATCGTAAACAACAAGGATTTTCGCCATAATCAACACCACCAGCCTACTAGGGGCAAACTCTCATTTGAAAAGGCTTCAGCTTTAAATTTTGCTCTCCACACGATGCTTTCGGCAGCTGAGGTGCGAATAGAAGATTCTTCCATAAGCTATAAGAGGCTAAAATGTGCTAAATTTCCGGGGAGAATGGTGGAGCCTTTTTAGAGGGGAGAAAGGAGAGAAGGGAGAAAATCAGAACCCCATCATTCTCCCCATCATCCTTCCATGCGTATCGCTGATGTTGCTTTTAAACTTTTCCTTCCATTTCTAATTAAACCTAACCCCATTAAGGCGTCCCATATGCCGCCCTAATTTCAGCCTTAAACCTTTCCGTATCCATGAAGAAGGTGTGGATTGGCTTGGCGTTTACAACAAGCCACCAGTTTCCCCGCTTTGTAGATTCTTCAGGCTTCTCCCACTCATTTATCATCTCGATTTTTATGTTAGGCAAAGTTTCTCTAATCATAGCCTCAATCTTTTTCGCAAACGGATAGGAAAACTGACACTTTTGACCGTAGAATATTATTGCTTTATCAGCATCCTCCTCCAACGGTTCATATTTCATCTTGGGGGCTGGCTCGTATTCGCCCTCTATTTGAAGATACATCGCGTTCCCTTCGCCGGTCAGGATAAAACCATATTTCCTGTAAAAATCGGGCATTGGGAGGAACTCGCCAGTGTTGAAGGCGTTTGCCAAAATAAACTTACATTGTTTATCGCCAAGACATGATTTTCTCTCCTTGACATCCTTAATAACGCCTTGCAACAACAACTTGCCCAGTCCTAGCCTCCGTGCTTCCGATGTCGGGTTGTAAATGCAGTTTATGACGAGGACGCCTTCACGCCTAAGCGCCTTTGCTTTGTCAGCCTCTTCTGGATAGTAGAGGATTTGAGCTGCCGGCTTATCATCGTGGTAGGCGACTTTTGCACAAGAACCATAATTGTCAAGCATTTCCTTAAGCCAAAGCCTCTTAAGCCTAACACCCTCTTGATGAACAGGGTCGCCGAGCCCCTTGGAAGAACAGACATAAATGACGTCGTCTATGTTTGAGTCTTGAAAGTTCTCAATTTTCAGTTTATTTTGCATGGCCTTTACCCTGTTTTCGGCTTTTCGCCATCTCGCTTATGATCTCGTCGACGGCCATTATTTTTGCGTTGTAAACGTACTCCAAGTACTTTAAACCCTGTTCGTGGTCTTCTTGTGTGAAGGATTCCACACCGTCCTTTGCCACGATTATTTTGTAGCCTCTGAAGAAGGCGTCCGCAGCCGTGTGCCGCACGCAAATGTGAGTGTGCAAACCGCCAAGAATAACCGTTTTTACACCCTCACCATTGTATAGGCTTCTTAAAAGCGGGTCCAAACCAGTCTCGTAAAAACCGCTGTAAGTTCGCTTCTCCACAACAAAATCCTTCTCCGTGGGCTTAAGTTCTGGAATAACCTCGGCGCCCCTGGTGCCTTTTATGGCATGTTTGCCCCAACGGTGGACAACCTCAAAATCGTTAGGATAATGGGCATCATTACTATAAACGACTGGAACGCCATACTTGCGAGCTGCCTCCACAAGTCTCTTAAGATTAGGAATTATGCGTTGGGCTCTCTCACACTTCAGATCACCAATAACAAAATCGTTAAGCATGTCAATTATTATAACACACATTCTCTCTGACATGCCTAACACCTCTTGCAACTCATAGTTTTATCATTTACCCTTTCTAAAGATTTTGTAAAATAACATCTAGGCATAGTATAATACCCAGACCCAATCTTGGAAAGCGTGCCATATGGACAATCCTACAATATTTTGGCTTTTCTGCATGATCCATCCGGTTATTAAGCCAAAAATAAATGTCGAAATCACGTTGGGGATTGTTGAGCCTATGTGACCAATGGCAAACAGTAGCGCTGTTAAAACAAGACCTCTACTTGCACCAAGCCAAGCTGTGAAACGCAAATGTAAATAGCCCCTGAAAATGGCTTCTTCAGTAAAGCCGATACATAGCGTATAAATGAAATAGTAGAGGTGATAAAGCTGGAGCCCACCAACTATCACGTTTAGTTTATTAAAAGCTATAGCGTAGGATAGAATATTTATACCGCCAAGCAAAACGCCCAAAAGCGTGGAAGAAAATAGGTTTTGCCTCGACAAGCCTATGGTCATCAAACTCTGACGCCTTATTAGCAAAGCAACAGCGAAGGGATAAATGTCGCGCTTAAAATAAGTATTCTAACAGCCAAATGTAACAAGGTAAATTTTGGCATCTCATATTCTTCAAACAGAGTTGCCAAAAAAGTATAAAAGGCAACTTTGATTGAGACCCCCTATGCCAATCGAGAACACAAAAAGGAAAATACCAAGCATAGATTCCCGACGCGCTGAGGCAAAAACCACCGGGCAACGCTTAAAATGTGTTATTCGTTCAAATAATAAAGTAAGAATGATGGCGCCCGCGTAAACTGGCAATATGTACTGCAGCGACCTTATAAAAAGCTCGCCCATCTTGAAGCCACCTCGCATATAGTGTTCGGCAAAATTAAATATTTCAATTTTTGATTAAATTATTGGTGATAGAAATGTTGATTGAGGTTTTTGTCCGCTCAGCTTCACCATCTGTGGACATAGGCTTTTACAGAGAAATGTCACAGCACATGTATTGCGGGCCTGAAATGGTTAACTGGGCTTACCGTGATTTGGAATCCAAATTTAAAGGACGCATACTGCAGCAAGAAGACTACATGGTTCTGGAGAAGGCTTTGCGAATAGTTAAAGGAACCAACGATGTATTGCTGGTTTATGACGTTTCACATTTAACCGACAAATTAAAGGCTTTGAAGAAAGGGGTTAAGAAGACGCCAACTGTCATAATTGATGGTAGAAAGTACGAAGACGCGGCGGAGATCCTCAAGGTTTTAGAGGTCATTCCGAGCAAGGTAAATCAGTAGCATCCGCTTTAATCGCCTTTACAACACAACATTTTTATGACATGTTGAGGGTAAGAGCGTACAATCCATCAGTTAATTTTTCTCCGCATTGATCCTTTACGAGTACAGTGTCTTCTATTCGGATGCCTCCGAAGCCAACAAAGTATATACCGGGTTCAATTGTCACCACATTGCCTGCTGCCAGTTTGTCTTTGCTCTGTTGCCCAAGGACTGGAGGTTCATGCACTTCTAAGCCTACGCCGTGGCCTAGGCTGTGGACGAAGTGTTCGCCGTATCCGGCCTCCTCAATGACTTTCCTTGCTATTGTGTCTATGTTTTTTGCTTTTGCCTTCGCTTTTATGGTTTGGACTGCTTTCTGCTGGGCTGTTTTTACGATTTCGTAGAGGCGTTTCTGTTTTTCTGATGGTTTTCCGGCCACCAGTGTTCTTGTCATGTCTGAGCGATAATAGCGGTAAGAAGCGCCGATGTCCACTACAACTAGGTCGCCTTCGCGGATTATCTTGTCTGTGCAGCCTCCATGGGGGTAGGCGGAGCGCACGCCGGAAGCCACTATGGTGTCGAAGGCTGTTCCCCATGAGCCCTTCTTTCTCATGGCGTATTCTATTTCGGCTGCAGCCTCATACTCGCGGATGCCGGGCCTTATAACCTCATAAGCTGTCCTCATTCCTTCACATGTGAGTTCGCCCGCTTTACGCATCAGCTCAATCTCTTCAGTAGTCTTCACCTTGCGGAGTTCCCAGACAAGCTTGCCTTGGGGCTTAAGCTTGGCCTTGCCCCGTAGAAACTTTGCCAGACCGCGATAGTTTTCATAGGTTAATGTGTCGAAGGCTAGCTTTTTTATGCCTAAATCCTTTATTTTTGCGGCAACCTTTGCCGCTAAGTTTTCGTCGCGTTTAACAAGCTCAACTGTGAAACCTTTACCTTCGGCCTTTGCCTGCTCATAGTTGACGCCGTAAACATAGAGCATGTTTTCGCCATTTTTGGGGAATAGGATGCATGTGGCTCCGGGGAAACCGGCAAAATAAAGCATGTTAGCCTCGTTTGTTATTAAGAAACCGTCAAAACCTTTTTCTTCGAAGGCTTTCTTTTTTAAGGCGTCTATCCTTTTCAAGCATGTCACCTTTTGAAGAGAATATGTGCTTCTTGTTTAGCTTATAAAATGTTCTGAAATTTAAAAAATCGAAATGTTTTAGCCGCCGCTCACTATGGACATTAAAATTACGTGGTCTCCATGTTTGAGTTTTGTTTCCACTCCGCCGCTGAGCTGGTTTAGCAAGTAGCCGTTAACCGTTATTATGAAGCTTTGTTTCACATCTGAGCCGCCGGGTTCGTAGACGGCTTTGCGGAAGGGCTCGCCATATTTCTCGGCAAGCATGGAAAGTAAATCTGCAAGGGAGGCGCCCTCAGAGATTTCTAGCTCTTCCTCTCTACCGCTTCGGATTATCTCTTTGATATGCCCGATGTATTCGACTTTAACCCTCAATTTCGCTGGCCCTGCCTTCAAGATTAAATGAATATAGATTTTCTTATATTTGTTTCTTGTAAGCTTTCCGAAGCAACCATTTATATGCTTTAAGTCAATGTAGTTTTGGTGTATCCGACTTGTTTGACATGGGAATACTGGAAAGGGTTAGGCGTGAAAGGGAGCGCTGGGAAAGGGAGACTGTCGCTAAAAGCCTTGAGAGACTTCCGGAGCGGGGCAAGTTTTTAACAAGCTCTGATATACCAGTAAGCCGCCTCTACACACCAGCAGACATCGCCAATCTAGACTATTTTGGAGATTTAGGTTTTCCTGGCGAGTATCCCTTCACGCGTGGCGTTTATCCAACCATGTATAGAGCTCGTTTTTGGACTATGAGGCAGTATGCCGGCTTTGGCACCGCTGAGCAGACAAACCAGCGCTTCAAATACTTGTTAAGCCAAGGTCAGACCGGATTAAGCGTGGCTTTTGACTTTCCAACGCAGGTGGGTTATGATTGCGACCATCCTATGGCGAGGGGCGAAGTTGGCAAGGCTGGCGTGAGCGTTAGCACTTTGCGGGATATGGAAATAGTTTTTGACGGCATACCCTTGGACAAAATTACAACTTCTATGACTATTAATGCGCCGGCGGCGGTTCTGCTCGCCATGTATATTGTTGTGGGCGAGAAGCATGGTGTTCCGCAGAGCGTGCTTGATGGCACTGTGCAGAATGACATTTTGAAGGAGTATGTTGCCAGAGGCATGTATATCTTTCCACCTAAGCCTTCCATGCGCCTAGTCACAGACATTTTCGAATATTGCGCCAAAAACGTGCCAAAGTGGAACACCATAAGCATAAGCGGCTACCACATCCGAGAGGCTGGAGCCACG
>JAVZJU010000027.1:0-5388 GCA_038870595.1 Bathyarchaeia archaeon
TATGTTCGCCTTTAAGCATTGGGCGCTGCATCCGCCTCTCGTGGCGGGTCCCATGCATATTACGCCCTGGTCTAGGAAGCACGTTTTATAGTCGTCTTCTATCTCGTAGATTCGCTTTACCTGAGTGATTTTTCGGTCTTTCTTTTCTCTTGGGCATTCATCGCAGACCGACTTGTTGAAGAGGAGGTTTGCGCCCTTCGGCGGAAGTTTCCCGTTTAGGATAGCTTCTAGGGCATCGATAACCCTTGGCACCGGTGGTGGACAGCCAGAAATGAAGTAGTCCACGTCAACTGTTTGCGCTAAAGTCTTAACAGTGTCGTAAAACTCTGGAAGCTCAAGCTCGCCCTGCGGCACTTTAAATCTTGTTTGGGGCGTTACTCCTTCAGGATTCCTTGTTGAAGGAGTTTCGAAGTAGGCTCTTTCGAAGATTTTCTCTCTGTTCCACAGGTTGCCTAGGCCTACGACGCTGCCGTCGCAAGCGCATGAGCCGAAAGCCACAAGCACCTTAGACTTTTGCCTCAACAGTTTCGCCATATACTCTTGCTCGCTGTTTCGGATAGCGCCATTGAAGAAGCAGACGTCTATGCTTTTGTCGGGCATGGCTTCAACATCCTTATATTTTATGTCCATGGCTACGGGCCAAAAAACGATGTCTGCTTTGGCTATTACATCCAAGATTTTCTCGTTGATGTCCAGAACGGCGATTTCGCATCCGCCACAACTTGCTGCCCAGTAAAAGGCGAACTTCAGTTTCTGGGTTTTCTCCATTCTCTCACCAGTTATATATAATTTTAATGAAGCTAGATTATTGCAGCTTCTATAATTTAAATTTAGCTCATTGAGTAAATAGAAAAATATGCTTCATTAAGCTTAATTCAAGTTTAAAATATAAAGAGAATGTTAGTTTGTTGCTGCTTTTTCAGCCTCTTTGTCTGTCGTCTTTTCCACGCTGAGCGCAGTTTCCATTGCTGTCGCTTTTTCCAATGGTTTGATTGGTAGTTCCTCTTCTTTTAAGTTTAGGGTTCCCCTTATTGTGCCGTCCTCCATATACTTCAGCTGGAAGCCTAAGTTTCGCATAAGCTCAATCGCTTTCCGATTTTCTGGAAGCATTATTCCATAAATGCTTTCTAGGCCTCTTTCTCTGCATATTTCTATAACGTAGTCCACGAGCTTTGTTCCCAAACCTAAGCCTTGCCACGGATCCGCCACCAGAAAGGCTATTTCGCCTGTTTTTCCGTCAAGTTCTATGCTGACTCTGGCTGTTCCGATGATTTTTCTTTTGCCGTTTTCTGTTAGTTCGGCGACTATGGCTATTTCTCGGTCATAGTCTATGTTGCAGTAGCGGACTCTAACCTCGTGGGGCATGTGCTTAAGGGTCTGGAAAAGCTTGTAGCGGATGGACTCTTCTGAGCAGTTTTTGAACATTTCAAGCCACAAAGGCTCGTCTTCTGGTTTTATGGGTCTCAACAGCACTGTTCTGCCGTCTCGGAGTTTCCATAAGGTTTCATACTTTTTAGGGTAGGGGCTTATAACCAAGTGCTGGTGTGGCTCAACCTTCTTGAATAGGAGTTCTTTGTCTATTATTATGCGGGCGTCTATGGCTATGGCGTCTTTTTCGTCCACAAGCAGTGGGTTGATGTCAATCTCCTTTATTTGTGGAAAGTCTATTAGCATATGCGAGAAGAGAACCATAACTTCTTCTAGGCGTTTAATGTTGGCTGGTGGCATCCCGCGGTAACCTTTCAAAAGCTGGTAGACTTTGGTTTCTTCCATCATGCGTCTAGCCAACGTCTGGTTTAGCGGCGGCAAGCCTATGGAGAAGTCCTTGAAAAGCTCCACGCCTATGCCGCCCATCCCAAACATTATGACTGGACCGAAGACTATGTCCTTCTTTGACCCTAAAATAACCTCATAGCCACGCTTCTTAACCATCGGCTGAACCGTGACGCCGATTATTTTGGCTTTCGGATCGTATTTTTTGGCGTTCTTCATTATGGTTCTGAAGGCTTCTCTAACTTCGTCTTCGCTTTTAATGTCGAGGATTACGCCGCCAGCATCCGTCTTATGAACTATCTGCGGGGAAAGAATCTTCAAAACCACTGGATAGCCAATCCGCGAGGCGATGGTAGCAGCCTCATCCTCGTCTTTGGCGACATAAGTCTTCACAACTGGAAAGTTGTAGAACTCCAGAACCTTTTTAGCTTCAAACTCTGTTAGCACTTCACGGTTTTCAAATGCTGCACTCTTCAAAATAGCCAGTATAGGAAGCTTTGGCGGAGAGAGGTCCACGGGCAATTCTTCGGGGGTTTCATAGAGCAGTTCGAGGTTTCGCTTATACTGGTACATGTAAAGGTAGGTTTTCACCGCTTGCTCCGGAGTGGAAAAAGTTGGAATATCATTGGCGTTAAATATGAGGTTCGCTTCTTCCACAGCCTTCTTACCCATAAAAGACGTTAGGATTGTTTTGCCCCGCTGCCCCTTGCTTTTCAAAAGCTCCACTAAGCTCTTTGCAATTTCAACAGGTTCCGCCACTGCTTGAGCCGTGTAAATGATGAGGATTCCGTCAACGTTTTCGTCGTTTAGACATGCTTCTAAAACTGCTCTGTAGCGGTCGGCTTTGGCGTCGCCTAAAATGTCTATGGGGTTTCCATGGCTCCAGTATGGCGGAAGAATGCTGTTGAGATAGTCCATTGTCCGGGAGCTTAGCTTTGCGAGTTTGCCTCCCATCCCTATGAGGGCGTCGGTAGCCATCACGCCTGGACCGCCAGCATTCGTTATTATTGCAAGGTTTGGACCGCGAGGCAGCGGCTGCATGCCTAAAACTTCGGCGCAGTTGAATAGGTCTGCTATTTCTTCTACGCGTACTATTCCGGCACGTTTGAACGCTGCATCATAAACGTCATCCTCGCCTGTTAGCGAACCCGTATGCGAGGCGGCTGCCCTTGCGCTTTCGCTGTATTTTCCAGCCTTTACAACAATTATGGGCTTGGTTCTGGCGAAGTGTCTTGCGGCGCTCATAAACTTTCGGGCGTTGGTTATGCCTTCAATATACATGAGGATGCTCCTTGTTTTCGGGTCTGTTCCAAAATAATCTATTAAATCGCCGAAGTCCACATCAATCATTGAGCCTACGGAGACGAAGTGGCTGAAGCCAACATTTTCGTGAACAGCCCAGTCTAGTATGGCTGTGCCGAGGGCTCCGCTTTGGCTTATGAAGGCAATGTTGCCGGGTCTTGGCATCTTATTAATGAACGTTGCATTTAAGCGTATGCTTGGGCGGATAATTCCCAAACAGTTGGGTCCAATAATGCGTAAATCGTATTTCCGCTTTATCTCAAGAATCTTATCCTCGAGGGCTTTGCCTTCTGGACCGGTCTCCTTAAAACCAGCACTTATAATTATTAGCCCTTTTATTCCGGCTCTGCCGCACTGCTCAACCACGTCCGGAACGGTTTTGGCTGGAGTGGCTATAACTGCCAAATCAACAGTTTTTGGAAGCTGCTCTACGGTTTGGTAGGCTTTTACGCCTAAAATCTCTTTTTTGCGGATATTTACTGGGTAAACTTCCCCCTCAAAACCAGCCTCCAGAAAATTTTTCATTAGGGCGTAGCCTACAGAACCTTCCTCGTCACTGGCACCCACAACAGCCACGCTTTTAGGGTTAAAAATCTTGTCAAGATGTAAGGTAACCAAGCCAAAGACACCAGCACCATGAAAATTCGGCGGCGAAGATTAAAAGTTTACCTAAAACTAAACCGCATTTTCAAAGTTGATTAAACTTATAACTTTTAAATCAGCCTAGTGTTTGATAGAGAAAGGGATGATTGTTGTGATGGATAAGGTGAAGTTTAGCTTCGCATTCATCGGCATAGCCCTATTCACACTTGCAGGCTGGCTTATAGGAGCACTTATTGAGCATACGCCTGGTCCCGGAGGCTTTCAAGCAATAACCGCCTTAATTGGCGCCACTATAGCGGTCGGCGTGCTGGCATTAGGAGAAGCACTAAAAAGCTGAAAGGGTAAGAAAAATTTGCGATTATAATAGAAACTTTAATCAGTGAAGAGACTCTATTGTTTGCTAAATACCTACCTACGCAACAAGAAAGACTCATGGAAACCAAGACTCATACAACTAACAAACTAAAATCCATTTTTCTCTATCTTTGAAAATTCAACGTTGGGTTGGGATTAAATTTTACCTATGCTTCTTCCTGTAATTTATTTCCACAATATGGACAAAAGTCAAATGTTCTTGAAATTTCCCTTTTGCACTTAGGACATGTTGTTGGTTTTAATTCGTAACCACATTTGGGGCAAACTTCAAAGTCTTCTTCTAATTCCTCACCGCATTCTGGACATTCTAAAAATCGTATTTCCTCGTGTTCTTTTATTACGGGTTTTACTTGCGCTTTAGCACGCATTAAAATCTTGTGCGCCCGTATGAGCTTATTAACATTCTTCCCATCTTCATAGACCCAATATGCTATTGCAAAACCAGACAAACCTAGCAAAATAACATAGATGCCTAACACTTTAAGAATATTAAAATCCGGTGAGGATAAACCAGCAAGTGGAAGTAATCTAAAGCGTCAGTTAAATAATCTGCTGTCCTAAAAAGCTCATAGGCTATATAAAAGCACAAAATAAAATTAATGAACAGAAAAAGCACAACTAATATCCTCATAATGCTTCATCTCTACAATTTAATTTATTTGGCTCAAAATTAAAAATTTTTGCAAATTTTCGGCGTATTGAAGTTTATTTTGGGCTAAAAATTTACGGGTTTATTAAATTTTTATGCAATAGCATTATAGCTTAACACGGGATGCACAAAGAACTTTAGTGTAAGAAAATCTAGAGGGGAGGGGGTAGTCACTTTGGGCTGTTTTTCGAAGCCATTTTCGCAATTTAAAATCTATAGAGGGAGGGTTGCTATTGGCTTTTTTCCAAGCCAAAAAATGTATAGAGAGGGTATCCAATTTATGGTTTGGCGGAAGCCTAAATTTGACTATTTTTTGCTCATTAGGTATTCGTGGATGGCTCTGGCGGCCCTTTTTCCGGCTCCCATGGCGCTTATTACGGTTGCTTCGCCTGTGACTATGTCGCCTCCGGCATAAACGCCTTCAAGGCTTGTTTTGCCATTCTCGTCAGCCACTATGGTGCCCCATTTTGTGACGGCTAAGCCTTCTGTTGTGCGTTGGATTATCGGGTTTGGAGTTCGCCCAATAGCAATGATTACGGTGTCGGTGTCCATTAGGAATTCTGAGCCTTTAACTGGCACTGGTCGGCGCCTTCCAGACTCGTCTGGTGGTCCAAGCTCCATCTGTATGCACTCCATCTGCTTAACCCAGCCCTTCTCGTCGCCGATAAAACGTGTTGGAGCCGCCA
>JAVZJU010000028.1:0-5262 GCA_038870595.1 Bathyarchaeia archaeon
TCTCTGGCGCCTTGTCCACTATTTCTTTTACCCCTTGTTCGTCAACGTAAGCCGTGTCAACAGTGTCAATGATTTTCTCCTTCAGCTGGTAATTTAGGTAGTCGCCTTTCTCGAAGTCGTATTTAGTTGGTCCGGGCCCACCAATAATTATACCCCTCAAATTCTCTATGGGAAGGAAAACTTCGTTTGCATGTTCGCCTACACGCCTAAAATATTCTTGGAGGCGCATTTCCCTAAGTCTTTCAAACCTTCTGGCAGATTGCCCTCCAGCACGTGTCTTCCCCGGAACACCAGAGGTCACTTCCCTAACTATTTCAAGTCTTCTACCTTGAAGAGTTGCAAGAGTCGCGGCTGTCGCGTCAATGAGGAGTATGCCATACGTCTCCTTTTCCCTTAAAAGCTCTTGCAAATGCTCTGTATGGAAACGAGAGTCGCATCTGTAAAGATATATGTTTATGGGCTCCGGCGGTATAATCACATATGTCTCAATTTTTTCGCTTCCGGCGCCATTTTGGGGAACCGCCCCACAAAATATTACAAGCCCGTTTTCTGGGGTTTCTTTGAAAAGTTTTAGGCGCTGCTGAACCTTTATAATGGCGTCTTGGACATTTTTGCGGGTTGTTGTGGATTTTATGTTCGAAGCGGTGCCGTATTCCTCTCTAAGCATGTTCATGACTTCGCTTATCTGCTTCCCTGGTGGAATGTAAAGCGAAATGAGCTCTGTTCCTCGTCCCTCTTTATTGGCTAGCGTGTTCAGTATCTTTTTTAACCGGAAGAGTTCGAGGGACGTCCTTTTTTTAGGGGTGCTCAAATTTTTCACACAAAGTTTAATGCTATAAGGCTACATGGCAACGGGTCAAATAAAAATATTGGACAAATAAAGGTTAGGACAAGCCTAAAACTTCTCTCAGAAAAGCCTTATATGGTCCAAGTTTTCCGCCGTAGTTGCCAGCGGAGATTCGCAGAACGCCGGGAACATTTATGGCTGCTTTTATGCCTTCACCCATAGCCTTCTTGACAGCCTCAACTGTCAAGCCGTTAATGACTATTTCATAGACGGCGTTGACATCTTCTGGCAGCTGAGAGTCTTCCACAACTTTCTTCAGTGTTGGACAGAAGGGATGGTTTGTTGAAGCCTTAAGCTTATATTTTAAGGAGCCAGCCTTAGAGCCAGATCGACAAACTCCACCTGGAAAAGGCATTATAACTCCGCTTGCGCCATTTTTTATTGCCTTTACGGCCCCTTCTGCGGCTTGCAGTCCCGAGTTTTTGTCCTTTGCCAGTATGAGAAAGTTTCCCCCGGCTACAGCCTCCACAACACCAAAAGAGTCTTCTACTATGAATTCACCTTCCATAACTGGGATTCTCCAAACCTTCCTGCCACCAATGATGCCTTTCTTTTGGAAGCCATCGCCAAAATAGCGGAGACTCCGCCCGACTTTAACCCTTCTTTTCGCTTCTGGCAAAGCGTCGAAAGCCGCCGTTGTCGGGCAAGTCATTATGCACTGTCCAATACGTAGAACCATCTGATTCTTCAGGTCGAAACGGTTCCGGTTGTAGATTTGGATTAAAACGCCTACTCGTCCATCCGGAGTTTTTTCTTTGGGAACGATTCCTTCAACTCCAGCCTCAGCGGGAGCCATAATGACACTTGTGGCAAAACCAGTTGCCACTTCAGCGGCGGTTAAAGCCCATTTTTCGCTGTCCGCCGTAATAAGCATTCTTCCAGCCCACAAAGGAAACATCTCGGCGAAAGTATCGGCAATTTTTACAATGTATCCGGCTGAAGATTTCACTATGAAGCATGGTCCAAACTTATCTTTCTCGTCGTAACCAGCCACTTCGATTTTTGTCATACTTTGCATTGTTTCAGCCCAGCCTTGTGGATATTTTAAAATTTAATTTTAAGGCTTTTCACTTTCATGAACAGTTTTAACATGTTAATATCGATTTCCTTAGGGAAGCCAATGTGGCTCTGATGAAGTTTTGCCTTTTACGCTCTCCAGCTTTTTGGTAACAGCTTCTTTGGCTATTTGGTAGGCGATCTTATAGTCAAAGATGCCCTTCGGCTCTTCTGCAGCCATCTTAATCATTTTGGCTTCTATCGCGCTTTTTAGGACTCCTATAGCAAGGGCGCCTATGCCAAAAACGTTTGGAATTATTTCTTTCATATCCCATGTAGGTTTTAAGCCTTCAACACCTAAGGGTGGAATAGCGTTAATGTCGGCTACAATTTTGCAGTTCTTTCCATACTCCTTAAGCGTATTCAATGGTAGAAGCTGAATGCCAGCAGCCCCAGCCGCCAGAACTATCTCGGCATCTTTTATAGCCGCCCCAATTTCTTCTGGAGTTTTGGCTTCAACCCCTTTTGCTCTTTCCTCTTTAAATTCTTCGTTTATTTTTTCCGCCACCGCTGTAGACCTCTTGAGGTCTCTTGACGTGACGATAACTTTCGCCTTTTCAGAAGCATAAAGCCTTGCGGCGGTTTGCCCCACTGGCCCGGTTCCAGCCAAGACTGTTACTGTTTTTCCTTCAAGGCTTCCGAAGCCCTTAACCATAGAGGCTTCAAGGGTTTTTGCAACAGCGGCTGAAGCTGTTGTGTAGGCGCCCCTTGGGTCTATTACTACGCTGAGTTCGAAAGGCGGAAACATGCATTTCTTTATTCTCTCTAAAATCTCGTTTGTCAGCTCAAAGTTGCGTCCGTTAATGAAAATCTTGGTGTGTTTTGCGCCTTCGGGACCACGAGGGAACATGGCGTCATAGACAAGTCTTTCAGCGTCTTCCACCGTGACATTTTCATATTTTAAAATAGCGGCTTCCGGTAGAACATCTATTGTTGCCAAAATATCAAATGGACTCGCGTGCTTATCAGTGTCTAGAAAAATGAAAACTGTTTTGAACTGTTTTGCCAAAGCCTTCAACCTCGCCCCTTGTCTAATGCGGCCTAAACGTTTAAAAATTGCTGTTACAAAACAGTTTCTTTAAACATAAGAGAACATATCTGGAATACTTTAAATATTGAAAATAATTATGAAGTTCTAGAGGTAGGAAGAGATGACAGAAGTCGTCGAAAAAGGTTTAAGGAAAATTGGGATAACAGTTCCTAGACCAGTTTTAGCCATTATATGCATAGTTTTTGGCATAATAGTGATAGCGTGGAAGGAGCTCCTAAACATAATAGTTGGCATATTTCTGATAATCGAGGGCGTCTTAATGATAACAGAACATCTGGAACTTAAAAGACAGCAACCGCCTCCCCCACCAACATAAATTTACTCTTCCCATTTTTGGCTCTTCCGTTTCTGCAAAGTGGAGCAAGCTTGCCGTTGACAATCACAAAAATGCGGAACTTCTTGGTTATAGGCATAGACACAACTTTTATTGCCGCTTCTGCAAAAAGCGCCGGATACAACGTTTACGCCGTTGACTATTTCGACGACGTTGACCTACAATGGACTTGCGACGATTACGAGTCCGCAATAAAGCATCGCAAAAGCGAAGGTGACGGAGATAAGAGCGCCTTTTTTAACCCACAAGTTCTCTTTAAACTGGCAAAAAATTTTGTGAAAAAGCATAATATAGATGCAATTTTGCTCTCCTCAGGTCTTGACGACCAGTTCGACATCCTTTACGAGCTGAATCGCATAGCGCCGATACTGGGGAATTCGCCCAACGTTATTAGAAAAGTTCGCGAAAAGCAGAGATTCTTTAAAGAACTCAAGGCGCTAGGCATTCCCCATCCTGAAACAGTTGTTGTTAAAAGCTTTTTGAAAGCGAAGGAAGCCGCCGCCAAGATTGGGTACCCTATCGTCATTAAACCAACCAGTGGCTTTGGAGGAATAGGAATAAAAGTTGCATCGAATTTTTCAGAACTATCGGAAGCTTTGTCATCAGCGTTTAAAACGGCTGGCAGAGTTGTCGTCCAAAAACTGATTAGAGGCTTTCATGCAAGCATATCCCTTTTGGCTAATAAAAAAGAGGTTAAGATTTTGTCCATAAATGAGCAACTGTTAGGGTTGCCATCGGTTTTTCAAGAGGAGCCTTTTGGCTATTGCGGTAATATCGTGCCTCTTCAAACAACCGAGTCACTTTTAGCAAAATGTCAATTTATAGCTGAAAAAATCGCCTTGCACTTTGGTCTTATAGGTTCGAATGGCATTGACATTGTCATTTCAGAAGATGGAACACCTTATGTGATAGAGGTGAATCCGCGGTTTCAGGGAACTTTGGGCTGCATGGAGAGAGTTTTAGGAATAAATCTCGTCGATGCCCATGTCAAAGCTTGCCTATACAACGAACTGCCGACGATAAGGTCACCTTCAAATTTTTGCACTCGCCTCGTCTTATATGCTCCTGGGCGCGTCGTTGTTCCAGACCTTACAACTTTAAAAGGTGTGCGAAATATCCCTCCTCCACAAAGCATTATTGAAAAAGGGGAACCGTTATGTTCAGTTTTGGCTGAAGGAGAAAGCCGCGAAATATCCCTTCACAAAGCTAACGACCTTGCAAAGGTCATTTATAATAAACTTCAGCCATTCTAAACGGGTAATTTCAATTTACGTATAGCATCAATTATTGGTGGACCTGCTATGGATGCTATAATGGCTGATAAAGCTACTTTTATTGGGGTTTCAACGGCGCCTAAAGCCCATATGGCTTGGAGCCCTTCAACGCTGTAACCATAAAATAGATTGTAGGTTTGGCATGGCACAAAAATGAAGATGCGGAAAAGAACATCTGCCTCTAAGCCGATAAACACGCTGAGAGCGAGAATGTAGATTAAACGTTTTTTAGATTTTGTATTCCACAAATTTTTCCATTTTGATGTAATAACGGCCAAAAATAGCAAGTTGGCAAAAGCTAAATAGACATCCCACATCCCCCAAAAAGGAAGCTGCCAAGAAACTGGAGCGGCGAAGAAGCCTCCTAAGAGGGCTAGATAATATGTTAAAATTATGCCCCATCTTCTTCTGAAAGCGAGCGCCGAGATCATAGCTCCGAGAGGGGCGCCGAGGGTGAAAAGAAACTCATACGCATCAATGTAATTTATGAGGTGCCCAATCATAACCCCGATGAGGTTCGCAAGGAAGCCAGCCCACGGTCCAAGCAATATACCAGTTATCGGCTCAGATATGAAAATCCAACTGTACCAAACACCGGAATAAGGTAGCGGAGCAACTAGTGAATCGCAAATTATACCGAAGGCAGCGCAAGCAGAAATTAAGGCGATAAAAGTAGAACCCTCAAGTTTTTCCAACCAGA